>JAYRFH010000087.1:0-6077 GCA_041908405.1 Candidatus Zixiibacteriota bacterium
CGGTTGATATTGGATTGATAGAGGAGACGCTGCTCAGGATGTCACAGCTGGTGCAGGACTTCGATGTGATATCCGAGATCGATATCAATCCGTTCATCTGCTCCCCGGACAGGAGCAGTTGTAAGGCGGTGGATGCCCGTTTCATCATCAAGCATGCGGTGACCCGTCACAAATAGCTTGAGCGAGCATTTGGCTAAGTATATCTTCCGGAGCCGGTCCAAACAGACCGGCTCCGGTTCTATATGGAGGATGCGATGAGGTACGAAGTACGGTCTATCGGGATATGGGCGCTGATCAAAGTGGGGTTCTTCCTCAACCTTTTGATCGGGTTCCTCTTTGGCATCTTTGCGTCGCTGATCTTCATACCGATGGCGCGTGTGATACTGGCGATGGCCGGTGCGGGGGAGATGCCGTATGACGAGGGAACATCGTTCGGAATGCTCTTTATCATGCCGTTCCTTCTCGCCATTCTTGGGGCATTCTTCAATACTTTGTTCATGGTGTTGGTGGCCGCGTGCTATAATCTGGTAGCGCGGATCGTCGGTGGACTTGAGTTATCGTTCAGCAGTCTGCCCGATGATAGTCTCTTGCAGGTTGCGCCGGTTGTCGCCGCGGTGGCAGGTTCCGTTGTTTCGGCTCACGATGAGTCGTCGGTAATTCTTCCCCCTCCGCCTCCTCCTTTTCGACCTGCGCCAGTCGTGCCGATGGAGGAATCAGAACCAGCACCAACATCGGAAGCCGTAAGCCTTCCGGAAGAGCTACCGGTAAAGATACGGCAGACCGATGAGTCAGAAGCAGACCAGTCGCCGGTTGTCGAACCGCACACAGAGCCCGAAGAGGACTGGCCTCGCCAGGATAATCCATAGAGTCCCGGAAATAGCTCACCCAAAGCGAACAACTAGTGGAACGATCTGCCAACGAGCACTTGAGCCCCCGAATACTCTTCATGACGAAAGAGAAACAGTGAGTCTCGACCGGAGACAAATCGCAGAGATGTCCGATCATGAATTGGCGGTCATCGTGGCGCCCATGCTGGTGGAGGCGGGTGTGACCTCCAAATATTGGCTGGAAACGAGATGGACGTATCTCCGTTCGGTGATCGGGTTGTTGAAGGATCGCGTAAACAGTGTGTCCGATTTTGTATCACTGGGCAGCTATTTCTTTTTCTTCGACCGCAATTACGACGCCAGGGCGGTGGCGGAGCTCTGTGTACCGGGAGCAGTCGATCTTCTCACCAAGCTCGCGGCAAGATTTGCTGACTTAGAGCAGTTCACTCATGAAACGACCTCTCAGGCTCTCAACAACTTGGCCCGGGAAGCATGTGTCGAAGAAGCCAGGGTGGCACAATTGACGCGAGTGGCGGTATCAGGAAACACGGATGGACCCGGGCTCTTTGATGTACTCGAAGTGTTGTCGCAACCTGTTGTGGTAGAACGGTTAAAAAAAGCTGTTGACTATGTTCAGGCCAAACGCAAACTTTAGGGCACTTAACGATTTAGCATCGAGAAATTATGACTTCGAAAAGCGAAATTGCCGAGATTCTGAAGAAAGCGATCAAAGGGGAAGAGGACGGGTATTATTTCTATAACGTCTTGGCGGGCAAGGCGAAGAATGCGGATGCCAAACGCAAGCTCGAGGGATTGCGCGATGACGAGATCCGCCACAAAGAGACACTAGTCGCGATCTTTGAGAAGTATGTTGGTGGTGAAATCGGTCCGCTTCCTGAGAAGGGGATCAACGCGCTGGCGGAGGTTTTCCGCAAAGGGCATGTGATGGAGCGCCACACGGAGATGGAATTCATCAATCTCGCTATTGAAGCGGAATTGGCCGCAACCAAGTACTATCGTGAAGAGCGCGATTTGGTGGACGATCCATCTTTCCGCAAGATCTTCGATGATCTGGCTGATGAGGAACATCATCATTTCGAATTACTGCAGGCTGAGAAGGACGCGTTGGCCGGAAATTATAGCTGGTTCGGCTATGATAACGGCGCTCCGCTTGAGGACTAGACGTAAACGTCACAACTGACGAAATCAGGAGTTGAGCAACGATGCAGTGGGTGTGCGACATCTGCGGTTACGTACACGATGAAGAAGAACCACCGGAAGGTTGCCCTGTGTGTGGCGCCCCCAGAAGTAAGTTCTCTGAGTGGTCAGAAGAAGACGAACTGATGGGCGACGGCGAAGATTTCCTGGATGAGGACGACGACGGGGATATCATGGGGAATAACGACGATGACCGGTACTGAGTACCGGTTCCTGCGGAGAGAGAGCGACGGAACAGACTGAGGTGGCAAACGCGAAGTTGAAGGTCGGTGATCTTGCGCCGGACTTCACACTACCTACCCATAACGAGGGGGAGTTGAATCTCGCGTGGTATCGTGGCAGAAAGAATGTCGTCCTGGCGTTTTATCCCGGCGACTGGACTCCCGTTTGCGCAGCGCAGATCCCGGCATATCAGGTCATTCAAGACGAGTTCGAAAAATACAACACCCAACTCCTGGCTATTTCAGTCGATTCTTTGGCATCCCACCAGGCGTGGGCCAAGGAGCACGGGGGCTTCTCGTTTCCATTGATGTCGGATTATTTCCCGCATGGTCGTGTTGCCGACCTGTACGGCGTGCTTAGCAGGCGGGGGTACGCGGAGCGCACGATCTTTCTGATAGATAAGCAGGGCATCATTAGATTCATCGAGCAGGTTCCTCCGGCTGAGATCCCTGACAACAACGAACTCTTCAAAGCGATATCAAAACTTGAACGGTAGGCGGCCATATCTCATGGTCCAGCCGGAATATCCATTCAGCGCCCGAATTTGCGGGCATAATATCCGCCTAACTTTCGGGCACTCAACAGGCTCACCGGCGTTACAGAGTGTCGTATGACCAACTTTAGCACTGATCCGCTCGCTCGTCCTGATTTGCAGGACATAACCTTCATTGGCGCCGGGCCCGTGGCGCTGTACGGTATGTACTACGCCGGGCTTCGCATGACCAAGTTCAAGGCGATCGATATGCTGGAAGAGATCGGTGGCGGGTTGATGGCGCTCTATCCGGAGAAATATATCTTCGATGTCGCCGGCTTCCCGAAGGTGATGGCGAAAGAGCTGAATAGGCAACTCAAGGAACAGGCATTTCAGTATCCCCATACTCTCTGCCTCGGGGAAAAAGTGATCGGGCTGGAGCGTGATGCTCACGGCATAATTCACCTGATCACCGATAAGGGAGAACATGTCTCGCGATCCGTGGTGATTTGCGCGGGTCTTGGCGCGTATGTCCCGAAGAAATTGGACATCCCCAATGTGGAGCGGCTTGAAGGCGCAGGGATCTATTACTTCGTCCGACGTATCAATGATTTCAAGGATAAGAATATTCTGATAGTCGGCGGAGGTGACTCCGCGTTTGATTATTCAATGATGCTGGAGCCGGTGGCGCGGTCGATCACCCATATTCACAGAAACGATTTCTTCGCCGCCCATGAGGACTCAGTCCGTAAAGTGATGAATTCGAGTGTACGGATGAAATTCCCGTTCTGGGAGATTCAGAAGATCGAGGGAGAGGAATGGGTCCGTCGCGTCACCCTGGTACAAACGCGAACGGGAGAAGAAGAAATTCTCGATATCGATGCCATTGTGTTTAATATCGGTTTCCTGACCAATCTGGGACCGATCGAGGATTGGGGATTGGAACTTGAGCATAACGCCATCAAGGTTGACAGCCGGATGCGTACCAACATAGAAGGCGTCTACGCCGCCGGTGATATCGTCACCTACGAAGGGAAGCTCAAATTGATATCAACCGGGTGCGGGGAGGTGGCGATCGCGGTGAATAACGCGAAAAACTTCATAGACCCGAAAGCCAAAGTCAGCCCGGGACATTCGACCGACAAGCATGAATTGGCCCAGAAGAAATGGGCCCGGATGCAGGCACCCAAGACCGAAGCACCGTCAGAGAAGAAAGACTAATCATGTTTTTTGCCCTGCCGAAAGAGTATCGGGAAGCGACCGCTGATGACCTGCGTGAACGTATTCGGGCTGCGCGCGGAAGGCTTGGCAAGAAGCTCGTCATTCTGGTGCACCATTACCAGCGGCTCGAGGTTGTTGAATTCGCCGATCATATCGGCGACAGCTATGGACTATCCAAGATAGCCGCACGCCAGCAGGATGCCGACACCATCGTCTTCTGCGGTGTGCATTTTATGGCGGAGTCGGCGGATATACTGACAGCCGACCATCAGAACGTTTACTTACCCAATCCGCTCGCGGGCTGTCCGATGGCGGATATGGCAGAGATGGCGGATGTGCTGGCAGCATGGGAATGGCTTAAGCCGTTCGGCGGCGAGCAAAAGATCATGCCTATTTCATATATGAACACTGCTGCCGGTCTTAAGGCATTTACGGGGAGAAACGGCGGACTGATCTGTACGTCATCAAACGCGAAAGCCGCACTCAAGTATGCTCTGGAGAAACGCGAGAAGGTTTTCTTCTTCCCTGATGAGCATCTTGGGCACAACACCGGTGTAGACTATGGGTTGCAGTCCGATGAGATGGTGATATGGGATTTCTCGCGCGATGACGGCGGATTGTCCGCGAGTCAAATAGAGAGAGCGAAGATCATCCTCTGGAAAGGGCACTGCCACGTCCATACCAATTTCAAACCGGAGCATGTGGAAGACGCCAGACGGCGCTACCCTGGCGTGAAAGTTGTCGTTCATCCGGAATGCCCGCATGAAGTTGTGAGGCTGGCGGACGCTTCCGGCTCGACCAGCTTCATAGTAGATTACTGCGCCAAAGCGCCCGCGGGTTCTGTGATAGCCATCGGGACCGAGATAAATCTAGTCAATCGCATGGCGCACACCTACCCAGACAAGAAGATATTCGAGCTTTCAGGCAATACCTGCCCGGTCTGCGCTAATATGTATCGGACGACCCTCAACGATCTGGCGTATACGTTGGAGCATTTCCCTGAAATAAAGCCGATCAGGGTACCAGAACCGACCAAGAGTGAGGCCAAGTTAGCACTGGAAAAAATGCTTGAAATTAGCTGACATGGCCGTATTTTGCCGTCTTGAGCGACCAAATCGGTCGCTGTTTTCACATGCGTAGGTTTGTAGATTAGTTTAACGAGATAGAGGAAACGTTATATGGCACAAGATGTTCTGGTTCCACAGATGGGAGAGTCGGTTCTCGAAGGGACCATCCTGCAGTGGAAAGTTAAGATAGGCGACCGGGTGGAAATCAACCAACCACTGGTTGAGTTGATGACGGATAAGGTCAATGTCGAAATTCCGGCTGAAACCGCCGGTATCCTGACTGCCCAGTTTGTGAAGGAAGGGGACGTGGTTCCAGTGGGTTCGCGCATCGCCACGATAGAGGATGGCAAGAGTGCGCCAGTCTCGACCGGCCGTCCGGCTCAAGCTGATGCACCCGCACCGTCCGCCCCAGTAGCCGCGGCAGTTCCTGTCGCAGCCCCTCCGGTCAAAGCAACCGGCGAGGTCGGCAAAGGGATGATGTCGCCAAAGGTCAGAATGCTCATCCGTGAGTATGGCGTCGATCCCCTGACCATCATTCCGACAGGAAAAGAAGGTCGAGTCACCGTTGAAGATGTAATGCGCGCGGTCGAGCAGCGCTCAGGCGCTCAAGGATTCATCGCTGCGCCGATCCCGTCACCGGTCCAGCCGGTTCAGGCTGTCACCTATGCCGCAACGACGACAGTGCCTGCGGCCGCGCCCGTGGCTTCCAAAGAGCCGAAAGTCAAAGTGCAAATTCCGGTGTTTGCTCCGCTTCCGGAGGCTCAGCGTGTCACTCGCTCGCCGCTTATCGGCGCCCGCAAGCTGATAGCGGAGCATATGGTGAAGTCCAAACAGACCTCCCCGCATGTGACGACCTTCGAAGATATCGACATGACCGAACTGGTGACGTTCCGCAACCAGATCAAGAAAGAGTTCCGCGAGATGTATGGCGTGAATATCACCTACATGCCGTTCATCGTGAAGGCCTGCTGTATCGCCTTGAAGGAATACCCGACTATCAACGCGTCGCTGACCGAAAAAGAGATCATCGTCAAGAATTACTACAATATC
>JAYRFH010000088.1:0-1913 GCA_041908405.1 Candidatus Zixiibacteriota bacterium
AGTCCGATCATCTCGTACAAAGGTGACTGTACGGTTGCTCGCATTGACAGAGGCGATGACCTTAGTGAACTCAATTTCCCGGTGAGTATTGAGAGAGCCACGCTCCAATTTGATCGCGACGGCGTAGATGCCTGAAGTTGGAAGGTAATTCCCATAGACCTCAATGCTGTCACCAACCTTCAGATCGGCGAAGGAAAGCTGGGAGTGCGTAGAGTCGGGGATCTCATCATATCCGCGACGGGCCGCGGCGCCCAGCGTGCTCAGGTCTTCTGTTTCGTCTGAGGTAAAGATATATGTCATTGAATCAGTTTGCACCTGCCAACAGAACGCGGTCAGGAGCGTGCCGTTGGCATAGTCGATACTGAGGATTGTCGTCTTGAATTCCACTTCGGCGCGGAAGTCGTCACCGGTTCCCGTCTGGTCGAGGCGAACGCGCACTCGCGAAGCCAGAATGGAAGCATCGGGCTGCGTATTTCCTTTGATCTCGACAGAGTCGCCAACGCGAATGGCGGCCAGTGAAGTGATCGTTTCAGCGTCTTTGTTGCGCTGCACCAGTTCTGCCATCGGGGCGACCAAAATGAAGCGGGCGTCGTCCAGCAATTTGATCCGGGAAGTGGTGGTGTCGACAAATTCGACCCGGCCACCAAATTCAGTTTCCAGGCCGATGTCATTCGGACGGATGCGGACGCGATCGGCGTTCAACGTGCCGCCGGATGTGCTGCCACGAACTTCGATCGAGTCGCCGACCATGATCTGGCTGAAGTCGATCGGGGTTTCGGAACCACCATCCTTAAAGACGATCTCCGCTCCGACGTTGACCGCCACGGACATCGATTGACCGGTGATGGTGAGGGAACGACTGGAAATGTCTGTTGTGGCGACTCGGCCATATATCTCGACCTGTCCCCGAACCTGATTCTCGGTAAAGTCGCGTTGCCCGGACTGTACCGAGGTCTTCATCGGCGCCACCGGATTGTCGGAGCAGCCGACTAATCCCAGCATAAGGCTGAAGCCTGCTGCTACGGTGATGCGTAATCCTTTGCGAATCATGAAAACCTCCTGATGAGTGACTCTTCGTTGTCTGTTGGTTCTGTTTTAGGCTACAGAGTGGACCGAGGGAGTCTTCGTACAGAGAATCCGGCAGTTCGTGACAAAACCACTGAAAGGTAGAGAGGATGGTTGGTCCGGCGCAAGGGACGGGGATGGGCAGAAAATCTCGTAATTCCATGACCTGAAACACGTTTCTCGTTGACAGCGGGCCCGGTTGGGTGTTTTCTTGGCAAATCGTAAACGAGACAGGAAGAATAGATGGCAACTAACACAACCGGCTCCGTTCTTACCGACCCTCCCAAAGAAACGCTTCTTACCCAACTCAGAGATTTGCCGCGAGCATACTGGATGGTCAACATCATGGAGATGTTTGAACGTCTGGCGTACTATGGCATACGCGTGGTGATCCCGATCTACATCGCCCAGGCGGATGAGATCAACGGGCTGCACTTTTCGCAGGTCGATAAAGGGGTCATCTTCATGTGGTGGGCGATCGTGCAATCACTGGTTCCGATGTTTACCGGTGGATTCGCCGATCGGTACGGCTATAAAAAGACGATCGGATTCTCAGTAGCGATCAAAGTGATCGGCTACTTGTTGATGGCAACCCAGCGGGAATTCTGGCCATTCCTGGCCGGCTGTCTGATTCTCGCGTTAGGGACAGCGACTTTCAAACCGGGCGTGCAGGGGACGATGTGTCAATCGTTGTCGACCAAAAACAGCTCGGTCGGGTGGGGGATGTTTTACATGCTGGTTAATGTCGGCGGATTCCTTGGGCCGCCCCTGGCGCACTTCCTTTATGGATGGTCATGGCCGGCCGTATTCTATGGATGTGCCGTCATTGTCTCGCTCAATTTCCTGAT
>JAYRFH010000089.1:0-4242 GCA_041908405.1 Candidatus Zixiibacteriota bacterium
GGGTGCCGGCGCAGTAGTCAGAAAAGCGATCAGCAGTGAGAGATCCGAGATATCGGGAACCTCATTGATCGATTTGTTGACGTTGCCAGTCTGGCCTACACAGCAGGAGACAGGCGTTAGTGTCACCAGGCCGGGCGCGCCTGATCCACCGGGAGTGCCAGTGGTTCCGCTCCCTGAATTCGTGGTGCCGACAGCGCCGCCACCTCCTCCGCCTCCGTTGCCGAATGGGGCCGCTCCGGGCCCTGCCATCTGGTCTACATGCGCGGCTATGCTCTGAGTCAAACCTGAACCGCCGGCAACACCAAATCCACCTCCGCCGCCAACTGCCTGAATCGTTCCGGGCGCAATCATTGTACCATAGAATATCTCTACACGACCGCCATTGCCGCCGTTGCCGCCCCCACCTCCGCCACCACCGCCTCCAGCCATGTCAAGTTCTGTGAAGATAGTTTTATCATAGGTAACGGCTTGACCGAATTGACCGAAAAAACCGTTGCCGCCCACCGCGCCGTTGGCATGGATAGTCCCCTGGTTGTCTAGATTCGCTACATAAAGCCGGACGACACCACCTCCCTGACCACCATTTCCACCCTTTCCCCCTGGTCCACCGGCAGCCATCTCGTTGGCCGAGCCATCCCAGGCTCCGCCGCCTCCGGAACCGCCAGTTCCTCCTGAACCGCCATTTCCCGCTCCCAAAGCAGTTCCTATGGACCCTGGCGAACCAGTGGTACCTTGCGAGGGATTGATGTACGGACTATGTCCGGTGCCGGGATTACCTCCATTGCCACCTCCTCCCCCTGCTCCGCCATTCTGCTGATCTGTGATGACGCCCTGATTGAGCAGAGTACCGTTGACGTAAACTGTGTAACCAGCTGTGTTAAGTGTGGCACCTGGCGACACAGTCAGGTTTGTGTAGTTGCGCGGCCCAGTGAGGGTCACGCTGCCGGCAATAACAGCAGGGCCGTCGGCGCCCGTGCCGAACTGCGCGTTCACGCCTCCCGGTAGCGCGAGTACCACTATAATTGCAGGTAGAAGTGAGAGTGTCCGCGTATGCATACGGGAGATTTTGCCGTCACGATTCCGTATCCTCTGGATACCAAGCATGAAAACCTCCATAGCCCAATAGGAAAACTGTTGCCCGGATGAATTATGACAATTCGTAGACTCGAGAATGAGCGCCGCGACCGCGCGCTAACATGGATAAGACCAGTCCGTTATTAGCAATATACGCCGACCCCACCGGCTGTCAAGCATAATCGCCGTACTCTATCGACTGTCAATACCCGCCCAAACCCGTTGTCACTAGTTCTGAATTGCCATATATTATCAGTCAAATGTCATATACCGACAGAGGAATCGTCTTATGAAGAATCGATTGTGGTCTGGACTTGTATTGCTCCTAGTGATTTCTTGTGCCGCGGTCGCCTATGCGCAGCCGACCGGAGCCATCACCCCCACCATGCTCGCGGATTTCGAGAAACAGGTGGCCAATGATCCCAAACTGAAAAGCGTCATCAATGCCGCCACCAATAACGACATCCGTAACTTGTCGCTCAATCGTGAGCTGGTGACCTCGTTCGACGGTAAATTCAATTTCGAGCTCAAAGGAACCAAGATCATCGACCAGAAGTCGAGCGGACGGTGCTGGATGTTCGCCGGCTCCAACGTGGTGACACCGCGTGTCATGACCAAACTCAAATTGGGCGATTTCAATCTCTCGCAAGCGTATCTGTCGTTCTACGACCGTCTCGAGAAGTCCAATCTTTTTCTAGAGACGATAATCGCTTTGCGCGACCGGGATATCAATGATCGTGCCCTCCAGATGTACTTAGAGAACCCGATCGGGGATGGCGGCTGGTGGCAGTATTTCGAAGGATTGATGCGCAAATACGGCGTTGTCCCCGCTTCCGCCATGCCGGAGACCAAGCAGTCCGCCGCCACTGGACGGACCAACGATCTGCTCAATACACTCCTGAGAAAATCCGCCGCCGAGATCCGCCGGATGCACCGCGACGGTCAGAAAGAACCCGCGATCCGCACGTATAAGGACGGGATGCTTGGCGATATCTACCGCCTGCTGGTCTGCGCTTACGGCAAACCGCCAAAGGAATTCGTCTTCCGCTATGAGGAGACGCGCAAGGATACAGTATCCGCGGCCGCCACCGATTCGACCAAGAAGACTGACTCGACCGAGATAAAAGTGCTGGTCGACAAGACGTACACCCCGCAGTCCTTCTTCAAAGAGTACTACGGCGACCTGTCGACTGAATATGTCGCGATCGTCCATAATCCCGCTCAGAAGGATCGTGCGCTGTTTGAACTGAAGAGCAGCCGCAATATTCAGGAGCAGCCGGATATCCGGTTCCTCAATATGCCGATAGAGAAGCTGAAGGAATACACCTACAAGATGATCAAGGATAGCCAGATCGTCTGGTTCGCCTGCGATGTCGGCCGTGACAATTACAGTGACAGCGGTATGTTCGCCGCCAATGTCTGGGACTACACGTCAACCCTTGGTATCGACTTCAGCACTACCAAGGCTGACCGCCTCGCCTATCGCGACGAGACCCCCAACCATGCAATGGTGATCATCGCTGTCGACACTACCGCGGCGGGTGTTCCGCGCAAATGGAAAGTTGAGAACTCCTGGGGCGGTGGCGCCGGAAGCGGCGGATATTGGACGATGTATGATTCCTGGTTTGATGAGAATGTCCTGCTGGTGATGGTCGACAAGAAGTTGCTCTCCAAAGAGGACGCCGCGCTGCTTGACCAGAAACCGGTTATTATCGAGGATTGGCAACCGTTCTTCCGCATGCTGACACAGTTGCAGTAATTACCGATAGCTGAAAATACAGTGAAAACAGAAAGGCCCGGCATGTACCGGGCCTTTTCGTTTGTAAAAGGAGATTACACTCCTTCTTTCCGACGATATGGCCGATGTCGCAGCCACTCTATCTTCTCGTCCTTCAGTTTTTGTGCTGGATCGATCAACTCTCCGCATTCACCGTTATTGGTCATCAGTTTGACCACAACCTGTTGAAGCAATTTCCGGTCATCATCTGAGATTGCCGCAATCTCCAGCCCATTCCCCCAGAAGTCGGACTGCTTCTCATATCGACTCCACCTGCAGACAGCTGTCAGTTCAATGCTCGGCTTATCGAATATGCCGTCTGGCAGCGCGATGCTCAATCCGTAGGTGTGTTCGGCAGTGAGCGCATCACCGCTGAGCATCATTAACCCTTTTGGGCTGAGATTGGTGATCCGTCCGACCCGCGCGCCGGTCCGACGGTCCGAGACAACGAGGTAATCGCTCGTCCTTCGTCTCGCGTACTTCCGACTCTCGCTGTTTTTGGTCTCTTTTGGCATGTAGTACTCGCGTGGCTCGAATGTACTGATAGTATCGGTCAAACGCGGCGCTGCTACAGTTCGCGCCGTATACGAATTGTGGACTATCGTCATCCATGGCGCGAAGGCGAAGTATGGGGAGAGTCCCATAGTCTGAGACCGCTCAACCATTTTCTGCTTCGGTACGGTTTTTGCCTTTCTACCCTGTAGAGATAACTTCAGGAATGCGCTCGCAACCGAACCTCTGGTTGTAGCGAGGAGAAATAGGAACTCCTCACGGATCCGAGCTCGACTTGCATGCAACGGACTGCATTCCCAACGGAAGCACCCTGCACTCTACGGTGCCTTCTGTCTGGCTACTTCCGACCTCTCCCTCGCGTCCACGACCGGAAAGTTCGGCCAACGCTCCTGTCAGGCAAAGGACATAAACAGATGTTTAAGTTCATCCTCACCCTAATCAGTTGCCTCGCTCTCGCGGGCATCGCCATGGCCCAGGAAGTCGTGATCAAAGACTTCCCATTGGGCGTTGGCGGAAGTATCGATCAGGAGATCTTCCAACCCTACAAAGCTGACCTCCGCGCGGTCGCCGATACGCTCAAGAAGTATCCGCTCGCGCGACTCATTATCACCGGAGGAGCCGACGGCAATGAGTATCGGGAAAGTCACGACGCGAAAAATCCCGGCCTCGCCTTGGGTAGAGCGCACATCATGCGATTGCTCCTCATCGGTGAGTTTGGAATCGACTCTACACAGATAATAGTTCAATCTGAAGATATTCCATTCCCCGGCGGCCAACATCGGTATGTCGGCGTCCGCGTTGATCGGACACTGGCGGATCTCGATGCTCGTATGCGTGAACTGGAGAAGCGTCCGCCGATAGAACGCCACTTCACACAA
>JAYRFH010000090.1:0-2117 GCA_041908405.1 Candidatus Zixiibacteriota bacterium
GGGGTCCGTTCCGGAACGCCCACATATAGCACCCCAATGACCTTGTTATTGGCGTCTTTAAGTGGCTCATACGCCGTAACGAACCAGGACGTCACAACAAACGCGCGTCCATAGTAGGTCTCTCCGCGAGCCACTACCCTCTCATACACTTGATCGGAAAGGTAGGTACCGACCGCGCGGCTGCCATCTTCCTTGCGGACGTTGGTGGCGACGCGCTTCGCTTTGTCCCCCTCCCGCATGAAGATCGTGCAGGTGGCCCCGGTCTGCGACTTGACCTTGTCTACAAAGAGCGTGTCACCATTGAGTGCGCGGCTATTCCGTCCGCCTCCGACCACCAGTCGGTCGCCGTCCATGCGAACTGCGCCATTGGTGTAGTCCCGGAACAGTGAGCGCGCCACCTCGAAATTGAACTTCACTTGGTTGGTGCTCTGCTCATTCTGCATCCGGCACATTTCGACTGCCGTCATGGCCAGATGATTCAGGTCTGCTTTGGCGATCTCAGTGATAACCCCGGATGATTTCCACGTGGTCACCACGGTGATAGCGGCTGCGGCGATAAGCAGTGATCCACACATCGCAAGCAATAGCTTGTGCGCCAGTTTGAGTTTCATCGTCTTTCTCCGTCCTCTCTCCGCGTCAACGCCCAGCCGCCCAAAATGAAGGTCAGGTTAACAGCCGCGCCGGCGCATACAAGAACGCAATCGTTGCATCATGACGTGGGACTGAGTCCATTCGACAACGAGGCTCCCCCTGCCACCGTTGATTTGCCACGTAGTATGATCTCTCCATCTCATTCCGTTCTCTATCTTCCCCCCTCCGTCCCTCGGCGAGATACCGCCGAGCCTCGGGTCTTGACGACAGGTTAGTTGATCAGGGGAGAAGCGAACCCGTTCGCTCCTCCCGACCTTCGAATCGTGTTAGCACTGACTACAGTCTGAACTTCGCCACCATCTGCTGAAGTCCTTCAGCCTGACGGTTCAATTCTTCCGCCGCGGCCGCCGATTGCTCAGCACCGGTCGCGGTCTCTCTCGTAACTGTATTGATATGTTCGATATTCTTGCTGATCTGCTCGGCCGCGGCGCTCTGTTCTTCCGAAGCCGTCGCGATTTGGGCGATCATATCGGTGACACGCTGGGCCATGCTGACGATCTCATTCAGGCTGCTACCCGCGTTGTCCGCCAGCTCACGCCCACGATCCACTTGCTGCAAACCGGCCTGCATCGAGTTGACCGCCCCGGCGGTTTCACTCTGCACGCCTTTGATCATCTCGGTGATCTCACCGGTCGCTTTGCCGGTCCGTTCGGCCAGTTTTCTCACCTCATCGGCGACCACGGCGAATCCTCTCCCCTGCTCACCGGCGCGGGCGGCTTCGATCGCCGCGTTCAACGCCAGCAGATTGGTCTGGTCGGCGATGTCGTCGATCACACCGATTATCTCACCGATCTGGTCGGCTGACTTGGCCAATTGCGTAATGGAGTTGGCTGAGTCGCGCACCACCTGCGCGATCTTCTGCATCCCCTGAATGGTTTCATTAACGATCTGCCCGCCGGTTAACGCCGTTTCGGACGCTCCCTTGGCCGCGGTCGAGGCATCCCCGGCGTTCTTGGATGATTCAAGGATGGTCGCGGTCATCTCTTCGACAGCCGTTCCCACCTGTGTCACCTGGTCGGCCTGATCCTTGGCTCCCTTGGACATCTGCTCCGAAGAACTGGAGATCTCGGTGGCCGCGGAAACCAGTTCACGGGCGTTATCCGCCAACTGGCGGATCATACCGGACAGATTAATGATCATGGTCTTAAAGGACTGTCCCAGGACGTCCTTTTCAGATTTCGGTTCCACATGCACTGTCAGGTCGTTAGCCGCGATACTCTGCGCCGCACCAGTCAGACCTTTCATGTAGCTGGTCAGATTGCGGAATGATTCGGCCAATTGACCTACCTCATCTCGCTGGTTTATGGAGATTTCCTGGTTAATGTCACCGACCGCGACTCTCTCCGCCGTGCGCGCGATCTCGACTATCGGTCGAGAAATTCCGCGAGCGATAACCCAGGCGACCGCGATTCCAAAGAGAACGGCCACCAGCGTAAAGGCAATCGCAGTCATATCAATGCGGGAGA
>JAYRFH010000091.1:0-2232 GCA_041908405.1 Candidatus Zixiibacteriota bacterium
ACGACGCCGCAGGCGGTATCAGTTGGCGTGAATATCGCTGGTTTGCTCCCTGGCACGTACAAGGACACGATCGTCGTGAGTGGCGTTAATTCCACCAACTCGCCGATGGTTGAAGTTACTCTGAATGTTGCGGCCGCGCCGAAGGTCATCGCCGTGGCTCCCGATCCCTTGTTCTTCACGGTTCAGGAAGGTGGCGCGTTGCCGATCTTCCAGAACTTCGCAGTTTCCGAAACCGGCGGAGCGGCGATCGCGTTTACCGCCTCCGAAGCTACGACTTGGTTTGGTCTGACCAACGCTGCCGGCAATACTCCGCAGCAGGTTCGCGTTGATATCAGCACCTCGGCTCTCGCGCCGGGTACGTATACCGAAGCGGTAACTTTTACCGCCGCATCGGCGAGCAATTCGCCGATGACCAAATGGGTTCGGTTGACCGTGACCGAGGCTCCGAAAACGCTTGTTGTCAATCCGTTAGTTCTGAATTTTGCAGCGATCGAGGGTGGCGCCAATCCGGCGGCTCAGAACGTTGCCGTGACCGAAGCTGGTGGCAAGCAGGTTGCCTTCACCGCGACCGAAAACGCCACTTGGATCGCAACCGCTAATGCGGATCTTCTTACCCCGGGTGGCTTCGACGTTAATGTCGATATCACCGGTGTTGGCGAAGGTACTTACAGCGACACTATCCTTGTCGAAGCTGCCGGTGTGACCAACAGCCCGATCAAAGTTGCGATCAATTTGACTGTGACTCCTCCGGAAGCGAAAATCCTTCAGGTTGCTCCTGATACGCTGTTCTTCTCTTCCACCGAATTTGGTCCGATACCGTCCCCGCAAGCGATGATCGTCCGCGAACTGGGTGGTGCGGCTATGGCCTATACGGTCTCGACGACCTCTTCATGGGTGGTTCTGCCCAAGTCCGGCGGCACGACCCCTGATACGCTGATGATCCTTGTCGATATGGCAGATGTGCCGGCCGGAATCTATGTTGACTCCATTATGGTGTCGGCTGCCGAGGCCAACAATTCCCCGCAGTGGGTCTTCGTAAAACTGACCCTCGGAGAATTTGCCTGTCCGACCCTGGTTGTCTCCGACACCTTCTATCAGGTGAACGGCTCTGTCGACCAGATGGTGATGTTGACCGATTCGATCATCTTGACCAGCACTGGTCAGGATATGGTCTACATGGTGACCGCCCCGGGCTCGGGTGTCTTTGACATTCCGGTGACGCAGGGTGCGACTCCTGGAACGCTCGTCTTCCACTATATGGCGATGAAGAGCGAACCAGGCACCTACACCGACTGCTTCACGATCACCAGCGGCATTTCAGTGCCGGAAACCGAAGGACAACCGGGTCATTTGATCTGCTCGACCTCGGTCAACGTGTGCGTCCAGTTGGTGGTCGCGGGAACACAGTGCGCCGATCTCAAGGCGACTGATTCCCTGATCTCCTTCACCGCGATGATCAACGAAGCGCCGACTCCGGCCTTCCGTACCATGACGATCTATGCATCCGATTCCAGTGCGGTTCGGGTGTTGGTCTCCCGTCCGCTGAGTGCCGACTGGATCGACTTCGAAGATGAAAATGGCGATATCGTTTCGACCGTTGCGGGTATGACTCCGTTGACGGTCAAGATGATCGCCAACTCAACCGGCTTGAGTGCTGGTTCCTACAATGCCGTTGGTGTCATCACGACCTCCGATGAGCATATCTGCGAGCCGCGCGCCAAGTCGTTTGCGTTCCATCTCGATGTCGAGGAGAGCCATGTTTCTCTCGCCGATTCGATGTTGGTAGGGACCGCAGCCGCTACGCCGGGTGGCAAGGCAGTGGTGCCGGTCAACCTGATCACCGAGTGCAACACGCTCTCCGGTTCATTGCCGCTGCGCTATAACGGCCTTTATCTGTCAATTGACTCTATCTCCTATGCTGGATCGCGGATCCCGAATGGCGTGGTCTTCATGGAAGTCTACGACTTGGATGGTTCCGGCGTGACGATGTCGTTCGACGGCATGGATTCACTGATGGTGCCGAGCGGTTCCGGTCTGTGGGCCAACATCTTCTTCTCCATCGCACCGGGCGCTCCGCTTGGCTCCTCGCTTGCCGTATCTATAGGTGAGGCTGGCCCGTCGCTCGTTCGCAATTGCGGCGAAGCGACTGAAAACGTCATTCCTGGCTTTGCCGAAGGATACCTGATCATCGACGAGATCATGACCGACACCATCTGCGGTTACGTGACCGAC
>JAYRFH010000092.1:0-7870 GCA_041908405.1 Candidatus Zixiibacteriota bacterium
AAAACAGTCCGATCAAAAGGATCACCAGCCCAACGAATCCGATCTCTTCTCCGGTCGCGCTGAAAATAAAATCAGTATGCGGGTACGGCAGGAAGAACAGCTTCTGTCTCCCCTCGCCCAGTCCCGTCCCCAGAAGTCCACCCGCGCCCAAGGTCAACGCGGACTGCTTGACTTGATAACTCCCCTGCAACGGATCAACTACTGCCGCGATATGATCCAGAATGCGCGCCTTCTTGTAGCCTATCACGAATACTACAAAAGATGCTGTCGCCACCAGCGGCAACGCCGCCGCCATGATATGTTTGATGCGCAATCCCGCGAGGAAGAATATCCCCAGCGCGGTGAAGAAGACGAGAATGGTCATTCCAAGATTCGGTTCTAATAAGATCAATCCCAACCCCGCGCCTAGCAGCGGCCCGTACGGAAGTATCAACTGCCTGATGCTGTTCAGATCCCGCTTCGGATTCGACAGCGAGAACGCCAGATAATAGATCGTGACAAACTTGAACAGCTCCGATGGCTGCAAGGTCATAGGCCCAAGCATCAACCAGCGATGCGCCCCATTGCGTGCCGGCATAATGAAAACCAGCGCCAACAGCAAAAACGTCACGAACAGTGCCGGTACCGACAGCGCCGCCCATCTCTGCAGATCAAGCCGAAACACAACGAACATCATGATCAGCGACGCGACCATCCAGACCGCCTGTTGCTTCAGAAAATGGAAATGCGAGCCAAAGCGACCATCCGCCATGATCGATGATGTCGAGTAGACCATGATCAGCCCGAACGCGACTATCCCCAAATAGAGGAACAACAGCGTTTCGTCGAAACGGGATTTAGCGACTGACTGATTCACTCTTCTTCTTTCCATTCTTCAGCGAAGCTACCGTCTGTTTGAAGACCTGCCCGCGATGTTCAAAGTTCTCGAACATGTCAAAACTGGAACACCCCGGCGACAACAACACCGTCTCCCCCGGATGCGCCATCTCAAACCCTTTATGCACCGCCTCCTCGAGCGTGGCGGCAAACGACACCGGGAACGCCTTCCCCAGATCGTTGAATATCTTTTCGCGCGATTCTCCTATCGCGATCACACCCTTTATCACCGGCTTTCCCGCCTCAATGATCGGCGTGTAGGGCGCGCCTTTGTGGCGACCGCCCATAATGACGTAGGTCGGCGTCCGCATCGACCGAAGTGCCACCACCACCGAGTCAACATTCGTCGCTTTCGAATCATTGATAAACGTTATCCCCGCCACCACACCCGCTTTCTCCAGCCGGTGTTCCACTCCCGGGAATGATTTCAATGCCTGCGCCATCGCCGCGGTCGGTACATCTAATGTCATCGCCAGGGCCACCGCCGCCGCCGCGTTCTGCAGATTGTGCGGCCCTTGTATCGTTATCTCGTCAACCGCTATCACTTGCGACTCGTGTCCTTTGAAGCGTATCCAGAGCGCGCCATCCCGCACGAATGTATTCGCCGTCGTGTCATCCTTTATAGAGAACTGCAGCCGCGTCGCCTGTGTCGGCGCCGGATCGGTCATCAGGATCTCGTCATCCCGATTGATGATGAAATAATCATCCGGCCCCTGATTTTCCGTGATGCGGTACTTCGCCTTCTTGTATCCGTCCATCGATCCGTGACGATCCAAATGGTCCGGCGTGATATTAAGTATCGCGCAGGCGTTTGGTCGGAAATCCGCCACTGTCTCAAGCTGAAAGCTCGACACTTCAACTACCGCCACGCCATTCTCCGGCACTTGATCCGCCACATCCGTGAACGCCACCCCGATATTCCCGCACACCAACGTCGGGATCCCCGCCGCCTTGAAGACTTCGCCGGTCAATGCGGTCGTCGTCGTCTTTCCGTTTGTGCCGGTTATTGCGACGATCTTCCCCCTGCAGAACCATGCCGCGAATTCAAGTTCTGAGAAGATCGGTATATTCGATATCCGTGCGCGCTTCAGTATCTCCAGCGACAACGGCACACCGGGCGACACCACCAGGTAATCGCACCCCAGCAGGCGATCCGTATGACCGCCCGTCTCGAACTCGATCCCTTCCTTCTGCAATCGAGCTATCTGCTCGGTCAGCAACTCGGCTCGGGCGTTATCCGAAATGAACGGCTTCCCGCCTTTGCGCTTGGCGAGAACCGCCGATGCCACGCCGGAGCGCGCCATCCCGATTATGCCGACCCGTCGTCCTCTTATCTTCTCTTCTAACGTCATCGTATTTTCAGCGTCGCAAGCGTCAACAACGCGCACAACGCCCCCATGATCCAGAATCGGATCACCACTTTGTTTTCATGCCAACCCGAGAGTTCGAAATGATGATGTAGCGGCGCCATCTTGAACACTCGCTTCCCGCCGCGATATCGATATGACAGTACCTGGATGATCACCGAAAGCGCGGTCGCCACGAACACGCCTCCGACCACCACCAGCAACAATTCCTTCTTCAGCAGAATCCCTATCGCTCCCAGCGCTCCACCCAGCGCCAGCGAACCGGTATCGCCCATGAACACCTGCGCCGGATGCGAATTGAACCAGAGGAACCCCAGCGCCGAACCGAGCACCGCCCCGCAAAACACCGTCAACTCCCCTGTCCCCGGCAGGTAATCTATCTGCAGATAATTTGAGTAATCCAATCGACCCGTCACATACACGATCGCCGTGAAGGCCATAAAGCAGATCCCGATCAACCCGATCGCCAATCCATCCAGACCATCCGCCAGGTTCACCGCGTTCGAGGTCCCCGTCAGCACGAACACGATCCACGGGATATACATGATCCCCAGATTCAGCACGAAATTCTTGAAGAACGGTATCGACGTTGTCCCATCGTATCGTCCCTCCGGCGACAGGTAGACCAGCGAGAGCGCGAAGATCACTCCCAGGATTATCTGCCCTGCGAATTTCTTCCTCGCCACCAATCCCGACTTCTGCTTTTTTATCGCCTTGAAGTAATCATCCAGATATCCCAATCCGCCCAGCCAGATCGTGACCAGCAGACACATCAGCACATAAAAATTGCTCAGATTCGCCCAGAGCAATGTCGGCACGATTATTCCGGTCAGGATGATTATCCCGCCCATCGTTGGCGTGCCCGCTTTTTTCTTGTGACTCTGCGGACCGTCCACGCGTATCTCTTCGCCGATCTGCTTCTTCTGAAGCCACTTGATGAAGATCGGCCCGAACACCAGGCATATCAGAAGCGCGGTGATCGTCGCGCCTGCCGTTCTGAACGTGATATACCGGAACAGATTGAATCCGCTGAAATACTCGGTCAACGGCACCAGGAGATGGTCGAACATTAGTGCGCCCCTCCCTCACCGGTGAAGGCGTTGAACACTTTCTCCAGACCGACTCCCCGCGAACCTTTGATATAAACCAGATCCCCCTGCTTAAACTTTCCGTGCAATGCCGTGGCCGCCGATGTTGCGTCACCAAAATGCTGCAACTTCTCTTTGCTCACTCCGGCATCCGCCACCGCCGCGATAATCGACTTGGCGAGTGAGCCGACACCGACCGCCAGATCAAAAGTCTGTTGCGCCAACAGTGCGCCGATCTGACGGTGATACTCCTGCGCCTGCGCCCCAAGCTCCAGCATATCGCCAAGGATGATTATCTTCCGTCCGGTGGTCTCCATTGCCGCGAAAGACTTCAATCCAAGTCGCACCGACTCTGGATTCGCGTTGTAGCAATCGACAATGAACTTCACGCCGCGATGTGTCACCGCCTGCCCCCGCATCGGCGCCGTCACGAACTGGATCGACTCGGTATCAATCGAATCAAAACTGTACCCCAGCGTCCGCGCCACCGCGTAGCCGGTCAGCAGATTGTAAACCTGATGTTCCCCGAACAACGGCAGCCGGAACCGATGTCCCTCGATCGTCACGATCGCCGTGCCATCACTCTGGCGCTGCACCTTTTCCGGCTCAAAGGTCGCCGGATGCGTCATGCCAAACGTCACATAATTATCACGATAGAGCTTTATCTCGCGCGTCAGCACCGGGTCATCGCCGTTGATGATCACTTGCACATCGGGCGAAGAACTCGCCACCATCTCCAGCTTTGCGCGCGCCACCCCCTCGAGCGAGCCAAGAAATTCCAGGTGCGATGCCCCGATATTCGTTATCACCGCCACATCCGGCCGGACTATCTGCGTCAACTTGGTCATCTCGCCCGGATGCGATATCCCCATCTCCAGCACCGCTACCCGCGTCTCTTTCGGCATCGCGAAGATCGCTAGTGGCATCCCGAACAGATTATTCAAATTCCCCGAAGAGCGGTAGACATCCTTGTCTACGACGCTCAACAGGGAGTATGTGATCTCTTTGGTTGTCGTTTTCCCATTGGAGCCGGTGATACCGACCACTTTCGCACCGGTCTGGTCGCGATACTGCCGCGCCAGCGACATCATCGCTTCGTGGCTGTTCTGCACCATCACCACCGCGACATCCGACCCGACCCGGGAATGCTCGTACGAAACTTCCGTCATCAATCCCGCCGCGCCGCGCTCGATCGCCTGCGCGATATAGTCATGACCGTCGACCCGTTCACCTCGCAACGCAATGAACAACTCGCCCGCCTTGAGCGTGCGACTATCTATGGAGACACCCGCAAACGCGCGCTCTCCATAGCTGGCGGACTTCAATGTCCCGCCTGTCATCCGTGCAAGCTGATCAAATCGCAAACTGATCAACGTCCCTCTGTGGCCAATACGCCGGTATACCCGAGCCCTTCGAGCGCCCGCTTTGCTTCGGTCGCGTCGTCGAACTCATGTTTCACTCCCTGAATCTCCTGGTATCGCTCGGCTCCCTTGCCGGCCAGCAATACCACATCTCCCGGTCGCGCCATCGCCACGATCGCTTTGATCGCCGCGCGCCGGTCGATATGTATCTCGTAATTGTGCCCTTTCAACCCGGGCTTGATATTCTCGATTATCTCCTGCGGATCCTCGGTCCTCGGATTATCCGAGGTCACGATCACAAAGTCCGCGAAGCTCGTCGCCGCTGTCCCCATCAACGGACGTTTCCCCTTATCTCGATCCCCGCCGCACCCGAACATCAACAGCAAACGCCCGCGCTTCATCACGCCGCGAGAGGCCTCA
This sequence comes from Candidatus Zixiibacteriota bacterium, assembly GCA_041908405.1. Lineage (GTDB taxonomy): Bacteria > Zixibacteria > MSB-5A5 > GN15 > FEB-12 > FEB-12. The sequence goes on from JAYRFH010000092.1 coordinate 5,113, forward strand.
CACAGTCTCTCTATCGCGTCCGGCGTATGCGCGTAATCGACATACACCGCGAACGGCTGACCCATCTCCACGTAATTGAAGCGTCCCGGGATTGGCGTCGCTTCTTCCAGCCCTTTTACCACGGTATCCAGATCGATCCCGCTCGCCAGTCCACCGGCCGCCGCCGCCAGCGCGTTCATTAGATTGAACTGCCCAGGCAACATGAACGACACCGTCCGCGTTCCCATCGGCGTTACGAGGTCGAAGATCGTCCGGTCGGGCTTTATCTCGTAATCTCCGGCGTACACATCAGCCTGCTTGTTCGAAAGCGAATAGGCGATAAACGGCCCCTGCAATTCGCCGAACAACTGGTGAAACTCCGGCACATCCAGATTTATCACTGCGTAGCTCATCGGGCCGGACAGCTTCTGCACCAGCATCGCCTTCGCCTGGTAGTAATCTTCCATTGTCCCGTGGAAATCGAGATGATCCCGCGTCAGGTTCGTATAGACCGCCACCCGATAATTGATATTGTCCACCCGGTGCAGTGCCAGCGCGTGCGACGAGGTCTCGATCACCGCGTTCACGCAGTTATTCTTCCGCATCAAAAACAGCAGCCGCTGCATATCCAGCGACTCCGGCGTCGTGCGATACGCCACGAACTGCTCTTCCCCGGTGTCATACACGAGCGAGGTCACCAGTCCGACCTTCTTCCCGCGCGCTTCCAGTATCTTCTTTATCAGATTGCTGGTTGTCGTTTTGCCGTTGGTCCCGGTCACCCCGCACACTTTTATCCGCATTCCGGGATAGCCATAGAATCGTGCCGACACATCCGCCATCGCCTTCCGTATGTCCGGCACCTTCACATGGATCGCCACACCCTCCGCGCCGTCGCGTTCCCCCATCACCGCCACCGCGCCGTTCTCCAGCGCCTGCGGGACATACGTGTAGCCATCCTCCTTGAACCCCTTCACCGCCATGAACAGCGACCCCGGACGGATCTGCCGCGAATCATATTCGAGGTTTTCGATATCGATCTCACCATTCCCGGTGATGATCGCTCCTTCAACCTCTGCCACCAACTCGTGTAGTTTCATGCGTCCTTTAGATCGGCTGACACTCTACCTGCAATGGAACTGCGGGGTCGAATGGTTCGCCTGCTGCAATGGAGGTGGAGACAACACGTCCCGTCCCCCGGATATGGAATTTCGCGCCGACATGCGTCAACAGCGCGCTAACTTTCTTTACCGGTAAGCCCGTCAAATTGGGCATCCGCATCACACTGTCCGCGGGATTGGTGACGAGGGCGACTACTTCGTCGCCCTCATCCACTTTTCGGTCGGGCGGAGGGAATTGCCAGACTACCGTCCCCTCATCGGCGGTGGTACGCAATTTGATCCCTCGCACATCCGCGAGCTGTGTTGCAGCTTCAAGATCCCGACCGACAAAATTCGGCAGGTCAACTGTCACCCGTACTCGTCCTGACCTCGCCGCCAGCGTCCTTTCCGGCAGCGTTATCAGGTCAGGATTTAGCACCGCGTATCGTTCTACTATGCGACGGAACGTCGGCCCCGAGGTCAAACCGCCATAGTGCATCGGCTGCGGGTCGATCAATATCACCGCCCCCGCCACCGTCGGATTCTCATAGGGGAAAAAGCCGCCGAACGTCGCCGCGTATTTATTCTGGAAATACCGCCCCGTCTCCAGATCCGGCAACTGCGCCGTCCCGGTCTTCCCCGCGATCTCCACCATCTTCGAATTCACCGCCTTCGCCGTCCCCTTCTCCACCACGCCGCGCATGAACGCGCGCAGCGAATCGAGCCCCTTGTCGACCACGCGATGCAAGACCTCGCGTTTCTGCTCCTCCACCACATACCCCTGGTCATCCACATACCCGAGGATCAATCGCGGACGAAGCAGATCGCCGTCATTCGCCACCACTCCTATCGCCGAGGCCAACTGCAGCGGCGTCACCGCCACCGCGTGCCCCATCGCCAACTGCGACACCGTGAAATCATTCCATTTGGGTGGAGTGAACAACTGCCCCGAGGCTTCCCCCGGCAAACCACACTTCAGTCTCTTGCCGAAGCCAAACTTCTTATAGACATCAAACATCTCTTCCGGGTCGACCGTGATCGCGTACTTGGCGATCCCGATATTCGAAGAGACCTCGATGATCTCCCGGAAATTCATCAGCCCATGCCGCTTGTCGTCGTGAAGCACCCGCTTGCCGACCTTCCACGCGCCATTCTCACAATCGACCAGCGAGCTGTAGTTCACATCCCGCTTGTCCAGCACTCCCGCCGCCGTGAAAATCTTGAAGACCGACCCCGGCTCATATTGATCGCTTATCGCCCTCAACTTGGTCGGCTTCTCTGGATCCTTCTCCATCGGATCATAGTGCGCCATCGCGAGGATATCGCCGTTCCGCGTGTCGATGAACACCGCCATCCCCTGCTTGGCATTAAAGCTGTCCACCGCGTGCTGCAATTCCGACTCGACGATATCCTGCAACCGCCAATCCACCGTCAGCACTACCGACTTCCCCGGCGTCGGCTTGACCAGCGCCGCTTCTTCCACTCGATAGGTCTTGCGCAATCCATCCCGGCGGATATCCGCGTATCCTCCCTTACCGGTCAACATCGAGTCGTACGCCAACTCAAATCCGGATTGCCCGATATTATCAATATCCGTGAACCCAAGTATCTGCTTGCCGACCAACCCAAGCGGATATGCTCGATGGCTATCTTCTCGCAAGTGCAGTCCCGGCGGATTGTCC
>JAYRFH010000093.1:0-2434 GCA_041908405.1 Candidatus Zixiibacteriota bacterium
CGCTGACAGCTTGTATTTTACTACCTCTCCTCCCGCCATCTTGGTAATTCCCGGATAGGCAACAAAGCCGGGGTCAGGCACCAATACTTTGTCTCCGGGTCCCACGTATGCCTGAAGCATTCCAAACAACGCCCCTTGCGAACCGCCAGTCATCATTACCTGATCGCTTGGAACACGGTAGTATCTGGCGACGGCATCGCGAAGTTCCATTACCCCCCTATTGTCTCCATAACCGCACACGCCGCTAACATTGGCCAGTGCATGACGGGCAACCTCCGGCATCACCCAAGTTGGCTCACCCATCCCAAGTGAGATCGCATCGGCCGGCGCCCCCTCTGATAACATGCGCACCGGGCTGGGACGCATCCCCTGAAGTCTCTCTGCTGTCTGCATGTATTCTCTTACCTGCTCTCGCTTTTTCACGCGTAGCTGCGCCTCCGTTGGTCGATCCTGGAAGCGCTCCGTTTCGTTATTTCAGGCGGGAAGTGTACTACCTTAGGGGCGAATCGGTCAAGGATAAACTAAAACCGGCGATCGGATTCATTCCAACCGCCGGATATTTGAATTACTCGATGAGTCGAGAGAGAAAGTTATTCTTTTCGATTACCGGATGTCGCCGAACTACTTGGCGTTATCGAACCGGTGGGATTGCGCCGGATAGTCGGCTTAGTTGAGGTCGTGGGACGACCCGCACCATCAATACTCAGCACATTGATATAGTCAACCATTCGCGTTGTGTCCGCCCCACCTGGACCGACAGCGATCAACCGGACAGAATAAACTCCCGGATTCAGATACGTATGTAATGGCTCTTTATCGACGGAGCTCTCGCCGTCGCCAAAATCCCACTCAAAACTGTCTATTGTTCCAGTCGAACTATTGGTGAACTGTACATCCAGCGGAGCAATTCCAACCGTCTGATCTGCCGAAAACCCTGCCACCGGCGGCGGTTCATTCACCACTATGTAATCGACCCGGCGCAACGTGTCCACGCCAACCAATCCAACGACGGCCAACGTGACCGTATAGGTTCCGGGATTTTGATACTGATGCAGAGGCGAGATTTCCAGCGAAGTCTGGCCATCGCCGAAATCCCAGAACCGGGTCAATATCACACCCGTCGAATGATCGGTGAATTGGACATCCAGCGGTGCAACTCCACTTAACGGGTCAGCATCAAACGAAGCAGTCGGCCCGCCATTCCCCACAGATATCATATCCTGCTGGAACGACGTATCCGCGCCGCCAACTCCGCTGACAATCAGTCGAACCGAATAATTCCCCGGATCTTGATAAGTATGCTGCGGATTTATCTCGGCAGAACTCTGCCCGTCGCCAAACTCCCATGCATAACTGTCGATCTGGCCGGTAGAGCTATTCGTGAAACTGACATCGAGCGGTGCAATGCCGGAGATCGGATCAGCCGAAAACGATGCGATCGGCGCCGGAACATTGACCGTAATATAGTCATTCCGCTGCAGATCATCCGACCCTCCCGGTCCATTCACTGTTAGCCGAACGGAGTAGTTTCCCGGTGTATCGTACACATGCGAAGGATTCTGCGATGTCGATGTATTTCCATCACCGAATTCCCATGCATAACTGTCAATCAGTCCAGTCGCATGACTGGTGAAATCAACGCCAAGCGGCGCTACTCCCGACAGCGGATCTGCTGAGAAATCTGATGTCGGCGGGGGAATCAGCGCGGTGATATAATCTGTCCGAAGCAAACTGTGCGAACCGCCGGGGCCGTTCACCGTCAGTCTCACTGAATACGTTCCGGGCGTTGCATACGTGTATTGCGGGTTCTGGGCGGTCGATGTTCCGCCATCCCCAAACTCCCACGCGTAGCTGTCGATCTGCCCTGTCGCCAGGCTGGTGAAATTGACCGCATGCGGAGCGACTCCGGACACTTGGTCGGCTGAGAAATTCGAGACCGGCGCCGGTATTTGTACCGCTATGTAATCTACGCGCTCTGTGCTGTTTGATCCGCCCGGACCAACCACAGTCAGCCTGACACTGTATGTTCCCGGAGTGTCATATGAATGCAATGGATTTTGCGTAGTGGAGTTGCTGCCATCGCCAAAATCCCACTCGTACGAACTGATGGAACCGGTCGAAAGATCGTCAAACTGCACGGCCAACGGCGCGGGTCCACTCGTCGGTGAACCGTCAAACGATGCTACCGGCGCAGGCGGGGCAACGTCGATGTAGGCGGGCCGAATCAGCGTATCTACGCCGCCCGGACCAAGCACAATCAACTGCACGTCGTAAATACCCTCTGTGGCGTACTCATGCGACGGGTTCTGCGAATTCGAGCTGGTCCCATCCCCAAACGTCCATTCATAAAAATCGATTTCACCGGATGAACTGCTGGTGAATTGGACGGTCAACGGCGACACTCCGGACGTCGGATTGCCGCTGAAATCAGCGA
>JAYRFH010000094.1:0-6904 GCA_041908405.1 Candidatus Zixiibacteriota bacterium
CAGTCCGGCGGCGATCTTGACCGGGGCGTCGGGCTCAACGAAGAGCTGGGTTCCGATCTGCACCGCGGTCGCGCCGAACAACATGAATTCAACGACATCCTGCCAGTTGGCGATACCACCGATCCCGATGATCGGTAGTTTAACGCCGCTACGATAGACGACATCGACCATCAACAGCGCCATCGGCTTGATAGCCGGGCCGGTCAGCCCGCCGCGATTATTGGTCAGACGCGGACGCCATGTTTCGATATCGACCGAGGTTCCGAAAGCCGAGTTCATGATAGCGAGCGCATTGGCGCCACCGGCTTCGGCGGCTCGCGCGATGGCCGTGATATCGGTTACATTCGGACCAAGCTTCGCGATGATCGGTCGCTTGAAGACCGCCCGTACCTCGGAGACGCACTTTTCGGTCATCACTGGGTCGACACCGAACTCGATGCCGCCTTTGTCAACATTGGGGCAGGAGATATTCAATTCTATCATGTCCACCCGCGGTGAATCAGCGAGCCGCGCGGAGACTTCGACATATTCTTTGATGGATGACCCGGCGACATTGACGATCACCTTGGTCGGCTGGGTCTCCAGCCAGGGGAGCTTGTCGGTCATGAAAGCATCGATACCGACATTTGCCAGTCCGATCGCGTTCAACATACCCGAGGCTGTCTCGGCGGTGCGTGGCGGTCTGTGCCCCATGCGCGGTTTCTGGGTGATCGATTTGGTAACCAGCGCGCCAAGCTTGGAGAGCGGAAAAACATTCGCCAGTTCTTCGCCGTAGCCGCAGCAGCCTGAGGCGGTCATGATCGGGTTGACAAAGTCCACTCCGGCGATTGAGACTTTGATATCGGGGGTCATAGTTGAATCTCCCCGATGTTAAAGACCGGACCCTCGACACAAACCCGAACATACTCTCCGGCAGTGGTCTTGACGACACAGCCGAGACAGACACCGATGCCGCACGGCATGGGTGCTTCGAGTGAGAGTTGTCCCGGGATCTGATACTTCAGACCAAGTTCGTTGGTCGCCTTGAGCATCGGCTCCGGTCCGCAACCGTACATGATGAGCTTTTCACCCGCGTGATCTATTAGGAACTTCTCCACCGGTTTGGTCACGACACCTTTGACACCGAGTGAGCCATTGTCCGTGGCGACATGGAAATTGACGCCGAGTTTCTTGATGCGCGCGCGTTCAATGATATCTCCATCTGATCTTCCGCCGTAGAAGAACTCTATCTTCTTCGGGTCATACCCGCGCGCGACCATATCGGTCGCCAGATACATGAGGGGCGGAAAGCCAACTCCTCCGGCCACCATGATCACACGTTCGGTTTTCTTGGGGAGAGTGAATGGGACGCCCAGCGGTCCCAGGATATCCAGCGTCTGGTCTTTGTGAAATTGCGACAGCAGCGTCGTGCCGCGGCCGTACACCTTGAAAATTATCTCGATCTCTTTCTTTTTCGGATCGACCGACGCGACCGACATGGCCCGCCGGAAGTACACATCCGTGTGCGGCAAGCGCACGTGGATGAAACTGCCGGGACGGCATTCTTTGGCGCGGGTATACGGTCCGAATGTCAGGGAGAAATAGTTGTGAGAGAGATCGCGGTGTCGGAGTAGTCGGGTTTCCTCACAGGATGGCTTGGTCATCTCATGTATTCCGGTTTCTCTGCGATAAATATGTACACGTACCAGCGTCCATTTGGATCCTCCATCTCTTCCGGCAGAGTGATCATTTCGGATTTTCGCGTCAGCTCCTGGTTAACCTGCAATGGGTCAAAGGACATGGAGCCAACGGTCTTTTCCGCGCGACGATTCACTTCGTCGTTGGGCGTTGGTGCTTTGAGGACAAAATCATTTACTTTCCCCGAAAAATCAAGTCGGATTTGGAAGTACATCTTGATCTGATAACCCTCGAGGCTGGACGCCTCGTCCGGGAATGTAAACTCGATCCGCGTTTCGCTCGGTTTGATGTCCAGCAGGATAAGCGGCTCGCCCTTTGGCCCCTTATAGAATCCTTCTTCGATGTTGATATAGCGGCCGGTGGAGTCTGCGTCATCTCCGGCCGGCACCGGTTTGGCGACGATCACTTCGCCCGGCTTCAACTCCTCTTCATCCCGCTCGCCTTTCGGCTTGTCAGGCGTGACATACTGCTTTTTGACGGGAGCCTTAAACGTGATCCGCTTCTGCGCCTCGATCGCCTGAGGAGTGCCCGGGAAGGAGTCTATGATCGCTTCGTAGGCGAAAATGACCGAGGAATCTCCGGGACTTTGATAATTCTCGATAATGTACGCGATATTAAAGCGGGCCTGCGGACCCAGCGAAGAGTTCGGGAAACTGTCGATCACGTACTGATAGTAGTATCTCGCGGAATCAACATTTGCTGAATCGATCAGGAAATCCTCCGCCAATCCATAGTAGTACTCGGGGTAGCCGGCATCCTCGCCGGTCCCGACCTTCCCCATCAAACGCATGATCTCTTTGGCGTAATCCGTTTTGCCATAGAGTGCGTATGCCTCATGCAAGATTGAGTCAGCTCCAGCTGAATCGGTCAGGTGTTCGCGGTACATCGTACTCAACGCGAGCATGGCGCGCGGGGCGAATGACGTATTCGGGTAGTCGCGGATCAATCCTTTCAACTCATTGATAGCGGAGTCAGGCTTGTTCAACTGGAACCAGTAGAGCTCAGCCAGTTGGAAGATGATATCCGCGTCCGACTCCAGCGCGGCCATCCGTTCGCGCTCAGCGGCGATCGAATCAGCGCGGGCCTGCTCCTCCGGACTTAGCACCTTCTTCGCGGGAGCGGCTGGCTGCTCCATCGCCTTGAGACGTTGCGATTGTTGGGCAATGGCTTCAGCATTGCTTAATCTAGCCGTCGTGTCGGCAAGAGTTGAGTCAACCAAGTTTGAGTCGATAACCAGTGAATCCGGCTTGAGTGTGTCCACCGGGAGTGAATCAGTCGGCAGTACAGTCACTTTAATGGATTCGGGAATGGTCGAGTCAGCTATGACGGTGTCCGGCAGGACAGGAATTACGGCGGCAGAGTCTGTGGTCGAATCAACCGCCTCCACGGTCTTGAAGAGTGAATCAACGGCTACGGAATCTGTTCGGACGAGGGTGTCTATAGCCGGTGAGGCTGCAATCGGCGTTCCGCTTGAATCGATCACCTTGGTCGGGTTGGCGGGAGCGTTGGTGGAATCAGCTTTTTTCTTCTCCGCTTCCGCCCTGGCCTTTTCTTCCGTCTCGCGGTTTGCTTTCTGCTTCGCCTCGATCATTTGTAGCTTGGCGATATCCGCGGATCGCTGAACAGCATCGGAGCCGGCGGTAAGCTGTTGATTTCCGCGGGCCGCCTTATCGTAATAACTTTTCGCCTTGGGGAGGTCGTCGTAATCAAACTGGTAGATCAACCCGAGTTGGTAATTGGACTCGGTGACCCAATTATTATTGGCGGCCTTAAGTACTATATCCTCGTACGTCTCCTCCGCCTGGGTCAGATCTCCCATGTATTCGAAGCCTTTGGCCATGATCAACTGAATGGCACCCAGCGAATCGTAGTAAAGCTGATCGGAGGAAAGTTCTTTCAGGTAGTCCAGTCCGGTGGTTATCCGTTGCAGACGATAGGAGCAAAACGCCGCTCGCGTGAGTGAATGATACCGCAGATCCTTGTCCGGCTTCATGCCGAGGATCTGCAAATATGCTTTCAGCGAATTACCGAAGTCGTACTGGTCGTAATAGGAGTCCGCGAGATGTTTTTGCGCGGTCAGTTTCTGCGGGTCATTCCCCAGTGAGTCACGAACCGCCATAAAATAAGCGCGGGCGCGTTCAGGCTCTTTCTCTTCGGCATGAAAGAGTCCGAGCTCCATCGCGGCATCGGCCTTGTAACTTTTGTCGTAATCGCCTTCGAAGATCTCCTCGAACAGCTCGATAGCCGCATCGTGGTCGGCCAGCTTAAGTTTTGACTGCGCGAGGTAAACCATCGACTGCCGGGCAAACTCCGATTCCGGGAAATTCGCCAGCAACTCGCGGAACCGACGCTCGGCTTTGGAATACTGCTGGGTGTGGTAGTAGGATGCCGCCACGACATACAGGGCGTCATCGTAGTATTTGGAATTGGGATGATCCTCGATCACTTTCAGCGATTTTTCGATCGCGTTCCGGTAACTGGCCTGACTGCCGGAGCCGGTCTGCTTGCGCATCTTCTCGGCGGCATTGAACTCCTTCTTGGCGTTGTAGAAGGTGTTGTAGTACACACATCCGGAGAGGCCATACAGGAGGATGGTCAGGCTGAGTATGATGCGGAATGGTCGCACTATCTTCATCGGTAATCTGGCAGTTGCTTCCTCAATTGTACACCAGGGGCTGACCCTGGACGACACAATTTACTGCACATGCTTCACCTGCAACAGCTTTTCCACCAACTGAGGGAGCATTTCCCCGGATTTCTGGGGGAAATAGAAGTCCGCCAGTCCGGTCAGGGGTGTTTCGTCCAGATTGATCTCCACCAGCACCGCGCCGTGCCGTTTGGCCACCACCGGCAGGGTAGCGGCCGGGTGGACCAGTGCCGAGGTCCCTATGGAAAAGAAGATATCCGCCTGTTCAGCCGCCTCAAACGCGGCATCAATTGCCTCTTCCGGCAACATTTCACCAAACCAGACCACATCGGGGCGAATCTTGCCGCCACATGCGGGGCATCTGGGAATAGCGGACGGGTCTACCTCGTTCTCAAGTTCAATTGGACGAGCACAATCAGCGCACTTATTTCGAAGCATATTGCCGTGAATTTCGAGGACATTCTCACTCCCGGCGAGCCGGTGCAGGTTGTCAACATTCTGCGTTATAAGGGTAAACGAGGGAAACCACTTCGCCAGTTCAACCAGCGCGTAATGTCCGGCATTCGGTTTGACCTGACGAATCAAGTCGCGGCGCCAGTTGTACCACTCCCAGACCAATTTGGAGTTGGCTATAAAAGCAGACATGGTGGCAAGATCCTCGGGACGGAATTTCTCCCAGATACCTTCGTTTCCCCGAAACGTGGGGACACCGGATTCGGCGGATATCCCCGCGCCGGTCAGGACCACGCCGTGCCGGCTCTGCTGGATGATGGAGGTCAGTTCCTCAAGCACGAGAAGAAGATACGGCAATTGACCGGTCAGGACAAAGGAAAACTGCCGAGGCTGACAGGTTAGAAATTGCCTGCCATGGCAGATTCCGAAGTCCCTCGCAGTACCGACTCTTTGGCACCGGCAAAGAGGGTCAGTCTAAAAGTCGACGGTTCCGGAGTGACGGTTAAGGCAAAACAATGGATGAGTGTCGTCCCCTGGTAGACCTTCTCGAATCCCGCTTCAGACAACGATACCGTCTGAATAGGGTGATGCCAGATAGCTGCTGACTGCTGCAAACGGACTGCAACAGCCAAACCGCGCCAATCATCGACCATGCCAGCCGAGGATGCCTGCGCATGGGTGCCGATCGAATCAAGAAATGATTCAGCCGGTCGCTGACCATCGATCAGGATATATCGGTCATGCGCGTGTCCGGCCTGAAAACTGAAATTGTTCTCTACCGCGAAGCGGGTTGAAAAGCTTGATCCATCAAGAGTCTGGAGTTCGTAGGTCACATCGAGTTTGTCATCTTCGGCAAAAAACTGGAAGGTCTTGGTCACCCGGACAGAGTGTGCATGGACATGCTGTTTGACCGAGCCGGCGCGGGTCAGGCGGACCTGGCCGAGATCGGAGTCGATATGGAATTCGTATCTGCCGGTGACAAAATCGCCCAATTCTCCGATATGCGCGGCCTGAAAGGACTCAACGCTGGTCTGGTCGGAAATGAAATGGTCGATGAAGCAGCGTTTCAGATACTGGTCTTCTACGAGCAGTTTCTCCAAACCCGGTTCCTTGGCGACGACCATATCGTGAATTGAAGCGGTCTCGCCGTGAGCTGCCGACTTGTGCGCAACAGCCAATTTGCGGTGATATCCTTCCTTACGCCGCCCGAGTGTATCCGTCAGGTCAAAGTTATGCTTCATCAGCGCCAGGTCGAGGAGCATTCCGCCGCGATCCGGTTTAATGATTGCGGAGAAATTCGCGGTCTCGACCATGATTTCCTCTCGTAGGTCGGCGTCGTGGTCTTTTATCGAAGTGCCTATTCCTCGTGCGCCGGAGAGACGTCGCAACTCGCTCTCAGCTTCGACCATGGCGGAGTAGACGGCCTGTCGAAGGTGCGGCAGATAGAGGCCGCCGAAAACGCCGTGCCAGTACGGGCAGTTGCATTGAGAAGCATATAGACGGTCGCGCACACTCTCAATGGCAGGTTTCTGTTCGGGGTGCTCTGTTTCATACTCCGCCAGTTTGGCAGAGATAGAGAGCATCTTTTTGTGCATCAGGTTGGATTCATCGTACTTGGTGAGGAACCCACGCCAGTGTCCGGCCCGGACAAATCGCTCGTATTCATTACTCTTGTGATGTGATTTCAGCCAATGCTCGAAATCCTCGTACCTAAGGAAACCCTCTGTCGGCAGTGCCCAGTGACCCATTTCTTCATAGGAGGCTGACGGCAGGTAGACTCGGCCGATCGGTTCTTCTTCCGCGGCCACTCGCAACGGGACAACTTCGAGCCAGTCTGAGTTTCGTTCAATAGCGTCAAAGAAGTCCGCCAGCCAGTGGTCATCATAGCAATGCTTATGCGTATTAGGCCAAACGCCGAATTTCTCGCCATCATCAGCGTAGACGGCGATCCCGTTGGGAGCTATCTCCGCCTGACGCCGGAGTTCAGCGATCACTTCTTCGACCTTGCCGAACGGAATGAGGTAGCGGAGTTTTTTCTGGATCGGCAGTATAATAACCGTCTCCCCTTCAAACTCGGTCACGAATGAACCGGTCAGTTTGGCTCGCTCCATGCCGGCGAACAGGAAG
>JAYRFH010000095.1:0-3932 GCA_041908405.1 Candidatus Zixiibacteriota bacterium
AAATCAAACGCGTAATTCGGGTCGGTCACTTTAGTATCGCCGATATGCACGCCGCCACCCTCGATCAAGCGGCGCCCCTCGCCATTTGATTTAGTCTGTTTTGCTGCGGCGAGAATGGCTACCAAAAGCGGAGTATCGCCAGTGACACCGCGTTTCACAAGCTCGGTGCGGCTGATCTCTTCGATCTCATCAGGGAGTTGTTTCTGCGAGAAAATCCGTTCGAACTCGTCACGCGCCGCTTTTCCCGAACCAGCGGGGTGGTACATTTCGACCAGTCTCTCCCCCAGTTCTTTCTTGAGGGACATGGGATTGGTCGAAGGGTCCGCCAACTGCTTTTTTATCTCGGCCAGTCGAGACTGGTCGACATCGGAGGCCAGTTCAAAGTAGTCGAAGATGAGCGCATCGGGTATGGACATCACCTTGCCGAAAATCTCCTTCGGTGTGTCGGTAATGCCGACATAGTTGCCGAGGGATTTTGACATCTTCTGCACGCCGTCTATGCCGACCAGGAGCGGGAGTGTCAGGATACACTGCGGCTCTACTCCGTAAGCTTCCTGGATCACGCGTCCGGCGAGCAGATTGAATTTCTGTTCGGTGCCGCCGAGTTCAACATCGGAACGGATAGCGACGGAGTCATACGCCTGCATCAACGGGTAGAGCAATTCATGCACGGAGATCGGTTCGTTAGCCTTGAAGCGTTTCGTGAAGTCATCGCGCTCAAGTAACCTTGCCACAGTATATTGCGCGGCAAGCTTCATGACCTCAAGGAACTCCATCTTCTTGAACCATTCGCCATTAAAACGAATCTCGGTCTTAGACTTGTCGAGAATGCGGAAGAACTGTACCTCGTACGTTTCGGCGTTCTTTAGTATCTCGCTGTAACTCAGTTGTGGTCGAGTCGAGTTACGGCCGGAAGGATCCCCGACTGACGCGGTGTAATCACCGACAATGAGGACGATCTGGTGGCCAAGATCCTGCAAAGTTTTGAGCTTACGGATGCCGACAGTATGGCCGAGGTGGATATCGGGCGAAGTTGGATCGAATCCCTGCTTGATACGAAGGGGTCGTTTCTGGGCGATCGCGCGCTTGAGTTTTGTCTGGAATTCATCCAGTGGCAGCAGATCGACGGCGCCACGGGCAATAAGCGCCCACTGCCGCTGAAATTCGGCTTCGACCCAGGGTTCGAACGATGTGGCCGTCAAGATTGTCACCTCCGTCGTAAACTCAAGGAGAATATCGGCATATAATAGTAGTGACTTGTGCCGGAAGCGGGTAGCCGTATTCCGCCCGGACAGGGTTGAGCATAGCACAAAATGGAGCAAAAAGCAATCAGGTAATGACTTACCGCAGTTAGTCTTTTACCTTGACTGGGCTTTGGCAAAGGTGGTAAATAGGCCGCATGTCTTGGATTCCTCAGATCGATCTTAACTCGGAAACGACGCGAAAACGGGTGCGCTATGCCGCGTTGATCGGTGGCGCGTTCTTTGTGATCCTCTTTTCCCTTCTCGCGGTAAAGACCTATCAGGTATATCAGTCAGAGCTGCCTTCATTCGAGCAGCTTCATAATATTGAGCCGAGCCTTTCTACTCGCGTTTATGACCGGAACGGGGTACTTCTCAAGGAGTTTTATTCCGAAAATCGCGCGCTGACGCCGTACGCCGATATTCCGAAGCCGCTTATTGACATGCTGATGGCCTCGGAGGATCAGCAGTTCTTCAATCACTGGGGAATCAATCTTCGACGAGTCGCCATAGTTGCGGCCACGAATATCCTTCATTTACAGATAAAGGCGGGAGCCTCGACCATCACGCAGCAACTTTCGCGCATGCTATTTCTGAATCAGCGGCAAACGCTTGAGCGGAAGATCAAAGAGGCGTTGACGGCGATAAAGCTGGAGCGGACGTACTCAAAGGAAGAGATACTGGAGATGTATCTCAACCAGTACTATTTCAGTCGCGGAGCGTACGGTATAGCGGCGGCCTCGCACCTCTTCTTCAACAAGCCGGTCTCCCAGCTCAATGTGGAGGAGTGCGCGGTACTCATAGGTCTGTTGAAGGGACCGAATATCAATTCGCCGTTCAACAATCCGGACAAAGCGCTGAAGGCGCGCAATCGTGTGCTGTACAGCTACTATGAGGAAGGGCACTTGGATCGTGTGACCTTCGACAGCCTGAAAGAACAGCCGATAAAGACAGCCCCGCCGACTGAAAGCGAAGGGATCGCGCCGTATTTCACCGAGACAGTGCGGCAGTATATCCTGAACAAGTATGGCGAGACCATTCTGTACAATGGCGGACTGAAGGTTTACACGTCGCTTGATGCCGGGCTGCAGAGAGTCGCGGATCGATCCCTTGCGAAGAAGATAGACGAATTACGTGATGAGATCCGGAGAGAAAAGGGGACGAAGGATCCCGACTATACTATCGCTGTGACTGACACGGCGACGGGCAAAACGACAAGAGTACCGAAACTCGTGCAGGGAGCGTTTGTCGCGATAGACAATGAGAATGGCGATGTGATATCGATGGTTGGAGGGCGTTCGTTCGCTGAGTCGGAGTACAATCGGGCGGTCCAGGCACTGCGGCAACCGGGGTCATCATTCAAGCCGTTTGTGTACACTTCGTGCATAGACAACGGTTTCAAGCCGACAGATATCGTCGACGACAACCCGCTAGTACTGAATATTCCGGGTGCCGGGGAATGGCGTCCGCACAATTACGATGGGAAATTCCTTGGGCCGATCACGATTCGCGACGCGTTGCGACAGTCGCGGAACCTGGCCAGTATTCGGCTGCTTCTGGATGTCGGCCCGGAGCAGGCAATCTTCTATGCCAAACGAATGGGGATAACCACGCCGCTCCAGGCGGTGCCATCGTTGGCGATCGGCGTAAGCGAAGTAAAGGTTGTGGAGTTGGCCTCGGCTATCTCGACTTTCCCGAACAAGGGGATACATATCCCTTATCGCATGGTGCACCGGATAGTGGATCGATACGGGAAGATACTCGAGGATAATACGGCGGTGCAGAAAGAAGAAGCGTTGTCCTCGCAGACCGCCTACATCATGACCAACCTGATGCAATCGGTGGTGGATGCCGGGACGGCGGTTCGAGCCAGGTCTATGGGCTTCACTCGTCCGGCGGCGGGAAAAACGGGGACCTCGGATAACTTCTGCGACAACTGGTTCGTTGGATTTACTCCCCAGATCACAGCGACAGTCTGGCTCGGATTTGATGACAAAACGTCGCTCGGGCAGAGTGAGGATGGCGGACGAAACGCCGTGCCGGTCTGGACCGAGTATATGCTGGCGGCGCATGATTCACTGCCGATCATGGATTTTGAGGAGCCGGAAGGGATAGTTCATCTGGATATCTGTCCGGAGTCCGGCGAGCTGGCGACACATCGGTGCCCGAATGTACGTTCAGAGGTTTTCCGGGAAGATAATCAACCGACGGAAGAGTGCCATCTGCATCCGGCGCGCGGGTCTCGATTTGGGGAGCCGGACCGCCGCAAAAAGGACGATCGATCCCACTTCTAGTTTAGCGAATCTCTTCTTTTGTTCCCTATTGACAGTTATGGGGCGGGAGTATACTTTCAGGGTTCATTTCGACGAATGCCGGAGTGGTGAAATTGGTAGACGCAGGGGACTCAAAATCCCCCGTTCGCAAGAACATGTCGGTTCGATTCCGACCTCCGGCATATTGAACTCAGATCAGTCGTCAGGTAGAGCGGCTTCGGTTCTTCGGACGTAATTCCATCTCCCCTTTAATTGGATCTCGAGAGCAGTACGGCTAGACTCGTCGCCTTCGGTGGTTGTATAGACGGTGAGTCCCCGGTCCGGCCAATGATACTTGTAGCGGCCAAGCGGCGTCGGGCTATAGGTCGGCGTGACTACGCCATACAGATTTAGCAAGTCGTTTATAGGTGAGCCGACG
>JAYRFH010000096.1:0-14118 GCA_041908405.1 Candidatus Zixiibacteriota bacterium
CACGAGTTACGCTTCCAGATTCAGGAGCGACTCGGCCGCGGGGGGACTGCCGAGGTCTTCCGCGTCCGCATGACCGGTTCCGGACGCCTTGCCGCCCTGAAACGTCCGCTCCCTGACCCTCCCCCAGGCATTGATTTCAAACTACTTGCCGCCCGCGAGCTGTCTCTCATTGCTTCACGACGATTCCCCGGTCTGGTCAGGATCATGAACACAGATGAAGATTCCAATGACTACCTACTGCTCGAGCTTTGCGAAGGCAAAACGCTCGATCAATTGGGGCAGATCAGAGATGTCCGACTAGCGCTGAATATCCTTACCGCCGTGGCCGCGGATCTGGAGTATCTAAGACAGCACAGGATCATCCACGGCGACTTGAAACCGCAGAATATTTTCCTGCCAGTAGATCTCGAACGGTGTTCAACAGACAAACTGTTCTTCGCCAAATTGTCGGACTTTTCGCTAGGCAGATATGAACGTGAGAATGATGCGGTAAGAGCCGGATTGGGAACTGTCGGTTATATGGCGCCCGAGACCATAGTCGATGGTCGCGCCGATCATCGTTCCGACCTCTTTGCGCTTGGCGCGATCGCCTACCAGATGCTCACCGGCAGACATCCATTTATCGCGACCGAAACCGATCCGCTTCGTATCAATGCCCGGGTGCGGGAAGAAGAACCCGCCGCGATCGATCAATTGGTGCCCGAGATCCCAAAGGCAGTTGCAGAATTGGTCGCCAGGCTTCTCATGAAGCAGCCCGAGCAGAGACCTCCAACGGCGCTCGCCGTCTGTCAAATGCTCAGACAATTTGGGGCAACTTACCCGTTCGAACAACTGCTTCGACCGAAATACATAATTGAGTCAAGATCAGACTATGCCGAGGCACTGGAGTCCATAATCGAGATGAGTGAACGGCAGGCAACACGCCTTTCTCACCTGTCCCAGAACTCCTACTCCCGCCTCAGACTGCTTGTGGAGACTAATTTCAAGCGTCGGACTCTCACTTTAACTGAGACTGGATTCCAGTTCTCCGGCAATGTCTACTGGCCAGCCAGATTCCGTCGACAGGAACTGCAGGGACTCCGCTCGAGAGCATTTGGTGAAAAGAAGGCGATCATACGTACCGCAGTATGGGCGACTCAGAAATCAACGCCTCTCGAAAATCTGGTCCTGACTTTCCTCCGCCCCGCCACAATCAGACGGTTGTCCCGGCCAGCCGCTGTCCAGGCGGAAAAGTCTGAGCACTATGCCATAGCGACAGCTCTCTACCTGAGGACCGGCGACCTGGAATCAGCTGACCGTTGCGCCTATCAGGCCGCCTCGCTGCTGCGCGGCGAACATCGCTCCCGCGAAGCCATTCTCTGCATCAACTCGGTGCTGGATCTGGCCGCCATGCGGGACGCCATTCGAAGCGTTCTTCCTCTTCTCATGCTACGTGGAGATATCCAGAAAGAAACGGGTCTGGTGGACGATGCCCTCGCCACGTATCAGCAGATAGTCTCCCTATACGCAGATTTACCGGCCGACAAGCTACTGGCAGAAACCTATCGGGACCTTGGTGACCTCTACAAAATGAAGCAGGACTCCAAGGCCGGCCTCGAGGCGCTGAATCAAGCGCTTAACATCTATAAGCAGATGGGCGAAGACCTGGAACTTTCCCGCACTTACAACAACCTGGGTAATAGCTATTTTTACGCGGGCGACCTACCCAGCACACTGAAGCACTATCGACGGGCCCTGCACATACAGCGGAGCCTGAATGCGGAGACGGAGATCGCTTCCACGCTCTCTAACATGGGATCGGTCTATTGCATGAAGGGGAACCTGAATCGCGGTGTGTTGCTCCTCGACAAGTCTCTGGAACTGAAGAAGCATCTGGGAGACGCCGGTGAAATAGCCCGTACCCTGAATAATCTTGGCTATGTCCGGTATCTTCAGGGGCAATACGACCGAAGCGCCGAACAGCTCCGGGAATCACTCACGATCAATCAAAGGATCGGTAGCAAAAAAGAAGAGCTCTTTAATCTCGAGAACCTGACCATGGTACTTCTCGAGGCGGGTCAACTACGCGAGGCTCTGACCTTCCTCGACAGAGGACTCGAACTCGCGGTCGAGTTGAATCAGTTACCCCACCAGATCGCGTTTCAACATTCCCTGGCACTGGTCCACTTACGTTTGGGCAAGGTATCAGAGTCTGAAAACTGCCTGTCGAAGATTGATTCCCTTCTGGAACAAGTCGAAGATTCACAGTGGAAAGTACAGATCCTCCTCACCCAGGCGCAAAAGGCGCTGGTTGTAAATGACCGCGCTAAAGCCAAACAGCTCACGCAATCGGGCATTGAGGCTTCCGTCACTTCAGGAGTACGCCCCCTCCAACTTGCGGCTCTCCTGCAAATGTGCCGCCTCGACCCTGAACCATCGATCCTGCAGCAGGCTGGGCAACTTGCCACAGAGTTGGGAAAAGAAACGGATCAGATCGTCGCCGCGTTCAATCGCACGGAATTATTCCTCGAATCCGAGCATACCGATTTGGCGCTCTCGACCCTCACTAAACTTCGGGCCGCGATGCCAAAGATCCCTCATTACGTCGAGCGCCCGCGCCTGGCGTCGATTCTCGCGGAGCTGCTTCTCCTGAACTCGGAATCGATGGAGGCTCGCACACTAGTGGTCCAGTGCCGTGACGAGGCGCGCAAATTCGGGCTGATGTCTGAGCAAGCGCACGCTCTCCTGCTCCTGGGAAGGATCGATTCAAGAAACGGGGATATCGAGAAAGCATATGCGAACTATCGGCAGTCTTTGCAGATTATGAAAGATATCGCTGGGAGTATCACATCCGACGCGGAAAGGATGCTCTTTCAGCAGAAGCGCACCGTACAATTCCTGGTATCAGAAATTCGGCGGCTCAGCAGTTTGCTGGACCAAAAGCAAAGGGCAGGTACCCCTGCCCTTCAGTAAGCTCGAATGCTCACGGACCAATACGATTACTGGCCGCCGAGGCTGATGCCAGCCGGAGCGATACGAGTCTCGAGAACTTCAACGGTCAGTTTGTAATCCGCCATTGAATCACCTCCTTTAACATGTTAAAAAGAGCCCTCCAATAGTTGGAGGTTTATCTGAATAAAGTTTGATTTTTAAGTTGCCTCCGATTTCAATATACTTCGCATCCGGGCTACGTCAAGGAGAATAGAGTGCGACACACTCCACATTTCTCCCACACGCCGCTGTTTCGGCCCCTAAAAGCGGAAAAGTTTTCCTTTTTCAGGAAAGATAATCCCTTCTCACACAGCAGTTTCACACACACATTATGGCTCGAACCGGTCCCCGAACAGATCATGCGAAAAGAGTGCGCTTCGTGTGAGGTGTGAAAGGCCTTACCAAAGCCACCAGGACCAGAACTCCACACGCACGACCGACATCACCTTTCGGACAGCTCGTTGCGCGAGAGTTCGCTCTCCCACCTCGATCTTGGCATACCCGCTCATCCCCGGGGTGAGTCTGCCATGGGCGTTAAAGACAGCCACTGCCACAGGAAACTGCATAGCCGTGGCGGAGTCAGTGGTCACTTTGGGTACCCGCACGACAGTCCCAAAAAACAGTTCGTCGGGGTAAGATCTGACTTTGACCCGAACCGGCTGACCATCGGACACCAGATTTATATCAAAGTCAGATACTGGCACGAGTAGCTCGACAACGTGGTTATCCGCGACCGTCAGGAGCGCGTCCTGGTGACGCGTGACCGACACCAGGCCATCTATCGGACTGGTGATCACTTGTGCCCCCAATTGCGCCTCAAAAAAGGCGATCCGGCTCAACTGCTTTTCGATATCCCTCTGGATCACCGCCTCATCCTCGGGACGAGGTGGCGACTTTAGCAGGGCGAGATAGGATTTCTTGTTCTCCAGAGATGCCTTGGCTACATCCGCCGCCGACTTGACCGACTCAAGCTGATTCGCCGCAACCAGGTCCCGCGAGGCCAGTTCCTTTACCCGGTTCAGATCGCGCAAGGCCTGATCATACGTTGTCTGCGCGGCACGGACATCCGCCTGCGCGGCCGCGATCTCTTCCCGCTTGGGTTGCGTGCGAAGGACGGTTAATTGATCCTGAAGCCGCTGCAGGTCACTGCGCGCTCCCTGCAAGTCCTTGTCGACTGTGTTTGAAGCTATGACCGCCAGCGTATCGCCTATCTTGACCGTCTGCCCTTCTTTCACTCTCGGTGTGACCGGGAATGCTCCGACATCCTGCGTGATCAGTTTGAGGATTGAGGTCTTTTTTTCGGGATTGGCACCGCCATGCCTCAGGTAGGTTTCAAGCAATCCGTCCGTGCTAGTGGAAAGGCTGAACTCAGACATCGGTTGCACGACGACATCTCCCACCACTCTATGCGGAAACTTGATGAACCCAAAGACAATCACAATTGCCACGAGCAGGATGATGTAAACGGTCAGTCGAATAGGCTGGTGGAGTAATCGTTTCATATAGATGAAATGCTGTTTGGTCCCTCTGGCGGCCTCGGCCACACTCTGCTTCAAGATAACTGCCAAAGCAAGGACCATCAACAGGAATCCCGCCCCACCCCATTTGGCGACCAAATATCCCCCGACCAGCCAGACCACATAGACGACCAAGCCCGCGGAGTATGCAAACGCCAGGATCGCATACATGAGAAAGATTTTCCGTTCCCGACGATTGACCACCACACGCTCGATAGGCCATCCAAGCAGATTTCGCTTGAGTGTGTTCCCCAGGTAGCCAAACGCTCGCTGTCGGAGATTCGGCATCTCCAGCCAATCTGACAGAAGGTAGTACCCATCCAGTTTGATGAGCGGATTGAAATTGAAAAGGAAATTGACCCAGGCGACGATGGCGCAGATCCGCGCAAACTCGCTGATCCCCGTTCCCGGCACCGTCACCCGCCAAACGATCACGGCAACCGCAAGGAACACAAACTGGCAGTATGGCCCGGCCCAGGTTACCGCCAGCCGCTGAGACTTCTCTTTGAACAGCCACGCGTCAGACACATCGCAATAAAAGCATGGCTGAAAGTACATCAGCAGAAAACCCATCTCGCGAACTTTGCCACCGTGGTACCTGCAGACAAGCGCATGCGCGAACTCGTGCAGCAAAATCATTAGGAACAGGGCGATGATGATCGTGGCTATTGCAGAAATAGTCAGAAGGTCATTGATCCTCACAGCGAATTGGTTGGAGTGAATGGATAGCAGTGACATGCCCAGTATGATCACCGCAAGCTGAATTACAAACCAGAATGGCCGGTGAAACGGTCGGTAGACGCCATAGACCTTTTCCAGCAGCGATGATGGATCGAACGCTTTCAATTTGACGAACAGCATTCTGGCCGCCAATGAGTGCGTCCTTTTGGACTCTCGCGCTGCCTTGGCGATCTCAACTTCGCTCCTTCCGTCTTCAAGAAAATAGAGATTTCCCAGAGTCGAGACGAACTGCTCTACCGCCTCCGGGCCTATGCGCATCTGAAACTTTTCCGCAAAGCGTGCGGCGATGTTACCCGGCGTAGTCTCTCCATCCAACTGCTGGATCAGCCAGTATTCCGGCTCCCGCATCCGAAAGTAATTGCCGGTGATTGGGTCCTTCAGCGTGTAATAGGTCGTACCATCTGCTTCGGATGGCACAGCTATCAGGTCGGTGCGCAGTCGGGGAAAGCTCGACATGAGGACAAGGTAGAGAATTGTTGATAGCAGAGCAACGGGCAGTGGGCACCGGTCCTGACCATTGACGACGTTCGCTCCTCAACCAAAAACCGACTATCGCACGCCATCATGTCGTGATTGTCAATCTGATCTGATCGTATATCGCATTGCTTTACATCAGGATGACGAGGTCAGTGCGGGAACCAGCATCTGCTCCATCCGCTAAACATGGCTTGGACCGCCCCGGAAAACCGGGGCAAAACCCCTTGACTTTGGTCGCCTATTTCCTACCTTAGTGAAAATCTTCACGTACCAGTGATGCAGACTTTGTTGAGGAAGTGCAATGCGGACTAAAGCGGATGCAGTTATCATAGGCGGTGGGATCATTGGCGTGGCTGTCGCCTTCTACCTCGCCCAAAAGAAGTTCGGACAGATCGTTCTGGTTGAAAAGGAGCCTTTCACCGGCGCCGGTTCTACGACCAAGGCCGCCGGCGGTATTCGCGCCCAATTTTCCACCAAGACTAATATCGAAATGTCGATGCTCTCAGAAAAAATGTTTGTCAATTTCAAGGAAGAGACTGGCTCCGAGGCCCTTTTTGATCAGGTCGGATACCTCTTCCTTCTTTCAGATGATGCCGACGTCAAGATCTACACCAAGCACTACGAATTGCAGCGTTCACTCGGTCTCAATGTTCAACTCCTCAAGCCGAACGAGATCGTCAAATACGCGCCGCACGTTCGCCTTGATGATATTCAACTCGGGACATTTTGCAAAGATGACGGCCTTGGCGACCCCTCTGAGTTCCTGCGGGGATACGAATCCGCCATACGTAAGCTGGGCGTTGATGTCGAACTCGAGTGCACCGTGACTGGATTCGGCAAATCCGGAGATAAGGTAACATCGGTTCGCACGACCAAAGGCGAGATTCAGACTCCGTGGGTGATCAATTGCGCGGGTGCTTGGGCCGGAGAGATCGGCAAATTGGCGGGAGCTGATGTCAAGGTTGAGCCGTATAAACGGATGTGCGTAACCACCGGCGAACTTGATTTCGTGAAGCCATTTTTCCCTATGGTAGTGGATGTGAAGTCCGGCCTCTATTTCCATAAGGAGTCCAAGGGACTCTTGCTCGGATGGGCGGATAAATCTGTCAAACCGGGGTTCGACGTCTCTACCGACCCTGATTATGTAGACACCATAATCGAAAAGGCACTTGATAGGATACCCCAACTTGAGACCGCCGAGATCGCCAATCAGTGGGCTGGATTGTATGAGACAACTCCGGATCACCAGGCAATCATCGGCCACGACGCGGAAGTTGGCGGCATGTTCCATGTGACCGGATTCTCGGGTCACGGATTCATGCATGCTCCGGCCGCCGGCTTGGTGACCGCAGAAATACTGTGCGGCCAAAAACCGACTATCGACATCTCCCCGCTGAGTCCCACTCGGTTTGCCGGGGCGGATGTCGTTCATGAAACTAACGTGATTTAACCATATCGCACCGGGAGTAACTGCAATGCGTTTCTGGATCTGTTTACTGGCCCTCGTAATCATGACCACGCTGGCAATGGCCGAAGAACCCGGCCATGTCTGCCCTTCTGACCACGCCGCTAGCCAGGGGTACAAGGCTTTCGGCACTTTCCACGAAGTGATGGCGCCGACCTGGCACACTGCCTATCCGGCCAAGGACTTTGATGCCCTTGTCGCCGCGGGACCGAAATTCGACTCGCTCTTCAAAGGAATAGCAGATATCCAGCCGACTATGAAGTGCGTGTCCCGCAAAGCCGCGTTCTTGAATCATCGCGAGACCTTTGCCAAGTTAGTGAAGGCGTACGCTGATGCGTCCAGGTCCGGACTGAAGGACTCTTGCTACGCGCTTATGCCATCGCTCCACGATGCCTTCGAGAATACGGCTTCAATGCTGGCGCCGTATTCTTATCCCGAACTCGAAGGTGCCATGATGACTGCCGGCATTATTCTGGAACAGCATGTTCCGAACAATAACATGGAAGGCATTACCGGCTCGACCGAAACGCTGGTCACCAAGCTCGCGAACCTCAATGAAAAGACGATCCCCGCCGAGCTTAGGGAACAACAGGATGCTCTGCTGAAAGAGTTCCAGGCAATGACCCAACTTGCGCAATTGATGAAAGAGTGCTGTGACAAGAACGATATGGCGAACTACAAAAAGCACGCCACTGAGTTGTCCGGCAAGATGAAGTTGGTCTCTGAGACTTATCTTTAGGTCCTGTGAGTAGACTGTTTGACGGCGGTCTCTGACCGCCGTTTCTTTTTGATTTACTAAGTAATCGGAGATGATGTCATGAGAATCACAATGCTCGTGAGTGTAGTATTCTGTGCCGGAATGGCGATAGCGCAATCGTCCGCTTTCAAATACTCCCAAAGAGACGTCACGACTGCGACCAGCGACTCTCTAATGCTCTCATCGACGATGTATTCCAGCCCGGGCAAATCGACGAGGTCCTTCATTTGCCTCCCAATGATGGGACACACCCGCAACAGTTTTGCGCCACTGCGAGATAGTCTCACCGCTATCAGCAGACAAACCGACTCAGTCAATTTCAGCCTTCCAAATTGGCAGATCTTTGACCTGCGCGGCCATGGAGCTTCCATACACCGCGGTGAAGTGAAACTTGATTATAGAACCATGACTGAGCCCGAATTCGCCAAGTATCCTACAGATATCGCTGGTGCGCTGAAGGGAAGAACCGGGCTGACCGTGATCGGAGCCTCCATTGGCGCCAACACCGCCGCGCTGTTGACTGAAAAGATGTCAGGCATCGACCAGCTTGTCCTTCTCTCTCCCGGGATAAACTATCGTGGCCTTGAACCGGCCGATGCCATCATGACCTTCAAGGGGAAGATCCTCCTCGTAGCATCATCGGGAGACGAATATTCCTACAACTCTGTACGAGAGATGGCTTCTCTGAACCCCGATCACTGCACCTTGATGATTTTTGATGGGGATGCCCACGGTACGGATATCATAAATGAAAATCCGGCCGCCATGCGGGCGCTGGTCGACTGGCTATTGAAGAATTAGACTATTTGGATTGGTCGTCGTCGGATATGTCAAGCATCGATGTCCCCTCGGCATAGTCGACGGAACGTGCGGATGTGACTCTGAGGAGCCGTTGCGTGACATCTTTGATCTTCAGCGCGGCCTCTTCGACAGTCTTGAGTTTGTTCACCAACTCCTCGTCGAGGTCTTTACGCTTCATCAGCAGTAATTGAATATTCCCAAGTATGGCAGTTAGCGGGTTGTTGATCTCATGGTTGACCGTCACCGCCGTCTGCATGACAGCTCCCAGACGTTCTTTCGCGATCACTTCGGCAGAGACCGTTTTCCCAGGCCCCGCCTGACCAGCGACGATGTACAATGACATAGCCGCGCAGATCGCCTCAAGAAACAGATCCTCTGAGACCAGTCGGTGTTCTCCCTCCTGAATACCGATCACCGCGCCGAGCATTGAATCACCGAAGCGAATTGGGAGCGTGAAAGTCTGGAGCGGAGGATTCCCGCCAAAACTCATATAGGCTGCCAACAATTGACGGTCACGCCGCAATCCCGCAAATAGCGTCTCCTCAAGCGAGGCAAGAGTCTCCTGCGCCTGGATTGAGTCTGAGTGCGAAACCGCCAGGGTGATCGCTTTGGAGTCGTCCCATAGGTAGAGTGCTGCCGCCTGAAGGCCGACCAAATCGGCTGCCTGTCGTAGCGCCATCTCGGCGCTAGGGCGAAAATCTTCGCCCCGGTAGCCAGCCACAGCAAGCTGCCTGAGGATGTCGAAACGGTTTTGTGCGCGGTCGTCCATAGTTTGGTGTCTACCCAACTTCTGTTGAGCAAACGGAATGCGTGATTGGTCCCGAAATCTCCGCCGTGTAGTATATCAGGAGTACTCCCGCAACATATCGTATTTGCATGGACTTATCCAGTCCTTTCGGTGTTCAGGGACTGAACAAATCGTCGGGCACAAACCATTCGACTGCAGCGTTTTTCACATATTCCCGGCCTGCGGGGTCAGACCCGCAATAACGGTTGACATTTGGTCTGGCCGGCAATAGCTTAGCGGTTTCTTTTTTCGGACGGAGGACGTTCGTCGATATGTCGGAAGAAATGATTCACGATCAGTGCGGTTTATTCGGGATCGTCGGAAATCAGGACGCTGCCGAATTGGCCTACCTCGGTCTGTACGCCCTGCAACACCGCGGACAAGAGTCCGCTGGCATCGTCACGGTTGATAGCGGCAAAGTTCACCTCCATAAAGGAATGGGGCAGGTTGCTGAAGTCTTCTCCGAGAAGGCCAACCTGAAGAAGCTGACTGGCGATATGGCGCTGGGCCATGTCCGCTATAGCACGACCGGAGCATCCTCCCTCATCAATATCCAGCCGTTTCTTATCACGAACAGGAACAAGTACCTGGCAGTCGCCCATAACGGCAATCTGACCAATTCGCTGGAGTTGCGCTCTAAGCTGGACGCCAAAGGCTCGATCTTCCAAACAACCTCGGATACCGAGATCATCCTTCACCTGACGGCGACTTCCAAGAAGCCAAATACGCTGGCTCGCATTTCCGATGCCCTGAAAACCATCAAGGGCGCGTTCTCGCTCCTCTTCCTAACCGAGAAATCGCTTATCGCGGCTCGCGACCCTCACGGGTTCCGGCCGCTCGCCTTGGGCAAATTCAATGGCTCTATGGTAGTCGCTTCCGAGACGTGCGCTTTTGATATCATTGGCGGAGAGTACATTCGTGATATTGAGCCGGGCGAAGTTCTCGAGATCACGCGCGACGGCATGAAATCTCATTTCCCGATGAAGAAGGCGAAACCGGCCCATTGCATTTTCGAGTATATTTACTTCTCCCGGCCCGATTCCAAAGTCTTCGGCGACAACGTCGACAAGATCCGCCGTCGACTTGGACGACAACTGGCGCGGGAACATCCTGTCGAAGCAGATATCGTCATCGGTATTCCTGACTCGGCAAATACGGCTACGCTTGGTTTCGCCGAGGAGTCCGGTATTCCGTTTGAGATCGGCCTTATCCGCAACCACTACGTGGGACGGACATTCATCGATCCGGAGCAACATATTCGCGACCTTGATGTTCGTGTCAAATTCAACCCTGTGCGCGGTGTGCTCAAAGACAAGCGAGTGGTGGTGGTCGATGACTCGATCGTCCGTGGAACCACCTCTAAGAAGATGGTTCAAATGATCCGGGAGGCTGGCGCCAAGGAAGTTCACTTCCGTGTCTCCTCCCCGCCCATCATCTCGCCGTGCTTTTTTGGCATCGATATGCCAACTCGTGGAGAGCTGATCGCGGCAAATATGTCATTGGAAGAGATCGAGAAATACCTCGGGGTCGATTCTCTGCGGTACCTCTCCCTCGATGGGATGCTGGCGATGCCCTCGCTCCCCAAGACCGGCTTCTGCCACGGCTGCTTCTCGGGCCACTACCCGATGAAGGTTCCGGAGATCAACGGCAAGCACCGCTTGGAGCTTCAAAAAGTCAAAGTTTGACAACAATACTTCAGATTGTAGAAAAGGCGAGTGGAACACCACTCGCCTTCTTTATTTCCAGAATGGGATTACGAAATCACATTGAGGC
This sequence comes from Candidatus Zixiibacteriota bacterium, assembly GCA_041908405.1. Classification (GTDB taxonomy): domain Bacteria; phylum Zixibacteria; class MSB-5A5; order GN15; family FEB-12; genus FEB-12. The sequence goes on from JAYRFH010000096.1 coordinate 11,289, forward strand.
GAAGATCGCCTGCCGCGTCATATTCAGGATCGTATCCGGGAAAAATCCCAATCCTAATGTCCCGACAGTGGTAACCACCAGCACCAGCAGGATGGCGAAATTGATCGTCACCGGCACCGGGCGTTCCTCGAAGCTGTCAAAGTACGACACCTTTATGACCCGCAGATAATAATAAACCGATACGAACGAGTTCATTACACCGATCACTGTCAGAGTAATAAACCCTTGCTCCACCGCTGACGAAAAGATATAGAACTTTCCAAGGAACCCCGCAGTTGGAGGGAAACCGGTCAGGGCGAACATGAAGAGCGCTAGTGTTGCCGCCAAATATGGGTTTGAACGTGACAACCCCGCCAGTTCTGAGAAATCTGCCTTCATCCCTGAACGGCTCTCCAGCAACGTCACAACCGCAAATGCGCCAAGGTTGAACATGCTGTACGCGGCCAGATAGAAGATCGCGGCCGACACCGACGATGATCCGCCCACTGTCAGCGCTACCAGAATATATCCGGCGTGTGAGATCGATGAATAGGCCAGCATCCGCTTGACATTCTCCTGCCGCAGCGCCAGGATATTCCCTACCGTCATCGTCAGAACCGCCAGTACCCAGAATACCTCCTGGAGTACCGCCATATCAGCAAAGCCGAAGCTGAAGATCCGCAACAATGCCGCAAACCCGGCCGCTTTTGGCGCGACCGAGAAGAACGCCGTGACAGGTGTTGGTGCCCCCTGATAGACATCCGGCACCCAACTGTGGAATGGGACAGCTGAAACTTTGAAGCCAAATCCTATCAGCAGCAATGCCGCTCCGGCATAAAGATAGAGTCCAGAGTTGTTCGCAATGAAAGCAAAGTCAGTGACTATCCGGGTAAGACTGGTTGTCTGCGCCGCGCCATAGACGAAGGCGATCCCCATGAGCAGGAATCCGGTCGCAAATGACCCCATGATGAAATACTTGATTCCCGACTCGTTTGACTCAAGGCTCCGGCGATTGAATCCGGCAAGCACGTACAATGGCACCGACATTATTTCCAAGCCCAGGAACAGCACTATCAGGTCGGTTGTATTGGCCATCACCATCATTCCGATGGTCGAGACCAGCAGCATCGAGTAGAACTCCGGCTTGTTGATATGTTTGACCTGGAGATATCGATACGCCATAAACAGCGACAGTGTCGAGGCGACCAGAAAGATCATCTTGAAGATCACACCAACGTGGTCAACCGTGACCATTGCCGCGAAACCGGTCTGCACCACTCCCCACTGCATGACAGTCAGGGCGATCGAGGCCGCAAACCCAGCCACTGCCACCACCGGCGCCCATTTCGGGAGCGATTTCGCCGCCGAGAAAAGCATAATGATGGAGGCCGCAACCAACAGCGCCAACTCAGGGGCTATCAGGCTAAAATCTACCGACAATGTTGAAACGTAATCTGTCATATTCTTCTCGCGACGACCGCCGCGCCTTTATCAGAAGCCTCAGCCTCCGCCGAAGCCGAGCGATACCTTTCCATGGTCCACTATCACCGGGACGATCCGTTGGCCGTTGGCGAGCTTAAGTGCCTGTTCCATATTGGCGGCCGATTCCTTGACATTTACCTCTTCAAACGCGATCCCGCTGTCGGTATAATGCTTTTTGGCGGCGGCACAGTACGGGCAGCCTGGCTTGGTGTAGATAGTCACCTCAGCGCTCACTAATGACCTCCAGAGGTCGGCGTAACTGTCGCCGCAGTCACTGTAGCATCACCCGGTTGGATCTGAAACTTCTCATTCAACTGCGCATTCTGCGCCTTGTCGACCTGGATCAAGACCTGTTTGACTGCCGGTTCGATCCGGTCGAAAAGCGGCTTGGGGTATATCCCGACCCAGAAGATCAATAATACCAGCGGAATCAGGATGACCCGTTCGCGAATCGTCAAGTCGGTCAGTCTCTCGTTCTCGGGATTTGTCAACTTGCCGAAGATAACGCGCTGATACATCCAGAGCATATAGGCTGCTGCGAGGATCACGCCGCTCGTCGCGAAGACCGCGTACCACATATTCGCCTGGAACGTCCCCAGCAAGATCAGAAACTCTCCGACAAATCCGTTGGTGAACGGCAGCCCTATGGATGACAGCGACACGATCATAAAGAACGTCGCGAAAACCGGCATCACTCTGGCAATTCCGCCAAAATCTTCGATCATGCGCGTATGCCTGCGCTCGTAGATCATGCCGACTATAAGGAACAGCGCTCCAGTTGACACGCCGTGGTTCAGCATCTGAAGTACCGCGCCGGACATCCCTTCGATATTGAGCGCGAACATCCCGAGCATCACGAATCCCATGTGCGAAACAGATGAAAACGCAACCAGTGACTTGACGTCCTTCTGCACCATGGCGACCAGGGCTCCGTAGATTATCGCAATAACCGAAAGGATCATGATATACGGCGCATACGCGATCGTCGCGTCGGGGAACATTGGCAGACAAAACCGTAGGAAACCATAGGTCCCCATCTTGAGCAGCACGCCGGCCAGTATGACAGACCCTGCGGTTGGCGCCTGGACATGGGCGTCCGGCAACCAGGTATGGAACGGGAAGAGCGGTACTTTTATGGCAAAGGCCAGTGCGAACGCACCAAACAACCAGAGCTGCGGCTGATAACCGATCTGCATGCTAGTGATCTTCAGCAGATCAAAGGTATATTCGCCGGTTGCGGTGTGGTAAGCAAAATAGAGATAGAGAATGCCGACCAGCATCAGCAGCGAGCCGAACATTGTAAACAGCACAAACTTGATCGCGGCATAGACCCGCCGCGGGCCACCCCAGATGCCGATGATGAAATACA
>JAYRFH010000097.1:0-8691 GCA_041908405.1 Candidatus Zixiibacteriota bacterium
CGCCGTAGTCGCGGCTATCGATATCAAACGCTGAGCCCGTACGATAAGCCAAGCCTTCGTCCGAGCGAACGCGTGAAGTGAGACGCGACGTGAACGAACCGCCACCGAGAATGTAGTTCATCATGCCGATGGCGTACCGATCCGGGTTATCCCGCTTGATCCCAAGTTCGCCGATCCGGATGACCGCCTGGTTGATATCCTTAACCACTTCAAAGACGCCGGGGTTGGCATTGAATTTCACTTCTGGCGGTGGGAGAGGGAGTGTCTCCGCTTTGGCCCAGTCGCCCGTCAAGGTGTTGAGTTGCGCCAACAACTCATCGCGCTTAAAATCACCGGTCACGCCAATGATCATGTTGTTTGGGACGAAGTATTTTTTGTGATACGCCATCATATCTTCCGGCGTGATCCCTTTCACCGTCGCCCACTCAAGGATTCGGCCGTTGGGATGGTCACCGTAGATAAGTTGGTTGAAATAGCGAGTCGTCACGCCACCTGGCTCATCGTTACGGCGCTTGATCGAGTTGCGAATGTCAACCTTGGCAAGCTCCAGTTTGTCCGCGGGGAAAGCGGGATTGCGCATAAGATCGGCCCAGAGTCTCAGCCCCATCGTCATGTCCTTGGAAAGGACGCTGAGATTTGCCGAACCCATTTCATCGCCAATGCGTGTTTCCAGAGAACCACCCGCGAACTCCATCAGCATATTCAGTGAATCGCCTGAGATGGTGGTTGTGCCACCCGTCCGCATGACGGTCCCGACCAACTGGGAGAGTCCGTTTTTGTCGGCGGGATCATACACGCTGCCGCACCGCACCATTGTGCTGAGGCTGAAAACCGGAAGTCGGTGGTTTTCGTAGAGGTAAACGATCATGCCGTTGTCGAGCACCACTCGTTCAACATCTACACCGACTTTTGGAATATTGAAATCGCCGGCCTTGCCGGTCAATTTGGCGATCATCTTTGAGCCTTCCGATTTGCCTGACGGAGTCTCGCCAATAGCGAGCGTGGCCATCAGAAGGATCATCAACAATGTATATAGGTATTTCACGTTCTGCTCCTTTTCAGCTCTGCTTCCCGGGACGTTGGCCGCTCGATGGCTTGGCTACTTTCGTGATGAAAGCTACAGTCCGATTTGATTTCGTCAGGTACTTATTGGCCACCCGCATGATATCATCGGCAGTGACCTTCTTGAGCTCTTCGCGGCTCTTCAGGAAATACTGCCAGTCGCCCGTGATGCTTTCACTATTGGCCAGGCGAAATGCCAGACCGTTGTTGGACTCCATCGAACGGATCAGCGAGGCATCCACCTGATTCCGCATCTTCTCCAATTCCCAGGCCGAAACCGGTTCGGTCTTGAGCTTCTCTATCTCGGCGTAAACGGCCTCTTCCAGTTCGGCGATCGTGTGATTACCGAATGGTGTGATGGTTACATTGAAGGCGCCGGGGAACCGGGACGGTCCGCCCATCGCGTTGGCATTCCCAAGTTTTTTCTCGCGGATCGCCTTGTAGAAACGACTGGTCCGTCCACCGGAAAGGATGCTGGCGATCGCTTCCAACGCCGCGCCATCCGGATGTCCGATCTGAGGTACATTCCAGCCAATGAACGCTTGCGGGTTGGCATCCATTTCGACTTCGACCCGCCGCTCACCGGTCTGTTCGGCGTCGCGGCTAACCACCGGCTTCGGTGCGGGGAGCGAAGGAATCTTGGCGAAATACTTGTCCGCCATGGCAAACACTTCGTCCGCCTTTACATCACCGACAATCACCGCCACCGCGTTCGCGGGGGAGTAGTGGGAGCGGAAATACTGCTCGACCTGCTCACGGCTCACCGTCATCAGATCGCTCATCCAGCCGACTACCGGCCAGTGATACCCGGATGCCCAGAACATTGCCGCGCTTAACGCTTCATCCAGTCTGCCGAAGGATTCATTCTCTGTCCGCATCCGGCGTTCTTCCATCACCACATCGCGTTCTGAGTAGAATTCGCGAAGGACCAGGTTCTCGAGACGGTCGGCCTCAAGATACATCCAGAGTTCGAGACAATTCTTGGGGAGTGAGACATAGTATTGCGTGCCATCGTTGCCGGTGGAGGCATTCAGGCCGCTTCCGCCGCTGGACAGATAGGTCCCCCAGAGTTCATCCTTGATCACGTACTTCTTCTGGATTGCCTGCACATCGGCGATCTGTTTCTTCAGCGCGAAATAGCGGGCTGAGTCCTGCGGTTTGAGCGGGTCAGACAGGGAAACCTGCTCGGCTTTCATGAGCGCCGCCAGTGAATCGATCTGCTTCATCAATGGTACTTCGGCGGCATAGTTGCTCGTGCCGATCACCTTGGTCCCTTTGAACAGCATATGTTCCAGCAGGTGCGAAACGCCGGTCATGCCGGGCTCCTCATCTACCGAACCTGTGTTGAAACGAATGATGGTCGAAAAAACCGGTGCGGAGGGATTCTCCAGCACCAGGACGCGCATGCCGTTGGTCAGCACTTTCTTTTTCACGTCCAGTTGGATCTCGCCGGTAGCTGCATGCACAACCGAAGCAAGCAACACTAACGCGAGACAGACGGTAACGAGTCTTCGCATAGTTCCTCTTTCCTTACGTACTATGAGATAATGTATGTTGAATGAATTGATCGCCGGAAAGTGCCAGGCAAATATGTGACCACTGTGTGACCGCATTCTGCCAAGGTAAACAGGGCAGAGGAGACCGGCAAGTCCAATTGTAACAGAAAAGCGGCTGCCTCTGAAGCAGCCGCTTGGAACAACCAGAAAACGTTCTCAGTTTAGTTGGTGCAGGGAGCGAAAGTGACCGGCTCGCCAACCACATAGGCGATCAGCATCGCGAGATCGGTCAAGTCAATATTCCCCTGACCATCGATATTGGCTTCCTCAGCGCAGGGGAGAGTGGTCCCGCCGACAGTAAGATAGGCGATCAGGCGAGTGAGGTCGGATAGATCGATACTGCCAAGTTCATCGACATTCCCGCGCGTCCCGACACAGCACCCCCCTTGAATTGACTGCACCGCGGCCAGCGGATCAATACGTCCTTCACCAAGTTTGCCAACATAGGCAGGGTTAAGCGAGTCGATATTAACCGCCGTTAAAAGGAGAGCGTCGCGCACTTCTTCCCAGGTCGCTGTTGGTTTGACGGAATAGATCAGCGCGGCCGTTGCGGCGACAAACGGAGCCGCAAAGCTGGTTCCATCCCACCAGGCATAGGCGGAATCCAGGAAGGGCGCGTAGATCTGCCGACCCGGCGCGCAGATATCAACTTTGCCGTTATAGTTCGAGAACGCTGATTTCTGGTCATTTGAATCGAGTGACGCGACTGACAGCACATACGAATCAGAGGCCGGGAAAAGTTCTACGTCCGATGAATCATTCCCAGCCGCGGCGATCACCATAACGTTATTGGTGCGGGCATACTCAATAGCGGCATCCAGAACATCATGCTTGCCGCCCATCACAATACTGAGATTGATCACTTTGCATCCCTGCTCGACCGCGCCAAGGACGGCCTCTGCAATGGTGAACCCGTTTCCGCGTCCGGTCGTGTCAAGCACGCGGTAGGACACAAGATTGGCGTCGGGCGCAACTAAGTTGACCACACCGGCGACAAATGTCCCATGTCCCGAGGCTACTCCTCCCGGCTCGTCATTGGCCAACGAGTCATTAGCCACGTAATCGAATCCAGAAGTCACAATTGGAGCAAGCGTTGGATTGGTCAACTGAATGCCGACATCGATCACACCGACATTGACACCCGTTCCCGTCGTCGCGGCTTGAACCTCCGGCAATCTCAGCGTCGTCGCCGCAGGCTGTGTCATTGGATCTTTGGTCGGAACAGCGTCAAGAAACGGCTGGCTGGATTGCACCGCCTCCGGCGCGTCCAGAAGATAATTCGCCGAACAATAGATGACATCAGGATTGGTCGCGATCACCGCCGCGAGGCTCTCCGCGTTCTGCCCAGGCAGTGTATACAACAGGTAGGCTGAAATGTGGCTGAGATATCGCCCGAAGGTCGTTCCGTATTGGGCATTGATGGAATCTATAGTGTAGCCGACGGCGACCTGACAAACCATTTCCCCCTCGACAAAATCGCCGGAGCTCCCAGCCGACGCTGCGACAGGCAGTAACAGCGCCAGAGTGAGGCATAACAGGGTGAGCAGGGTGAGGTGATACTTCATGGCTGTTTCCTTATTCTCCTGCGCCATGGACAGCGAATGCCGCCCAGTGGTACGCCGATGGATAGGTCTCACGAACTGCCAGCGCCGCTTCGCGAGCCGATTGTAACAATGTTTCTCCGTCGATATATCGCTCATAGAATCGATTCATCCAGAGCGCCGTCGAACGGTCCGATACCGGCCAATAGCCGGCGATCACATTGCGCGCCCCCATCTCAAGGAGTGACCTGACCAGGCCGGTCGATTCCTCACCGGGGAGCGCCACCTGTTGTCCTGAACGGCACGCCGCCAATGTCACCAGCCCGACCCTGGCTTCTTTCAATCTGAAATCAGCAGCAAACATCGGTCCATCCACAAGCTGCAATGACGAGTAAAACGGGTTGTCCGGTCGCAGGTGCGCGTGTCCGGAGTAGTGCCAGATCCTGGACTCGCCATCCGATGGCCAGTCTGCGCGGGTCGCGCCGCGGTGCATCCTGCTTGTAGATGGAGAACGCTGGGCCAGCCCCTGAAGTTCATGGCTGACCATCGGCAGGTCGTCCGATGCCCCCTCAAAGAGTTCTATGCCCTTCGAGCTAACCTCGATATTCCGCGCGTGAATGAAGTGCCGTAGACTGGGGGAGAGGATGAACTGGTGGCGCTCCATAAGGCTTTTCCCGGAAACGATCATGGCCTGCCACGGCAAATTGGCTAGGTCACCCTCCGGGATGATCAATATCTTCCCGGCACCTGGGTCTATTCCGAGTGGGCGCCAAAGCCGTTCACCCAGACTTGCGAAAAACTGCTCCTCCGCGGCCATTTTGCTTTTCGCCGAAAGATGATCAGCCAGCAATTCAGTCTCCAGAATAAACCGCCACTGGCGCATCGATTCTCTGAGTAGCGATTGACCATCAGGTATCGAGACTATCCGACATGAACCGGCCTGATGAACGAACGCGAGTATCTTGTCCGACGAAAGGTGAAACTGCACAACAGGCAGCGCGCGTGAAACAGCGCGCGTCTGCTCAATGATCTGCTCGATCGAATCAACACCACCAACCGCCGTGCGTTCAGTCGCGGCCATCTCCAGCCGAACCAGTTTCTGGAGGCGGGAGACACTGCGGTGGGCTTCGACGGTAAGCGATCCACGTTCGCCGCCGCTCCTTCCGATTTGTCGTGAAAGCACGGCGACCTGGGACGCAAGCTCGATCAGGCTTTGTTCCGCGCGACGACGCCGGTCATGGCTTGGACTCAATTGAGAGAGTGGAGCCCAGACTCCGGCCGTTTTATATCGCTCGGACCAGGCCGCTGCCCGTTCTTCTGACTGCCACAGCTCTGACTCGATGAGCTTGAGGTGTGGCGAGGTAACATCGGTCCCGTACTTGTTCCGGAATTCGAGCGGAGGCAATTGCGCGCGCACCGCGTCCAGCCTGTCCGCGGCCCTTTGCCAGTGAACAATCGCCTGCCTCTCGTTCCCTTTGCGAATGGCTATATCGCCTTCCACTGTCTGCCAGTGCGCGAAGAGATGTGGGACTTCTCTTACCGCGGCATTCATCGTCAGTCGGGCTTGTGCTCGGATATGATTGGGCGTCTCGGACAGCGTGTGCAGATCGCAGACGGCTTCCCAAAGTGGAAGTTGCGCCTTGATGAAACTCTCGCGTGCGTGGCGAAGTATGTTCGCCCGAGATGGCTTGTCCTTGGCCAACTGTGAACCCAAGAGATAAGAGGCTCCCAGGAACCCCAGGTTTTTCTCGGTCTCAAAACCGGCCGTGGCTCTGTCCAATGCGTTTTCGGCGTCCTTGGTCAAACCAAGACCAAATGCCGCTTTCGCGCGAAAGAGCGAAGCCTTGGCGCCTTCGTATCGGTGATCCATTTTCTTGAATTGAGCCTCGGCACTTTTCGCTGTCTCATAAGCGTCAGAAAGCAAATTCAATCCCAAATACACTTCGGCGCGATCCAATTCGCAAACCGCCGCGCCTTTCGGCTGTCCGAATTGGCGGTAGGCGAATTCACATTCGGCAAGCTCCATCAGCGCGATATGAAACTGCCCGCGCAACATCGCCATCCAAGCGAGTCCATATCGAGCATCCGTTGCGTCCAGAGCGAAAGAATGTTTAAAATAAACATCTCGGGCTGAGACATAGAGAGGTTCGGCGGCCGCGAAATCAAAAAGCTGAACCAGGGTATTAGCGCGATTGTATTGACAGCGAGCCACCGACAGTTCATCGCCCGCGCCCCGAAAGTATTCTTCGGCCTGCGCGTAGATCGCTTCGGCGTCACGATGTCTGTCCTGGCGATGGAATAAGTTGGCCAAATTGACCTGGGTCATCGCCACATCTGCTGTGGCCCCTTCCTGTTTGAATATCTTGAGCGCGGAATTAGCGCGACGTCTCGCTTCACGGAGATCACCCAAATACATGTAGACATCGATCAGAGCTCTATCGATCCGCCCGGCGACCATTTTGTCAGTCTTTGCAAGCGCGCGAGCTTTGAGATACGCGCCCTCGGCCTCGGCGTGCCTCGCCGACATATGCGTCATGCGTGCCAGAACCCGATATGAGGTTAAGGGGAGAGGGGATGGCTTCCCTGCGGAGATCCTCACAAGCCGGCGTGCTATCTGCACCGCTTTCTTAAGCGACTGCTGCGCCTCAAGACGCATGCGGTCATCGATAATCTTGGATAAAGCCGATGGCTCCAGGCCGGAAAGATCCCCCGAAGAGAGAAACTTATCAAAAGCCGAAGCTACTTCTGTGGCTTTTGGATCCACGTCATCTCCGGCAGGTCAATCCGGATCTCCCCGGCACTCAACCTGATCTGTTTGGGAGGCTTCGGAGAGGTCCAATGGTAGAAACCGAGCGAATCGGCCGGAACAGCGCGCCGATCGACCGTCAACACTATTCCATCTGTCGGAACCTGTTCGCTGGTGATACGCGCCGTGTATTCCCACACTTTGGTCTGCTGCTCGGCACGAATATCCAGATGCATCGGACCGACCTCAAACTGAAGCCGACGGTCACGTTCTACGGTCTGGCTGCGAACCCCGACGGCGGCGGGAAGAGCCCAGGAATCAAACGAGAGTTTGGCCGCGATTCCCTTCAGAGTCGCCCAGGCGCCCGAGGCATTCGCTATCTCTTTGGCCTTGACTATCCAGCCCGCGGGTGCTTCCGCGAGTTCGATCTCGCCCGTCACCGGAAAAGCGCGAAAGAGCTCGTACAGCGACCGGCAATCCACACACTGTTCGATATGGTCGATAAGACGGTTCCGCTTGGCCTGAGCCGCCTTGATAAGTTCTTGTCTGGTCGGATGCTGTTCCATGCTCTTTTCCTACAGGTTACTCTTTTGTGTCACTCGACAGAGTACGAGAGGGGCGCTTTCGTACATCGATAAGATCCTGCTCTTCAAGTATTTTCCGGAGGCGCTGGAGGCACCTTCCCCGTATCGGCCCCAGACTGTTAAAGGATATCCCGACCGACTTGGCCACCTGCTCGTAAGACAGCTCTTCAGGCGAGTAAAAGAGTGCCTTGAGCAGTGACTTGCATCGGTCATCAAGCTGGCCTAGCCCGATCTCAAGCCGTGCCTGGCTTTCCAGCTTCTCCATTTTTTCATCGGCCAGGGGAGAGTCGTCAATCTGTTCAGGCATGTCCTCCGCGTCCCGTACTCCGCGAGCCTGCCGGGAGAGGCGAATGCTCTCTCTTTTAGCGGTAGTCACTAGCCATGCCGAAAGACGGGTCGGGTCGGAGATCTTTTGACGATTCTGGTAGAGGAGAACGAATGTCTGCTGGAAACAGTCAGCGGCATCGGCCATTGAAAGACCCGCGCGTGTCGCGACCGTATAGACCAATGGTTGGTATTTGTCAATTAATTCATTCCAGGCGGACGTCCTGCCGGAAATAAGGTCGGCCCAAATGTCGCGGTCGGCTCGTTTCATACAGTTTTCGGGACTGAACTGACTCCGCTGCGGATTTGCTAACTTTGTGTATTGGTGCAGGTTATCTCGTTCCGGGATTAACATATCAAGCCATATCTACTTTAGCAAGACCTTTTGCCTTAAAACCTTTGAATGATCGATTACGCCAGCCCGGTCCGAGAAAAGCCACAGACCGGCGACACCTCACTATCGCCGGTCGTGGCTCGGTCCTCATGCTCCTTGCTGATATCTCAGCACGTCGCTCACTGACCTACATCGAATCTTCGCGGTGCATCCGGACGATATCCAATTGCTGGTTGCTGTTCAGGAATCCCTTCACTTCAACCCGCATCCCGGCAGTGAAATTCTCGATCTGCAGCGGCTCGTTATTCAAGCCCGCAAGATCCGCCATCCAGTCGATCACGCCAATCCGACCATCGCTGACAAATGTCACGGTGCGGGAGAGATGATCGATCGAGGCAATAATGTCGGTGAACTGCACTTCGATCCGCTGTGAGGTCGGCGAGTCTTCGACCTCGATAGCGACCGCGTAGATGGCGCCGTTCGGCAGGTTGTTTCCCCAGACCTCAATAGTGTCGCCAACTTTCAGATCGGCCAGAGTCAGGCG
>JAYRFH010000098.1:0-2836 GCA_041908405.1 Candidatus Zixiibacteriota bacterium
CAAGAAAAGCAGTAGATAATCTCTGATATGCCGGGTTATCAGGAAATTGGTTCGGACGTGCTCTTTTCCATTTTTGCCCAGTTTCTCCGCATACTCCGGCTCCTGGAGTAGTTGCTTCAAGTAGTGCGCGGTTCCTTCTATGGAATGCGAGAGCATCCCGGAATATCGATGCGCGATCTGCAGAGGTATCCCACCGACCGCCGTAGCGATCACCGGGCGTCCTTTCCAGAGTGCCTCGGAGACTGTCAACCCGAATCCCTCTTTCAGGGATTTTTGCATAACAACCGCGGATGCCCGCTGGAGAGCGTTTATCTCGATATCACTCGATGGCGGCAGGAAGAGCACATGGATATCCGGATCATCCGCCGCGGCCTCCTGAACTTCACGGAGTACCTGCATCCCTTCAGGGTCATCGGTCGCTCCGCCTCCGGCCAGGACCAACTGACAGTCGACATGACGTTTGACCATCTTGTAGACTTTGATCACTCCGACCGGATCCTTGAGGTAATCAAAGCGCGATATTTGGGTCACAATGGGGCGATCCAGGTCAAGGCCGAATCGCTCCAGGATTGAATCGATAACTGACTGTGGCAATTCCTTGTTTTTATCGCTGAGTGGATCGATCGATGGCGCGATCAATACCTGCGGAATTGAGAGTGATTGCGCAAACGCCGGTGCAGAGAAAACGGCCGCGTCAAAGTGATCGATGTATGGGTTCAGCAACGACATCAGTTCCGGCTGTGGATTCGTGACATCGATATGACAACGCCAGAGCCATTTGCTTCCCATCTCCTGTTTTCGCTCGACGAGGGCTATTGGCTGAGGGTCATGGATGAAGGTGATATCGCGGGCAAACGGAATCTCCGCGGCGTTGGTTCGATTCGTTTGGAGAAAGTGCTCCCATTCGTCGGGTGTAATCTCGACGGAGACGCCATGCAGGCCGTTGTGCATCTTCTTGGTGGTAGAGAAGAATCGTTCATCCCCCTTGATCACATCCCACCGTGCGTCAATGCCCAGTTCCTTAAGGAGGGGGATCATGCGGATCAGGATCTCCGCCACGCCGCCACCGACGGCCGTAGAGTTGATATTCTGGATCTCTTTCCCCTCAAGATGGGAGGCCAGGGCGCGCAGTTCGTCGATAGTTCCCTGTCCTACGATATCGGCATAGTTGTGAAGTTCAGGCATATTTCCTCACGGCCTGGATAAGGCGCTGGCGAAGTCGCTCCAGCGTGATCGTGTAAGGGTCAAACGCGGCGATCCTGGCCGCGAGTTCAGGAAAGCCATGGGCGCGCGTCCAGGTGGAGAAGTCATTTTCATCCCGCTTAAGGCGAAGCGGCGCCTCGAAGAGGTGGAAGTAGAGCGTATTCAGGTTGACCTGCTCGAGCAGTTCGGCGAATTGTGTCAAGTCGTTGGCGACATATGAGGTCGGTACCACAAAGGTCCGACAACTCATGAAATGAAACTGCTCTCCCGTGGTAGATGAGGTCTGGTGTCCTCCCGATTCGAGGTAGTGAGTCAGTCGTTCGACAAACGCCTGTCGAATGGATTCTATCTGTTTGTACGAAACAATGTCGACACTGGCCAGACTCTCAGACAGCTGGTCGAGGTTGAGGACAGAGCCGGTCCAGAAGGCAAAATCATTGGGCGGTTCCGGCGACAGGTAGTGATGCTGCTGCAAAAAATGGTGCGTGTGATAATAGATCGAGGCCGGCGGGACCACTTTGATCCCTTCCAGCAATTCTCCCGCGGAGCGCGCTCTCCGACCCAAAAGCAGTACTTGATGGGATCTCGTATAGAAGCGGAATGGTTCGGCGGCGTTCATCGGGCGACCTCCGTATCCCAGGCCAACTGCTCCAGCAATTGGCGAATATCGAGATAGCTTCGCACATTGTAGCGCGCTCTGGATTGCACCATGCCGACTCGGATAGAATATGCTTCATCAGGTAGCACGGCAAAAAGATCCTCGTCGGTCCAGTCGTCGCCGATAGCCAAAATGAAGTCGGCATCGGACGACTCCACCCAGTGTTGCGCGGCGCTTCCTTTGTTGATACCCGACATTCTGACCTCGATCACTTTCTTACCGGAGAGCACTTGCAGGTCGATATTGGCGGTGAGGTTAACGAGCGTGTCGCGCAGTTCGGCGGCCCGGGTTTCCGCCAAGTCGGCGTCCGCGCGTCGATAGTGCCAGGCGACCGAGTATTCCTTTTCTTCTACAAACGCCCCAGGAAGTCTGTCCGCGTACATCTGGAGTAACTGTAGTATCTGCGGTTTCCACTGGTTGGTGGCTGGTTTGAGCGTCCGCCACTCGTCTTCGGCCAGCTTCAGCCAGACACCGTGTTCTGCTACCAGATCAAGCGGAAGGTGACCAAACCAACGCTCCAGTGTCTCCTTATCCCGTCCACTGACCATGACGACGGTATTGCGCTCATCAGCGGAGAGTGTCTCCAACAAATAGAGAATATCCTCAGTCGGCTTGGCCTGCTTGGGCTGATCGAAATAGGGCATCAGCGTGCCGTCATAGTCCAGCAGCAGAAGCCGGCGTTCTGCCATCTGGAATCGGTCGAGAAGTACCTCTCTCTCATTGGGGTGGAGGCCACGCGCGTACAAGCGTTGCTGTTCCTGCTTTATCTGTGAGAGCGAGCGCATGAAGTCATCCGCCCAGACAGTGACCGTATAACGGCGCAGGCGATCCTGCATAGCTGTCATCCGCTGGCATTGTTCGTCCAGCGACATCTGTAATCCAGTCTCTATGGCGTCGGCCACTTCTTCGATGTCATTCGGGTTGACCATCACAGCCTCGGAAAGTTCTCGCGCGCTCCCGGCGAATTCGGACAGG
>JAYRFH010000099.1:0-3405 GCA_041908405.1 Candidatus Zixiibacteriota bacterium
ACATTCTGCAGATAGTGTCGTTGATAGGGGTGCATGGTTTGTCGCTGTTAGTTGTTTTCGGGAATGTGCTGGTCTGGCAGGTATTCCGGAAGGAGCTGTCGGCGGAACGACGGATGACCGCGGCCTTCGGCGTATTGGTTCTGGTCGGCGCGTTGGTCGCGACGGGGTGGGCATCGATAGAGGCATATCCGATAGAGGGGAAATATCCGGTGGCGATGTTGCAGGGGTCGGTGCCATTGGATATCAAGTGGGAGCTGGAGAACGAGGGATATAGCGCAAAGCTGTATGATTCGCTGAGCCTGACTATTACGGAGCCGGTGAAATTGGTGGTATGGCCGGAGAGCGCGGTGCCATGTTATGTGGCGACGGATCGTCGGTGCAACCGGATGGTGCAGGCGACGGCGAAAGAGACGGGGAAATATCATCTCGTTGGGGCGATAGGGTCGGGGATAGTCAATAAAGAGATACGCTATTACAATTCCTGCTATCAGTTCAACCCTGAGGGGCAGATAGACCAACGGTATGACAAGGTGAAGCTGGTGCCGTTTTCCGAGCAGGTGCCGTACCAGCAGTATATGCCGTTTATGCGGCCGAAAGTGATATTCGAGCATTTCAAGTTCATTGAGGATATGGGGGTGGAGTGGTGGTCGGATTTTTATCCGGGGGACTCGTTCCATCTGTTCACGCTGCCGGACGCGCAGTACGGAGTGCTGATCTGCTTTGAGTCGACCTTCCCGGAGGTGACGCGCCGGATGATATTGGATGGCGCGAACTTCATCGTGGGTATAACGAATGACACCTGGTTCGGGACATCGATAGGGATCCATATGCACAGCCGGATGTTTGTCACCCGGGCGGTGGAGAACCGGGTCTGGATGGCGCGCGCGGCGAACAGCGGGCTAACGTATATCGTGGATCCGTACGGGAGGATCCGGGAGAATCTGCCGGTGAACGCGGTGGCGGCATTGACGGGGAAGATCAACCTGCTGGAGGAGACCAGTTTCTTCACCCGGCATGGGGATATCGCGGGGCGAATCGCGTTCGTGACAATGCTCTCGCTATTGTTTATCTTAATCGGTATATGGGCGCTTTCAAAATATCGACGCAGATCGCGTTAGTTTTTGTCGCAATCGTTGGCCTCGCGTTTAGCGATGTCGCGGCGGAGGACCGTTGGGTCACGCTGACATCGTTCAATGAGGTCCGGGCCATGAAATGGCTACCCAATCCGGACAATGTCTTTGAGAGTTCCCTGTACATGACCACTTCAGGCGGTCTATTAGTTGCAGCCGATCCAAATTCTCCTCCGCAAATATTCAACAATCTCAACGGGCTGGGGAC
The DNA here is from genome assembly GCA_041908405.1 of Candidatus Zixiibacteriota bacterium. GTDB lineage: Bacteria > Zixibacteria > MSB-5A5 > GN15 > FEB-12 > FEB-12. Next base: position 1,339 of record JAYRFH010000099.1, read on the forward strand.
AGTCGATGTTTCTGATGTTCTGATGGACGCTTTTGCGACACTTTGGGTGTGTGGTTCAGGGAAATTGGTCAAGTTGACTCAGGAAGGGTCGAAGGTTTTTTCAATAGTTGATAACGCTAACGTGCCAATTCAGACCTATTGTTTGAGTGATGAAGGCAACTTCCTGTGGATAGGCACATCGCGCGGATTGATCCTCTTTTCCAAGTGGAATGACGGCGGCCAAATACAGGACAGCTACGAGCAATTCGGTGATCTGAACCCACAACCGGCGGTCTACGATATCATTCAAACGGAGGGAGACACGATCTGGTTGGCAACTTCAGAGGGTCTGGCAGTAGCCAACGCAAGCAACCCAGTCGCATTAAAGGCTCCAACAAGTTGGACCGTCTTTGGTGCAGGAGAATTTCCGATTCTCGGTAGCGGTAGCATGAGCAAATTGGCCCGGTTTGAGAACGAGATATACCTAGCCACCGAACACTCTGCATTTCGATTAGACCGGACGGTGAGCGACACCAGTTTCTTTGAGTTGGCGATGGGTCGCGACTCGACTATTAACGATTTGGTGGTCGAGAACGACACACTTTTCATGTATTATGAGGGCGGACTTGCCTATGTCAAGGGTGGAGTGTTTACCAAGTTGACCCTTCCCGGTCTCCCTTCACAAAATCTCAGCACCGGCATCAATTACCTCGGGAAACGCTGGGTTGATCTGGCCAATGGCACAGTTTACGTCAATCAAACAGGGAGCTTTGAACCCTACCTGTACACCGGCGCGCCGGGCGTGAATGTGCGGGATGTAGCGGTCAATCGATACGCTGAGATAGCCGCGGCGATGGGGCAGCAGCAGATCGGGCTGTATATGGAAGAAGCGTGGAGTCAGCCATTCCAGCCGGGAGCCTCGGATGGAGCGAACACTGCGCTGGCGGATTCCTCGGGGAATTTCTGGATAGGGACTTTCGGCAACGGGATGTGGCGGGTGATGGGGGATTCGATAAAGAATTTCGATGAGAACAATTCGACTATGCGCGGCAACAACGATGGGGTACGCGGGCGCTCGTATGTGGTGGTGCCGGGAGTCGCGACGGATGGAGAATACCTGTTCGTAGCCTGCTATCGCGCGTTAAACGGTCACCCGATCGCGTTTTGTCGGATAAACGAAGCGGATGCTCCATCGGCCTGGGATTCGATCGGTACGCCGCAGGGGTTGGTGGATACGTTTGTGACCTCGATCGATTGCACGCCGGGGAATCTGGTGGTAGGGACCGAAGGGGGCGGGATATACTGGTGTCAGAACGCGAGGACAGGGGACTGGTTTACAGATGACTATATTTCGGTCGCGCATTACACGAAAGAAAATCGATTCCTGAAATCGAACGCGATACGGTGTGTGCGGTTTTCGCCGGATGGGCAGTTGTATGTCGGGACGAATTTCGGGATATCGTGGTATGATCTCGGGATAGATTTCTTTGTCGATGTCGAACTGCCGCAGGGGATAAGTTCGGATGTGACGGATATCGATTTCGATGGGCGGGGGAATATGTATGTGGCGACCAAAGATGGCGCGGCGCGACGTGACCGGAACAGCGGACAGTTCACGACGTACACGACATTCAATTCGGGGCTGGTGAGCAACGATGTGCGGTCGGTGACGGTGGACAGATTCACGGGGGATGTCTATTTCGGGACGAGCGCGGGGATATCGGTGCTGTTGTCTGAGGTTGGGGAGCCGACGGCATCGCTGGATTCTGTGTTTGCCTATCCGAATCCGTGCGTGATGGATGACGCGAACGACAAGGTGTCGTTCAATTTTTCGCGCCCATACATAGTGACGATCCATGACTTGACGGGCGTGGTAGTGCGCGACAATATCAATACCAGTTCATGGGATGGTCGGAATGACAAGGGGGAGATGGTGGCATCCGGCGTCTATATCTTTGTGCTGACCGACGCGAGCGGAGTCTCGGCGCGCGGCAAGATCCTGCTGATCAATAACCGATGAAGATCGAACGTCTGATGGCGGAGGAGCTGCCGTCGGAATCGTCGGCCCTGCTCCAATCCAGAACACTG
>JAYRFH010000100.1:0-16263 GCA_041908405.1 Candidatus Zixiibacteriota bacterium
GATCGTGATCATAGAGCTGATCAAGCCGCGTCAACTCCTGCTGATCGGTCGCCAGGCCGCCGGAATAGCGACGGTTGTCGTAATCCGGCAATCCGGTATGTGTGTACACATTCAGGATATTTTTCTTATTGAAGACGTTGTCGACCTCGATGAAGAACGACAACGTGTTCTTCGCTTTGCCCAGGACGAAGTCCTTGTTGAAGCGCATATCCACACTGTAGTTGGCAGGAAGACTGCCTTCATTCCGTTCGCCAAACCGGTTACCCATGGAATCCGTCTTGGTGTACGGAAGGCCAGAGCCATAGTAGCCGACCATATTGAGTCCCCAGTTCCCCGGAATGGACAGACCAAAGATCTTTCCTTTCCATTCAGCGGGAACTCTGAAATCAAGTACGGTCGTCAAAGTATGCCGTTGGTCGAAATCCAGACGATATTCGCTGATCGGCGCGAGTGTATCCTCGGTCGAGGTCAGATACGTGTAGTACGGGTCCATCGCGCTCGAGCCATTCCCCATGGCGATCATATAGGAGTAAGAGACCGAGCCGCTGAAATAGCCGCCCATCGGCAGTTTATCCAGCGCGATATCGAACCCCTTCACGGATCCGTAGTCATCGTTATCGAATTTGGTGACCGTTCGGCCGGCGAATTGTAACGCCTCACGCGTCGTGACCAGATCCTGAATATCTTTGTAATAGGCTGTCACGTCGATTCGCAGCCCTTCATTGATCATATGGTCCAGACCAAGCTCATACGCGGTGGTCTGCTCGGGCGCCAGATCCGGATTACCCAGCAACGGGTAGCCGGTGGACAGGTCCCCCTGCAAATTCGTGTAAAGATAGGTATACCGCGGAGTCTGATAATACGTGCCGTAGTTAAAGTGCATCACCGACTTGTCGCTGATCGGGAAGGACACGCCCAAACGCGGTGACACCCGGCTGACCGACTTCGCCTCGCGGTACGTGGCGGTCAACTCGTCGGGAGTATAATTGTAGGAGATGTCCGCGTCGTGATAGTCAAAGCGGAGCCCCATATTAATGACGAAGTCAACATACTCCAGCTTGTCCTGAACATAGGCAGACAAGTAGGTCGGCTTGGAGGAATACTTCTCACCGTACGGATTCGAATTATAGAACTGCTTCGAATCCCAGTCGATCTCATAACTGCTAGCGTCGAACCCAACTTTGACCTGATTGGTCTTGGTCATCTGGCTCAGGTAGCTGACTGACGCGGAATTGGAGATCGCTTCACGCCACCGGTACAATGGATTAAAATCATCGCCGGTCGTGAAGCCGATAGCCTCAAACGGATCATTGTAATCCGGGTTGTTGCCGTAATTGTCGACGTGGATCGTACCATTATAAACGCCGTTCGAGTCCTCCGAATACCCCGGCCACTCGGACCAGTGCTTATCCATGAGGCTGTGCGGCGCCGTTAAGGTATTGGTTTTGAACCGGCTGAACGATCCCGATAGGATCGAGCGGTCGGTCAGGTTCCAGTTGCCCGAGAGTCCGAACAGGTAGGCGTTTTTCTCGAAAGACGGCAGTCCGTCGAGGTTGAAATCGTACGAGCGATTATTTACATCGCGATGCTCGTAGGTGTCGCCGTATGCATCATAGTACTTGAAGTTGGCCAGCAGTTTAACTTTGGAGAAGGGCTGCATGGCGACCTTGGCGGTCCCGCTGTAGGAGATCGTCATATTATGTGGAAGCGGGCTGTTGTCCCTCAGATATTCGCCCGCCGCCGAAAAACTGTACTTCGTGCCATTTAATGTGGGGATCGGACCGGAAAGTGAAAACGCCGCCGACCGGTTCTTAATGAACTCAAGACCGGACCAGTCACCTGCGTTCACATCATATGAATGGGTCGCGCCCTGGTACAACCGGAGACGACCATGATAGTCGGTCGAACCTTCAGGGGTCACTGCCGAGACGACACCGGACAGGGCGTCACCATATTCGGCCGTAAAGCCGCCGGAGGTCAGCGACAGTTCTTCCAGCGCTGATGGCAGGATGCGCATACCCGGAGCTGAAACGAACGGATCCATAATGGAGAACCCATCATAGAAATACGCCACCTGGCCGGATCGTCCGCCGCGGACGTGCATATCATCATTCTTATCCATCAGTACGCCGGGGTAATTGCTCAGGACGGATTGGACAGTTACGATATTCGGGATATTCTTCAGGCGGTCTGAGGTGAAAATGATCTTGGACGCCGTCAAATCCTTCTGAATGGTTGGTTCCTCCGCGTACACGACCATCTCGTTTTTCAACTGGACGGCCATCTGGCGGACGGTGAAATCTACCGGTGTGGTGAGGTCCAACAGGACGCGTACCTCTTTTTTCGTGACCAGCTCAAAACCGACGTGCGTGACGGAAATATTGTATTTTCCGGACGGCACGTTGATGATGAAGTACTCCCCCTCTTCATCTGTGGTCGCGACGAGATCTGTCCCGAGAACCCGCACGGTAGCCCCAACGATCGGTTCTTCTGACTCGGCATCTGTAACTACACCGGAGATCTTACCCGTCACACCGGCAAAGACCGGCGTAGTGAAGAGGATCGCCGCGACTAGAAGCAGGAGAAGAACGCGTCTGCAACGCAGCCGAGTACTCACAACATACCTCCCTGAACTGCCCTTCTTGAAGATGTGCATTCGCTCGTCATTAAGTTATGCATCCGTCGAGAGATTAAGATTCTATTGCTGAGTATCGGTACAGCCGGTAAAAACTTGACCAGCCGACCGGTAAGATTGTCGCCGGAAAGAGGTTGCCTCCGTTAAGATTTCGGCCACCAGCCCGATAATGGAACAGTACGTAAAATAACCTACCGCCGGGCGGCGCCTATCCTTCGTTGCCAGTGGTAGTTACGAATAACGAGACAGGAAGTACCCTGCAGTGACGGCTTCATGTATGCGGCGGTGGCTGTTCTGCGCGATTCTGGTGGGTAGCGTCGGTCTAGCGGTTCCCACGTTCGCGCAAAAAGTCGCCATTGTTACTACCGATACGCTGACCTCCACGCAGCGAAGTGTGAGTGGCGCCAAAAGCGTCATCAAGGGGACCTTTGCCCAGGTCGCCTTCACTGAGTTTCTCGTTGCTTACCCCTCTCCCAAAGCGCAGGCCATCACTGATTCCATACGCGTGCTCAAGCCGGATCTCATTCTCACGGCGGGGACGGCCGCGACCGAATTCGCCCAGAAGAATTTCAAGGACGTTCCGATTGTCTTTTCTTCTGTGATGTACCCCATCGTTTCGGGTTTTGTCGAGTCATTCAATCGACCCGGCGGCAACATCACGGGGGCATCCCTCAGCATTCCGCCCAAGACGCAGTTTGAATATTTCAAGATGATCGTACCGAAACTGAAGGCGATCGGCGTTCTCTACTCTGACAATACGGAATCGATGATCCCTCAGGCGAAGCAGGTCGCCAAATCGCTCAACCTCGACCTGGTCGCGATCCGGGTGAATGGCGAAAAAGAACTCCCCGCCGCGTTTGACTCGCTGGCTAGAACAGTGCAAGGCATTTGGTCGCTGGCCGATCCGACCTTGTTCAGCCCTCAATCGACAAAATTCATATTGATAAACGCCCTGAGACGCGGTATCCCACTGATGGGCTTTTCACGGAATGTGGTGGAATCCGGCGCCCTCTTCGCGCTCGATTTCGATTATAAGGCGGTTGGACGTCAGGCCGGCGAGATCGCCAGCCAGATCATGCGCGGAGCCCACACCGACAACATCAGCGTCTCGACCCCGGACATCATCTGGTTCCATTACAACGAAAAAACCGCCCAACATCTCAATGTGGTTATTCCCGGTGATCTGGTTGCCGTGGCCAAGGAGGTCTATCGATGAGCTTCCTGGCAAAACTTTTCCATAGCAACCTACGGCTGAAATTCGTCCTCCCCATTTCAGCCATGATCGCCATCAGCTTGCTGGTGATATCGGGATACCTCATCAACCGCCAGTCGGCAGGCTATATCCAGGAGCTGGAGGCGAGCGGCCGGACTATGATCCGCATCCTGGCCATCAATGCGGAGAGCGGTGTTCTGTTCGAGAACAAGTATGAGCTCGATGAGTTGCTCAAGACGCCGGCGCAGTTCGAGTCGGTCAAATTCGCGGTCGTCTCAAATCTAGAGGGGACCATCCTCGCCCAATTGAACGAGTCGACCATGGTTGCCTCCGGGATAGACCATGCCTCCCACTCGGAGACCCATGACTCCACCGCGGTCAGGAAGATCACCGGAAAAGACGGCCAGGAGTATCTTGTGCTGTGTATGCCGGTGGTCACCGTCAAGCAATCGTACAATCTTGAGAATCTCGGTATGACCGGCGGTATGGCGACACCCGACGGCGCGGCCACTGTTCGCGAGGTCATCGGCCATATCGAACTCGGCCTTACCCTGGACAAAGTGAACCAGGCGATCCTCGAAGCCAAGATCGTCTCGTATCTCTTTACCCTGGTCATCCTGTTCGGGTCGATCATTCTCCTGGCGTTCATCGTCGGCGCTATCACCAAGCCGGTTCGCGTACTGGTCGACGTCACCGACCAGGTCTCGAAAGGCGACCTGACCCAGCGCGTGCGCATCAAACAGCGCGACGAGATAGGGCATTTGGCGGATACGTTCAACCGGATGATCGAATCGCTCAAACAGTCGCGTGATGAGGTCGAGCAGTACAATCGCAATCTCGAAGAAAAGATCGTCGAACGTACGCTGCAGCTCGAAGAAGCCCAGGCGCAACTCATTCAGTCAGAGAAAATGAGCGCCATCGGTCAATTGGCCGCCGGAGTGGCACACGAACTCAATAATCCGCTCGGCGGCATACTGGGATATGCCCAGTTCACGCTGGAGAAATTGAACAAGAATATTCCTGAGAAGACGACCGCCCGCGAGATCCAAAGCTACATCCGCTACGTCTCGGATATCGAAACCCAGGCGCGTCGCTGCAAAACAATCGTGCAGAATCTGCTGAAGTTCTCGCGCTCCTCTCGCACGGTTGATTTCGACGATGTCGATGTCAACAAGGCGGTCGAAGAAACGCTGACCTTCGTCGCGCACCAGTTGCACCTGAGCCAGATCGAGCTCGAGATCCAACTCGACCCGAATCTACCGCACATTCAGGGGAACGTCGGGCAGTTGCAGCAGGTCTTCACCAACCTGATCATCAACGCCATGCATGCCTCGGCGCAAGGCTCCAAGATCCGGATCCAGTCTCGCTACAGCCCGGCGCTGGGTGAATTTGGCGGCGCGGTTGAACTCACCTTCCGCGATTTCGGCATTGGCATCAAAGACGAGAATCTGAAGAAGATCTTCGAGCCGTTCTTCACCACCAAGGAGATCGGCAAAGGGACCGGCTTGGGGCTGTCGGTCAGCTACGGAATTGTCAAAGAACATGGCGGGGAAATCTCTGTCCAGTCAGAGGTTGGCGTTGGTTCCACATTTACTATTGTCCTGCCGGTGCAGAAACCTGAGGCGGATACCGATAACAGGAAGGAAGCAAACTACAGTTTCGGACAATAGGACGTGACGGTACAGACCCGATGAATGCAGACGACAAGCAAACTATCCTGGTCGTAGACGACGAAGAGATCATCCGCGACTTCCTTTCGGAAGTGCTGGAGGATTATCAGGTTACGGTAGCCTGTGATGGGGACGAGGCGATCGAGAAACTTAAAGCCACCCACTACGATCTCGTCATCACCGATCTCAGAATGCCACGCATTTCCGGCGAAGAAGTCGTGAAATTCGCTCGGGATACCTACCCCGGCGCGAAGGTCGTGGTTATTTCCGGCTATTCCAGTCTGGCGACAGCCAGCCAATCAGTCGCCAATGGCGCCTGTGCGTTTCTGTCAAAACCATTCAGCATCAAAGAATTGTTGCAGACCGTGGATAACGCGCTGAACGCGTGAGAATGAACTATGGCACGTATACTCGTCATCGACGATTCCCAGGTCATCCGGGACTTGCTGGCTGACTTCCTGGCCGACGCCGGCCACTTTGTGGACTGCGTCGAGGAATCCGATGACGGCATACGCCTTGCCATCAATGGTTCCTATGACATCTGTATCTGCGACCTGCATATCCCCAAAAAGAACGGCTTCCAGATCTATCAGGAGATCAGCCGACAAAAACCGAAACTCAAATTCATCATGACCGATTCACTGCCGGATCATCTGGCCGATCAGGTCTCTGAGGCCGGCGTTCCCTATATCCTGCGCAAACCTTTCGATCTGGATCAGCTTCGCGAGGTCCTGGCGACGGTCTGCGCCTCACTGCGGAAGGTATGAGCCCGAGCGTAAACAGATACCGTCTCCTCGTCGTCGATGATGAGGCTATCGTTGTTTCTCTTGTGCGTGACGCGCTGGAGGATGAAGACTACGATATCGCCACCGCCATGACCGGCACTGACGCTCTCTCCCTCATTGAAAAACAGTCATTTGATCTCCTGATCACCGATATCCGGATGCCCGGCATGAACGGCATCGACCTGGTCAAAGCGGCTCGTGACAAGCAGCCGGAGTTGGGCGTGATCTTTATGACCGGATACGCGAATCTCAATTCCGCCAAAGACGCGATCAAACAGGGTGCCTTTGACTATATCATGAAGCCGTTCGAATTGACGGAAATCCGTCAGGCAGTCAAGAACGGCCTCAAGATCAAAGAAGCCGCGGCGGAAAAGACTTCCACGACTGAACTGACCAAACTCTCCAATCTCAGCGAAATGCTCTTCGCCACCAATGACCGCCCTTCGCTGGTCACTTCCTCCCTGCGCTTCGTTATGATGAACCTCCATTCTTCCCGCGGGAAAGCGATGTTCCATGACAAAGGCGAGGACGTGTGCGTTTGCGTCAGCGTGTCTGGCGTACAGGAGACGCGGCTTATTCTCCCACAAGCGCCTGTACAGGTCGCGGTCCGCAACGGTGCCATTGAAAAGTTGCCGTATCCTCTCTTGATCAATAGCCTAGACGAACATCCGCTCTACAAAGCCAACCCCTCCACGGAAATGCGTGATCTGTTGGATTGTGGGTGGGACGGCCCGGTCGGACAGTTGATCGTCGTGCCGGTCGTCCGAAACAACGAGCTGTTTGGATGGTTCGCACTTTGCCCCAACGAACAGATCAGCCAGTTGCGGGAAGCCGACCTGAAATTCCTGACCATTACGGCCGGGCAGCTTGCGATAACCCTTGAGAATCTCAACCTGCTGGAAGAAACGCAGAAAGCATATTCCGGGCTGAAAGAACTCCAGGATGAGACCGTCAGACTTGAAAAGATCGCTACGCGCGGGCAGATGTCTGCCGAGATCGGGCATGAACTGAATAATTTCATTGGCGTGGTTGCAGGCAATCTTCAGTTGCTGGAGTTCCACCTGAGGAAGGGGAACTATCAGGATCTTGGCAAATATGTCACGGCCATGACCGGGACGATCGACAAGATCAAGGTCTTCACCGCAAACCTTATGGACCTAACGCCGATCTCCTCGGAAAAAACGGTCATTTGCTTTGGTAAGCTGATGAGCGAAGTTATCGACTACCTGCGCCCGCAGAAGCGTTTCCAGGGTGTGCAAATAAAAGTCAACGGTACCAACCAGCATCTCCCCTTTGAGGCCGACTCAACCCAGATGCAGCAGTTGCTATACAACCTGTTCAACAATGCCGCCGACGCGATGGTCGACAGACCGAAAAAAGAGATCGCGGTGGAGCTCGCGGTCAGCGAAGAAAACGGATTCTCTGTTTCGATAAAGGATACCGGCTGTGGTTTCCCGCCTGAGCTGCTCAAACGAGCGTTTCAAGAGAGATTTACCACCAAAAAGCTCGGGCACGGATTCGGGCTGGTAGTCTGCAAGCGGATCATTGAGAATCACGGTGGGAAACTGGTCGTCGAATCAGTCGAAAATCAAGGCTCGACCATTTCTATTCGATTCCCCCTGGCCGAGACCGAATTGGTCCCGGCAACTGTCTGAACATCTTCGCTCCCCAAAACTGACTCTACATTTTCCGACTGCCACGCTGCGTAAATGGCACATTCTTCTGGCAGAGCGGACAAGCCGAAGCTTCCCAGCTATCCGCGCTGACTGTCGCCAGAGCGTGCGTTGGATAGGGGAATGATACTTTGCCGCCCGAACGATCCAGGAACAACCCTATCCCCACGATATTCGCTTTGTAGGAATTGACCAACGAGATAACTTCCTCAACCGATTTTCCGGTGGTCAGCACATCATCGACGATCAGAACTTTTTGTCCCGGCTCCAGTGAAAATCCGCGCTTGAATACTCTGCCGCTCTCCCCCTGCTCCGCGTAGATCGATTCGACACCAAGATACCGCGCGACATCGTAGGCGATGATAATGCCGCCGGTGGTCGGGCCGACGATCGTCTGCACGCCGCTGTTGCGAAAGTGATCGGCCATCGACTTGCAGATCTGCGTACAAATGGTCGGGTTCTTGAGGAGAGTAAACTTCTCATAATAAACATCCGAGTGGCGACCGGACGTCAATAAGAAGTGCCCGGTCAACAGCGCTCCGGATTCCTTGAACAAGTGCAGAATATCAGACGAACTCATCATTCCTCCGTTAGGATGACTATAGCTATGGCGTGAGAACGTTCATGGGAAATGGATATCTTCGCGTGAACGCGCGCAAGTTGCGGCAAATTCAGCGATGACAGGTCAAGCGCGGGACGACCCGTTTCGTCATTAATGATCTGGATGCGTGACAGCGGCGGCTTGTCCTGTAGATACTGCCCAAGCGCCTTGACCGCGGCTTCCTTCGCGGCGAATCGTCCGGCTACGAATTGCGCGCGGTCGCGACGATTTCCGAGGTGGGCCGTTTCCTCCGGTCCGAGTACACGCAACAAGAATTTATCGCCGTATCGCGAGATGAGATTCGCGATCCGCGTCACATCCACCAGGTCTATGCCAACCGCGCCGAGTTTCACGTTTTCTTTCCTATCATAACTTCGTGAGTAACATATACAATTGCGTTTTCAGGGGCAACAGTGGAAAAATTAGCTTGCAAAATGAGTTGTGGAATGCTATAAAGGAGCACAACAGCGGAGAGAAAGAGTCATTTGAAAATCTCTAACACTCCACTTATGAGGGTTGTCTCTTGTGCGGTGCGCGTACGCCGTGACCTGCTCTTGTAGCAGTAGCGAAAGCTAGATACGCCAAGCGTCGTTAAAGCCCTTAACGTAAGGTTTACTGGAGTTTTTTCAAATTACCACCTCTCCGTTGAAAATTAGAAAGCCCGCCAAAAGCGGGCTTTTTTATTGAGAGATGTCTATAGATCTGGGTTACACTCGATCCACCAGTATCGCCCGAAGTTCCTGCTCGTACTGCGTCGTGACATTCACTCGTCTAACCACCACAAAACAGCACTCATCGCCGCACGACACAAAGTAGAGCCTGTCTCTCTCTACTTCATACACGCCCTGGCGGCGGACTAGCCCAACGCCCGGAACTTTTTCAAACAGCTCCAACAACTCGCGAAGATTCTTGAAGATGAACGCGAACTGCTTCTGGAACTCGATCGTCAATTCCGGCGACGAGAATGTCCCGTCATTCTCCATCTGCAACACCATCTGCACGCCGGGGATCTGCTTGATCCGTTCGTGTGCCGACAGCGGCGAGACATCGATTGGCTCAGGTTTGGGGAATTTCGGCTGGCTTGCCGCATTCGGATCATTCTGGATAATGCTCATTACCTCGGTATGCTGGCGCACCAGCGTTACCTCGGTTTTGCGCTGTTCTTCGAGTGAGTCGATCGGCTTATCCAGACCGCGCTCCACCTTGTGCAACACGCGGCCGTTGTCCAGAATGGTCGTAGTAATGCGCGGGTTTGGACGGTGGGCGTACTCCGTCTGCACCTGGAGAACGGTGTTCCCCCGTTTAACGGTCGATGTTCGACCCGCCGGTATGAATTGCAATCCTGTAGCCATGGTTATTCCGCGACGGGGCAATTACGCCCTCAGTCTCTCTCTATATCGGAAGATTTAGCAGGTGGAATAACCGCAAGATGAGCAGGAATAGCAACCAGATTGATAGATAAGTGGCCCGGTACACTCCGGGCAGATCTCCCTCAGGGAATCCTCGGCCAACCCCTTCTCTTCGGTCCCGAAATGCCTGTTCAAAATCTGCGCAATGGCGTCAGGGATCGAGGATACCCGCCCTCCTTCTGCCAATATCTGCGCCGACCCACCGATTCCCCGCAATTGCTTGATCACCTGCTCCACCGGTACATGAGAGCGAAGCGCTAGCGATATCAGGCGGCAGATCGCCTCCGTGTCGGCCATCGTCGTATAGCCAGACTTGCCAATATGCGCGAATACTTCGAACGGTTTCCCGTCGCGAAGATTCACGGTCACGTACAGATTGCCGTAGCCGGTGCGGATCTTCTCGGTAAAGCCGGTCAGCGTAGTTGGACGTTTCTCGACCTTTGGAACCGCTATCGGCAATACTTTCTCTTCACTTGGCTTGACCGATGACAGCACCTGGTTCGGCCGAGAGTTGTCGCGGTAGATCGTCACTCCCTTACATCCAAGATGATAGGCCAGTTCGTACGCCTTGCGAACATCTGCCTGAGTCGCTGATTCAGGAAAATTGATCGTCTTGGAAACTGATGAATCGCAATGCCGCTGAAACACAGCCTGCATCCGGACATGATCCTCAGGCGTAATATCCGCCGCTGTCAAAAACAGCGCGCGGATCGATTCCGGAACTTCCTTTAGCTCCGACAGTGACCGAACAGCGGTGACTTTCTCCATAAGTTTCTCAGACGCGAACCCGCCTTCTTTAGCCGCCTGCTCAAATAGCGGGTTGATCTCCCGCATCCGGGTTCCATCCATGACATTCCGCTCGAACCCGATGGCGTAATACGGCTCGATCCCCGAGGAACAGCCGGCGATGATCGAGATCGTTCCGGTCGGCGCGACGGTCGTCACCGTGGCATTTCGCATTACCACGTTGTCTTGTCGATAGATCGAGCCTTCCCAATTCGGGAATCTCCCTCTGACCGCGGCCATTTCCGAGGATTGATTGCGCGCTTCGGACTCTACAAATGCCATCAGTTTGTCGCCAAGCTCAAATGCCTGCATCGAATTGTACGGCAAATGCAATTTCACGAGCATATCCGCCCAGCCCATCACACCGAGGCCGATCCGTCGGTTCTTCTTGGTCTGCACCTGTATCTGCGGAATCGGATAGCGGTTGACATCGATGACGTTATCGAGGAAATGCACCGCGCTATGGATCGCTCGCGCCAGACGATCCCAATCTATCCCGTCCGCCGGCTCAGAGAGAGTGTAGTTCTTCGGCAAGGGCGTCTTGACGAAATGCCCGAGATTTATCGAGCCCAGATTGCAGGAATCATATGGAGGTAGCGGCTGTTCACCGCACGGATTGGTCGCTTCGATTCGCTCCGATGGCGAGGTCGGATTTCCTTTATTCATCCGATCAATGAAGACAATCCCCGGCTCTCCCGTCGCCCAGGCATTTTCGACTATCTGGTCGAATACCGTCCTGGCATCGAGCGATTGCTCCTGACCATCGCGCACGAATGATTTTCCGGTCCGCGGATCGATCAGTGGGTAAGATGTCCCCTTCTCCACCGCCTCCATGAAAGCATCCGTGATCGCAACTGAGATGTTAAAATTGGTGATCTCAGTGGTGTCCTTCTTGGAAGAGACAAACTCAAGAATATCCGGGTGGTCGACCCGCAGGATTCCCATATTGGCGCCGCGACGGGTCCCTCCCTGCTTGACCGCCTCGGTCGACGCGTTGTAGACCTTCATAAACGAAACCGGTCCGGAGGCTACCCCCGAGGTACTCGCCACGACCGAATTCCGCGGGCGAAGCCGCGAGAATGAAAACCCAGTCCCGCCGCCGGTCTTATGGATGATTGCCGCATGCTTGTTCGTCTCGAAGATCTCCTCCATCGAATCCCCCACCGGCAGGACAAAACAGGCAGAAAGCTGCCCTAATTGCCGCCCAGCGTTCATGAGGGTCGGGGAGTTCGGGAGAAAGTCCAAGCTGGACATGAGGTTAAAGAACCGTTCGGCGGTCGCTTCGACCTGCTGGTCGGAGGCTCCGTACTGACGGTCGGCGGAAGCAATATACCGCGCCACCCGAAGGAACATCTCCTTCGCCGTCTCAATCACCCGTCCCTGCTGGTCCTTCAGCAGGTACCGTCGCTTAAGGACAGTCAGGCTATTTTCGCTGAGTGGTATCTCTTTGTCCATGGCCATATCTATTCTACTATTATCGGCGGGCCGCCGGATAAAAATATAACGCCTGGAGTCGCCGGTTGGGTCACTCCTATAATCACATTTGCGCGGCCGCCATCAATCTATTGATTCGACCAAAACTCGACTATATTGCTGGCGATATGCCAATCCGCGAACCTGCCGCCACTCGACGGACCCTCGTCACCACCGCCGCCTATACCTGGGCCGCCGTTGGCATTTTCCTGATAGTCCGGGCCGTTCTCTACTACCCCACCGCTCACACCGAAAACGCCAAGCTCACATTCGTTATCGCGGCGCTGGGAATTGTGCTGGGACTGGCCAAGGGGTATTTCGTATTCGCAAGATTGGCAAAGAGAAATGTCGCGCGGATCCGCCAGCTCTCTCCGCAGAAAGAGAAAATTTGCGTTTTCGCCTTTCAGGCCTGGGAATCGTATCTGGTCGTGTTGATCATGGTGACGGCCGGGTTTCTGCTCCGTCTCTCGCCGCTCCCGCGAACATATCTGTTGGGAATCTACTTGTTGATCGGAATAGGATTACTAGTCGGGTCAGGAACTTATCTCAAAGCACGCGACTGATTAGACGGTCGCCCGAATTTCATCGAGCAATTGCGCGGAGACTGTCGTCACTGCCGCCACCATGTCATCAGACATCGGCTTCCCCAACTCCAACTGTGTCCCCTCCGCGCCGTAGACAATCATCTTTGGGGGCAATTGTCTGAGCGTGCGTGCCATCTCAATAGCTTCCGCGACCCCGAACAGATGACTCGACGACCGAAAAAACTGCGCTGGCATCTTTTGCGATGCTGCATCCAGACGGAAGCATCTGCCTGCAGGTGATCCGGATGTTATGCAATCGACCACGAAAGCGGCATCGTACCCGCTCCAGGCCTGCATCAGATGCGTACCGTCCCCCTCCGTCAATAAAACATCGACGGACCCGGGCAATTGCTCCCGGATCCGTCGAATTACTTCAAAGCCGAAGGCATCATCTCCCCGAAACTGGTTACCGATCCCGATTACGATAATCCGTTTCGCTCCCGCCAGTGCGCCCATGGCGTTACTCTCTTTCGATCTTCAAATTCAAACTATGCGTCGCGCATGAAATGCACGGGTCATAGTTGCGGACAGCCTGTTCGCACTGCCAGGTCAGATCATCGTTTTTCAGATGAAGATTCTTGGCCGCGAACCCGCGCAGATCCGCCTCGATCGTCCGCTGATTCTGCGAAGTCGGCGGGACGATTTTGGCATCCTTGATTATCCCATCCGCGTCGATCCGGTACCGATGGTACAATGTCCCTCGCGGCGCTTCGGACGCCCCGTACCCAACTCCCTCCTTGGGCTGGACATCGATCGATGGCTGCGGCGGAGGGTTGTAGTTTTCGATAATCCGCAGCGCTTCTTCGCACGCGTAAATCGTTTCTATCGCGCGAACAATGATACTACGGAACGGATTGGTCACCTGTTTCTCAAGCTTCAGTTCTTTTGCCGTCTGTTTGGCGACCGGCGTCAGCTTATCAAAGCAGAGATTATAGCGCGCCATCGGCCCGACGAAATAATTGCCACGTTCGCGATGCACCGAGTGCAGCGCGTTGGCATGCTCCATATGCTCTTCGACAAACTGCTGTTCATACTCCGCGAAGCTAATCTTCATCCCTTTGGTCGACGCCAGGTGCCCTTCGTTGAACGGATATTCCTGCGCATGTTGCAGAGAAACGAATTCGTAATCAACCTTGTAATCCGGGAACGTGAATCCATTGACCCATTTCGCCGTCTCAACCGAGTCCTCGATCGCCTTCTTGAGCCGGTCACGATACGGATCAAGCTCGGCCTTGGTCGGCACACGATAGAACCCGCCAACCTTCACGTTGACCGGATGTATCTCCCGCCCGCCCACGGTTATCATGATGTCGTTCCCCAGTTTCTTCAGCTTGAGTCCGCGCGTTACGATCTCGGGATAGTCAGCGGCCATCTGAATGGAATCCTCGTATCCCAGGAAATCCGGGGCGTGCAGCATATAGATATGCAGTACGTGGCTTTCGATCCATTCACCGCAGTAGATGAGTCGACGGAGCGCCCGGAGCTGCCCGCTGACTGTCACGCCACAGGCGTTTTCCATCGCGTGAATAGAGGACATCATATAGGCAATAGGGCAGATCCCGCAGATACGGGCGGTGATATCAGGCGCTTCAGTGAAGTGCCGTCCGCGCAGGAAGGCCTCAAAAAATCGGGGCGGCTCGAAAATACGAAGTTTCACATCCTCGATCTTATCCCCTTTGATCTTGACGAATATCCCGCCCTCCCCTTCCACCCGGGCGAGCATATCAACTTTCACCGTTCTATTTTTCATGGGCCTCACTCTCCTTGCGGAAGGCATCGGCATAGGCATTAAACGTACGGAACGAGCGGATGACTCCTTCCGAGGTCACGCCCATCGTCTTTAACTGCTCCGCCAGCGCTCCGGTATTCGGCGTCTCTTTCGGACCGAAACAGCCGTAACATCCGCGATGATAACTCGGGCAGATCGCGCCGCATCCGGCTTGCGTCACCGGACCCAGGCACGGAGTGCCATGCGCCACCATCACGCAGACTGTCCCGCGCCGCTTACATTCCATACAGACTGAGTATGGCGGCGTGACCGGCTTGCGTCCATTGAGGAACGCCGACACGGTCTCCACCAACTGCGCCTTGTTGATAGGACAGCCGCGCAATTCAAAATCGACAAACACATGATCAGCGATCGGCGTCGACTTGTTCAACGTCTCGAAATACTCCGGATTAGTGTAGACATACGAGGCGTAGTCTTTCACATCCGTATAATTGCGCAGCGCCTGAATTCCGCCAGCGGTCGCGCAGGCCCCGATGGTTATCAGGAACTTCGACTGGCGACGCACTTTGTGGATACGTTCTGCATCATGGGGGGTCGTAATGGAACCCTCGACGAGCGAGACGTCATACGGCCCCTTCATGATGTTGCGGGAGGCTTCTGCGAAATTCGCTATATCTATCGCGCCGACGATCTCCAGCAGTTCGTCCTCGCAGTCCAACAGGCTGAGTTGACATCCGTCACAGGAAGCGAACTTCCAGACGGCCAGTTTCGGCTTTGCTGTTGCCATGGTCAGATCTCCCTCTTATTGAGGAATTCTCGCACCTTGTCATACCGGAAGACCGGGCCGTCTTTGCAGACGAAGACCGGGCCAAACTGACAGTGGCCGCAGAATCCAACCGCGCACTTCATGTTGCGCTCCAGCGACAGGTAGATATTCGAAAACTCTATGCCGCGCTTCTGAAGACCCAACACGGTAAAACGCATCATGATCTCCGGTCCGCAGACCATCGCGATCGTACTGGTCGGGTCAAACGGCGCTTTCGGTATCAAGTTGGTGACGACGCCGACATTGCCGCGCCAGTTTCCCATCGCGCGGTCGACCGTAACGTGCACTTCAAGGTCAAACCGTGACCGCAATTGCTCCAAGTCCTTGCGATAGAGAATATCCGACGGCGTACGTGTTCCGTATAGCAGCACTACTTTGCCATATTTCGAACGATTCGCCAGAATATGGTAGAGTGCCGGACGGAGCGGCGCGAGACCAATACCACCGGCGATGATGACCACATCATTGCCGACCGCTTCCTCGACGGGCCAAGCCGAACCATACGGTCCGCGCACGCCGATCAGGTCGCCGGTTTTCAACTTGGACATCACCTTGGTGACCGTCCCCACTGCGCGGGTGGTGTGCACCAGCACATTGGAGCGCGACGGATCGCCGCTGATGGAGATCGGGACCTCGCCTACTCCATACAGGTAGAGCATATTGAACTGACCGGGTTTGAAGCTGAATTCGGCCCCGCCATGTGACGGCGTCAATTCCAGCGTGAAGGTGTCGTACGTGTCGTTCATCACCTTCCGCACCCGGAATGTCTGCGGCAGCATCGGATTGACATCCGGGGCTGTCTCAGCCGAATGAACCGCGTGTGTACTCATTTATATAGATCCAGCAGTTGCAGGCGTGTGTTTTCTATTCGTTGTTCCA
>JAYRFH010000101.1:0-4781 GCA_041908405.1 Candidatus Zixiibacteriota bacterium
AAGCGCGCGTACTGTTTGGTCAGCGCGTTTTTCGGTTCAGTCAGGATATTCATCATCGCGGCGGCATCGAGCGGACGCAACGGCGCCACGACCGGCAAACGCCCAACCAGCTCGGGGATCAGGCCGTACTCGATAAGGTCGGCGGGAATGACGTGGTCAAGGATCTCGTCGGAGTTCTGGCCAACAAACTTTTTGTTCGCCTCAAATCCGACAATACGACTCCCCTGTCGACGGGCGACGATCTTCTCCAGACCATCAAACGCGCCGCCGCAGATGAAGAGGATATTCGAGGTATCGATCTGGACGAAGGCCTGCTCGGGATGTTTCCGTCCACCCTTCGGCGGGATATTGGAGACAGTTCCTTCGAGGATCTTGAGCAGACCCTGCTGAACTCCCTCGCCGGAGACATCGCGCGTGATCGACGGATTCCCATCTTTGCGCGAGATCTTGTCGATCTCGTCGATATAGATGATCCCACGTTCGGTCTTCGCCTGATTGTAGTTGGCCGCCTGGTAGAGGCGGACCAGGATATTCTCAACATCCTCGCCGACATAGCCGGCCTCGGTCAGGACGGTAGCATCGGCGATAGTAAACGGCACTTTGAGGAATTTCGCGAGTGAACGGGCGATGAGGGTTTTGCCGGTACCGGTCGGGCCAAGCATCAGGATATTGGATTTCTCCAGATCGACCGCGTCACCGGAAGAGACATCGCCTGAATTGCGTGAGCGAAGATTCAGGTTGACCCGCTTGTAGTGATTGTAGACGGCGACAGCGACCGTCTTTTTGGCGGTCTCCTGGCCGATCACATACTGGTCGAGGAAGTTCTTTATCTCGGCCGGGCGCGGAAGATTCTGGATCTCCTCGCTCGGTTCGTAATCAGGCGCGTTCTGCAACAGGTCGGAGCAAAGCACCACGCACTCATTGCAGATGTAAGCCTCGTGACCGGAGAACAACCGTTTGACCTGCCCGTACGCCTTGCCGCAGAACGAACAGCGATGCGGCATGCGCGGCGGTTGACCCGCTTGGTGTGTCATAAATCACATCCTATGCTTCAGGACCGTCGTGCGGTCGATGACTACTTCTTCTCTTTCTTGCCGAACTCGTAGACCTTGTCGATCAGGCCGTAGTTCTTTGCCTCTTCGGCGGACATGAAGTAGTCGCGATCGGAATCTTTCTCGATCTGATCGAGCGGCTTACCGGTGTGGTGCGAGAGAAGCTCGTTGAGACGGCGTTTCGTCCGGAGGAACTCCTCGGTCATAATAACGATATCGGAAATCTGACCCTGTGTGCCGGCGGACGGCTGGTGGATCATGATACGGCTGTTCGGCAGAGCCGAACGTTTGCCGGCGGTACCCGACGCGAGCAGGAAGGCGCCCATCGACGCGGCCAGCCCCATGCATGTGGTGGCGACATCGGGCTTGATGAACTGCATCGTGTCATACATCGCCAATCCGGCGGAAACAGAACCGCCCGGCGAGTTGATATAGAGGAAGATATCTTTCTCGGGATCCTCGGCATCGAGGAAAAGCAACTGCGCGATCACCAGGTTGGAGACGTTGTCATCGATCGGCGTGCCGATAAAGACGATGCGATCCTTGAGGAGTCGCGAAAAAATATCGTAGGCGCGTTCGCCGCGTCCGGTCTGCTCCACCACCATCGGGACCAGATAACTCTGTTGAGCCTTTGCGTAATGCTTGACGAGATCGTTGAATTCTTTCACGCGTTGCTTCCTTTTCGCTTATCAGGAAAATCCATTATGCTCTTTTGTCCGGCGCGACCACCTGGGCTTTGCTCATCAGGAAATCGAGTACTTTTTCCTCGAGCAAAGAATCCCGCAGGCTGCTGACCTTCCCCGACTTGTTCAGGGCCTCGGTCGCCTGCTCTTTGGTGATCTGGTTGCGCTGGGCGAATTCATCTATCCATTTTTCGGTATCTGCCGCCAAAACTTCAATCTTTTCCTGGGTCGCAAGCTGGTGCCAGATAAGGTCCCAGCGCATCGCCTCTATGCCGACATGGCGGTAGTTCTGCTTGATCTGTTCTTCGTCATCGGAGGTAGCTTTGGGATACTGCTTCTTGAAATCCTCGACCACTGATTCGAGATACTCCGCAACCATCCCTTCCGGTATCGGGATCGGGTTGATATCCGCCATCTGGTGAATCAGTTCATGGCGCTGGTTGCGCTTGAAGGCGTCGTCGCGCTGACGTTTCAGATCTTCGCGGATCTTGAGGCGCATTTCGAGTAAGGTTTCGCCGATACCGGTCTGCTTGGCGAAACTGTCATCGAGCTCCGGAAGGATCACTTCCTTGACTGACTTCAGCGTCGCCTGATAGGTTATCGATGCTCCGGCGAACACGCGGTCGGAGTAATCTTCAGGATAAATAACTTCGATCTTTTTCTCGTCGCCGATCTTCATACCGGGGATCTGCTCCCGGAATTCTTTGATGGTGATCGGATTGGAGAGATCGACCTCGGAGTTCGGGAAGCTGTCGGTCTGGAGGACCAATTTGGGGTCGGCGACTTTCTTGAGATCGACCGTGACCCAGTCAGCGGTGGTGGCTTCGCGCTCGACCGGACGGACAGTCGCCATCCGTTTGCGCATATACTCAACCATCTCGTTTACATCTTTGTCCGAGATCTCGCCATCTTCTTTGGTCACTTTGATACCGGCATAGCCGATCGTGCCGACCTCGGGGAAAACTTCGACCTGGGCGGTGTAGTTGAAGCCGCCATCATCGTTGAAATTGAAATCGGTCAGAGTCGGGCGGGTCGCGACTTTGAGGGAGTGCTCTTTGACCGCTTCGGGGAGGGTTTCTTTGATCAGGTCATCGACGACATCCGCGCGGACCTCGTTGGCGAACATATTCTTGATCATCGGCATCGGGACTTTCCCTTTGCGGAACCCCTTGATCTCAGCTTTCTGCTGGACCTCGACGAATTTCTTTTCCATTTCGGTCTGTACCCGCTCGGCAGGGACAACCACCGAAAGTTCGCGCACTAACCCTTCACCAGTCTTGACTTCAACTTTCACAAATAATCTCCATCGGCCTCAGCCGGTCGTGTTAGGTAGCAACGGTCGGGAGACGGCTAATTGTTCCCGCCTGCCAGGATGGCAGGGAATTGGGAGTGTGGGCCGCATGGTCCGCCGTTATCTGAACCTATAATAAAGCACCAAAAGCCACTTGAAAACAAGTGGCGAATTTGGGGCGCAAGTTCTGATGTGACAAACATTTCGCAGGCGGGGCGGGTGGAAATCCGGTCCGGGCCGCGGCTGGAAGTCACGGGGAAATATGGTGCGAAAGGGGGGACTCGAACCCCCACCCTTTGCAGGACTGGATCCTAAGTCCAGCGCGTCTACCAATTCCGCCACTCTCGCAGTATACAGGGCAACAAGTTACAAGGAATGTAGCCCTAAGGCAAGTAATAACTCGAACCCGCATTGGCTGGCCCCTGTGGGCAGACCGAAATCACGACTTTCCCGAGGGCGTGGCCGGACTCAACGTATCGGATCGCGTCGGGAGTCTCACTCAATGTGTAGCGTTTGCCAATCACGGGAACGACCTTGCCCGTCTCCAGCAGACTTCTGATCGTGAGCAGGTCAGGTTGGTTTATATTTGCCAACATACCGGTGACCTTTCTCCCTTCTCCTCCCGAGAGGAACGGACGGAAAGCGGACATTAAGAGGAAGTTGGCCATTGATCCGCCGACCAGCACGTAGGTGCCGCGAGGTTTGAGTGCTTTGGCGGAATGCCGGATCGATCCAAAATTGGCGGAGTCAATGATGAGGTCATACTTCCTCTCGCCTTTGGTGTAGTCTTCTTTGGTGTAGTCGATGACCGCATCGGCACCGATGGAGAGAACTGTTTCCCGTTTTGCGCCGCTGCAGACACCTGTGACATGCGCGCCGAATGATTTAGCGAACTGTACCGCAAAGGTACCCACACCACCCGCGGCGCCGTTCACCAAGACATGATTTCCGGGTTGGACCTCCCCCGCGACTCGAATCGCCTGGAAGGCGGTCAAGCCCGCGACCGGGACAGCCGCGGCTTGCTCGAAGGTCAGGTTGGCCGGCTTATGTACTAATTTCCCCTGATTGATGAGGAAGTATTCGGCGAAGCTCCCTCTTCCCGAGCCAAAGACCTCATCGCCGACTTTGAATTGCGTTACACTCGAACCGACCGCCTCGACTGTACCGGCGAAATCGGCTCCCAGGATGTTGTGCTTTGGTTTGAAGAGTCCAAACCCTATCAGCCGCATGAAAAACGGGTCGCCACGCATGATGTGCCAGTCCACTGGATTGACCGAGGCGACATGGACTTTCACCAGCACCTGGTTCTCTTTCGGCACTGGCATCGCAATATCCTTCAGTTGAAGGGATTCGGACGGCCCGTATTCGGTTAATATGATCGCTTTCACATTCCCTCGCTTCGATAGCTGAGTTGAGACGAAGAGATTTGCCGACTTGTCCCTCCCCGACACTGGATATGTCAAGGTAGGACATTCATATGCCACGGACAAGGGCGGTTCCAATGCGCGGGTCGTCTCTGCGCGGCAATAGCTTACCCGGAATCTTTACATAATAGACAATTACCTCTTGATTCTTCCATCTATTTGGCGATATTGCCAAATAGTTTGACTAACGAGCGAGAGCACTGAACGATGGATGACCGGACCAAAACCCGTTACGATGCCAAAGCGAGGATCATCAAGGCAATGGCCCACCCCACCCGCCTTTTCCTGGTGGATGAATTGTCGCGCCAGTCACGCTGTGTCTGCGAGCTAA
>JAYRFH010000102.1:0-4535 GCA_041908405.1 Candidatus Zixiibacteriota bacterium
ATTTTTCTGTCGACATGACTTTTGGGCGCTTGCCTTTTCCGGGGAGTCGTATATATTAACGGTCTGCCAACGGGCGGGTCAGGTCATTTGGCTGGAAACGGTCAGGTGATGGGCCATGTCCGGACGGTGTTCACAGGAGAACCGGGCGGTTAGCTCAGCTGGTTAGAGCACCTGCCTTACACGCAGGGTGTCACAGGTTCGAATCCTGTATCGCCCAGTTTTTTGGGTAGCACGGTCGGCAGCGGATTCCGGCCCAACCGGGATTTGTTTTGAAGTTCTTTGTCAAGATCGGGGTTGTAGTTCAGTTGGTTAGAACGCATGCCTGTCACGCATGAGGCCGCGAGTTCGAGTCTCGTCAACCCCGCTTACTACTGCGACTGCTGTCTCTTCTACTCTCAAGTCTCCCGCCCTCCAATTATCGAATCTTTTGTAGATTATTATGGACATGGTTACCTGTTTTTTGTTTATATTGGAATAGCACCCACAGACTGTTGTTTCGCGTCCAAATCTCGCGGACGAGTGACAGCACAGCAACCTAGCCGGTACGCCCTTCGCGAGAGGAGGTCGTTCTGTTCTGCATCGGGGTGAACTCCCTCTTTACCATTCTTTCCTTATTAACCATTAGAAGAGGTCTCACATGAAAAGGCTACTATTGCTGTCGTGTATGCTGGCCGTGGTAACGGCATTCTATGGGTGTTCAAATGAACCGAATATCACGGGTCCCAATTCTGATGTGACCAGTCCCGGGACACTGGTGCAACGTCCGGAATTCGTTGACGAACGTCCGGACGCCGTGAAGCAAGCGTTTACGAAATTCGGGAGCATTTCCGAACAGGTGCAACGCGAAGAGACTCCCGGCGCTTCCGTCGCCGACCCGAACCCGACCCCCGCACACAAGTACGCGTATGTCATCGGCATCTCCGACTACGATGGCACCGCCAATGACTTGACTTACTGCGACGACGATGCTCGCGATGTCATCGCGTTCCTGAATACGCAGGGATTTACGGTGCGCAGCGACATTGACTACAACGCTTCGGCCGCGAATATTCAGGCCGGACTGATCTGGCTGCGTGATGCCGCTGTAGCAGGCGACGAGATCGCTTTCTTCTATTCCGGCCACGGGACCAAAGTCCGTCCATCAGGTGGATCAAGTATTATTTCGCGCGATCTTTATTACCTGACCCATTCATATGTGATGGGGTATCTAAACGCCGCGAATTGTACCAAAAAGACGATCAATCTTGATGCCTGCGTGATCGGCGACTTCCTGGCCGACTGCAAGACCGGTACAGTCCTATCTACAGCATCAACGTCGAAATATTCTTATGACGCACCCGACCTGCAGAATGGCGCCTGGACCTACTATTTCCTGTACGGTGCCACGAATCAGGGATTAATATATAATGAGGAGATATCCACCTACGCTGAAGTAAACATGAAAGCGTGGGCGGCTGCCAACAAGCTGAAAGTAGACCCGGCGCACAAAGATCTCTATACCGGCGATCTCGATATCTGATCAGGACCGGCCCAAGAGATTATTCCATAAGCCCGCCTCCCCGAAGGCGGGCTTTTTGTCGGTTCCACGGAAAACGCTGTCCGCGTAGTGCTGCTCGCATCACTCACTGTCGGAACGTGGGGGGTGTGATAAAAAAAGCAGGACCGGAGGAACGAAAACGAAAGTGCCCCCCTCTGCTTGGCAGGAATCTGATCAGCTGTGTCAACGGCTGGCACAAAAGTTACGGGTTCCATGCTGTGGGTGCTACACAGCGAAGGCCGGGCGCGCGCCCGGCCTTTCTTCTTTTCGTCATTTCGCGGGAACGACTGTCGACAGGTATCCCCTCTTCGGCGTCACCCCTGTCAACTAGTCACAACACAGGACATCAAAACGCCGATACAAAACCGAGAAGGAACCGTGTCTCCTCGTCCTTAATATCAAAGACCAGTTCCGCTGTCAACCGTATGTTGGTACGGAGCAGGTATCCGACATGCGCCGCCAACGATTCATACTTGAGATCGGGCTGGTCAGAGTCTACATTGTTGTACAACGCCATCGCATACCAGGTGGTCCGGTCTCCATTCGGCAGCCAGATCAGTTCGGCAAAGCCACCACGCGTCTCAAGCTCCGGCGGCTTGGTCATATCTAATGACGGGTTGTCATCACGACGTTCGACATACTGAAGATTCAGCACGACTTTGTCCGTTGTGATACTCGCGTCCGGGCCGGCTAGCCAGACTTCATTGGTGGAGTCGCAGTTGGGGCCCTCTTTACCGAAATATCCAAACCCGCCGATTCGAAAATACTCGCCGACGTCCTGACTCACGCGACCTAGAACCGCCTTGTATTTGTCATTGTCGTACACTCGATTGTCATCGGCATGGCCGATTCCGTTGCCGTTCAAAACTTGCAGGGTGATGTCCGTCCCCGACTCAAACCCATAGGTCAGCATGATCCCCCGGTCATAGGTCAGGCCTATGCTGGAGAGTCCCGGTTTGACCCGATATATCTGATAGTCCTCGTACGACAAGCGCACCTCGCGTTTGAACAGAGGATCCGAGACTTGAAACTGACCTACATAGATATCCAGTTCCGAGGACCCGATGTCATTGAACATGATGAATGCGTCCTCTATCCCGGCAACTTCTCCCCTTTCGCTGAAGAAAAAGTAAAAATAGTATGAGATGTTTTTCGCCAGCGCCCCGCCTGAGAGCAATTTCAGATTGTACGGCGACGTAAAGTCGAACCTATCTCCGGGCTTGGAGGCAAACTGCGTGTATCCTTCGAGCCGCACGGCCAGGGGTAGTTCGCGGATCAGCGACAGGTTCTGGTCGCCGGCATCCACGAAATAGCGCGGAGCGTCTTTGTCCTTCAGCGTGAACCCATTTCCCGCAAACTCGTCTCCATAGGGTTTGAGACGCGGGTACGGCGCGTGACAGGTGGTACAGCTCATCGCGTACTTGCGGGCAAAAGCGGGAATCGCTTCAGCGGTCTGAATGAGTACGACCACTGCCAGTAGCCCGACAGCGAGTAGTGCCGCGTATCTCTTGAAAGAAAGCATAAGCGTTCAACTCCTTTACGGCAGAACAGTCAGTGTGGTGAAGTGGTCGTTTACCACCAGCGGCTCAGCCTCTTCAGCTGGCACTCCCAGTAAGTCTGCCACCGGTTTCACCAACTTGGCGTAATTGAGCGTGGCCTTGACAGTCATAGGTCCGGGAGCAACATCGACCGGAAGATTGAAAGTGAAGGTTTCCAGTTTGGTCTCGCGCGGTCCAAGACGGTAATCGACCCCGAGTGTCTTGGTATTCCACTGCTGGATGGTCATTCTTCCCTGCGGATCAAAATACGGCATCCGGAAAATGCGATCGCCGATAGGCACGCCATCCCGTTGCACTCCCTTGAAGTTCGGGTCATTCAGGGCGATCCCCATGTCTTGATAGGCAAGTTCATCCGCGGCAATAGTGAATTCTTCTCCTTCGAAGCCCTTCTTGTCGACCGCAAGATGATAGACCTTGCCATTGGCGTCCATGGCCTCGACATGCAGCCAAAGAATGCGGTCTTCAACGGAGCCGGTGGGAAATTTGTGACCCGTCTTTTGATTGAAGAGCGCGACCGTGAACTTGGCCGTGGAACCAGGTTCGACCTCGCGGATATCCGGGTGGATACGCAGTTCTATCGTGCCGCGGACTTTGCCTGGATCGTGCGCGCCATGAAAGAGGTGCTGTCGAGCGTCTGGATATACGGTCCCCATACTCGCAGTGACACCGGCTGTCTTGGTCATATGGCACGACTGGCAGGGAACACCCTGGGCGGCATACGGGCCTTCCTTCCACTCAAGGTGTGTCGATTTGACCCAGATCCCGTACGGATCTTTTTCATTATGGCACGTTCCACAGTATTCCGCACTGGCCAGAAAATCTGATTTCTTCCCTTTGTGAGCTGGAGAGTCGACTGTCTCTCGAGGGCCATATTTGACATCACCTGGCTCGGCGATCCAGTTAAAGTTGAACGGGGTGTCCCCCTCGAACCCGGTTAGGCTATGGCACAGATCGCACGAAACCGACTCGTTGGCGCGGGAGTTGGCCTCCGGTTTGGCCGGTGGGACATCACCCGCGAGGAATGCCAGCGGCGCGTGGCACCCATTGCATCCGGCCTTAACGCCCGCGACCACAGGATCTTTCTCCGCGTGGGGCACGGCCAGTTTGAAATACTCGATCTCATCCCAATGGTGCGTGTAGGCCTGAGACATCATCGCCTGCTTCCATTGCTGGTAGAAGTCGACGTGGCAGGAGGCTCCGCAAAACTCCGGTGTTTCAAATGCTTCATATTTGATCGTTCCCAGCGCGGCATCTCCAGCTTTAACTCCGCCAGTTGGCTCGGCCAACGCATTGACCATTAGCAGTCCAATGAAGGCGCTGACAAAGAGAAATGGCATGAGCAGTCCGGGGAGAGGCGATGTAGAGGAGCTGTTCTTCATAGAAGGTCCCTTTCGCTTTGATGTTACCTTAGCATGGATAGAATTATCTATAAAGTCAAG
>JAYRFH010000103.1:0-2038 GCA_041908405.1 Candidatus Zixiibacteriota bacterium
AGTCCACGACATCGCCCAGACGGCCATTTTCGCCGGTCCCGTCGGGTCCGCCGATATCGAAATCGGCGTAGAGACCAAAGGTGAAGTTCGTGTAGTCAACCGATGATGTATTGGTGATCTCTAAGATCACAAACGAAATGTCTTCATTATAGCAGTAGTTCCACTGCAGCATTGTATGCGTGACCTGCAGTCCCATCAGCGACGTACCGCCCGCGGCATCATCGAATACATAATGCGACTGCTGTAACGCCAATGGGCCGCCGGCGTAAAAGGTCGAATCGATCGGATTGAAATTTTCCGCGTATTCGTATGACTGCGTTTCGGGATCGTACACCCGCCATCCGAAAGCCGGGTTTCCTTTCCCCAGACCAACGGTGTCCGAGATATCATACTGATAGTAGCGCGAACTGTCGGTTGACAGCAGTATCTTATAATCCTCAGCGCCCGAAGCGATCATCTGGACAGCCTGGAACTCATCCCACGTGTTCGCCACCAGCGTATCGCCGGTCGGAGACACGCCGCCCATCCAGTACTTGATCTCGGCGAGATAGTCATGTCCGGAGTTGCGTGGCCATTCACCTGACGGAAGTCCGTAGTAGCTGTACCCTCCGACATAACCCGCGTTGTCGACGGTCGTCCGGATATTCCCCACGTTGTGGAGGATCTGGTCGATCGTCGCGGGAGCCGGCGACAGCGAGGCCTGTGTCTCTTTTAGATCTTTCGGCAATTTTCGCACCGCCGAAGGACCGATCGCGCTGGCACTCACCACTGACAGCAACAGCACCGTAGCCGTCAGAAGAAAGATACCTGTATGGTTTCTACTCATCTTCATCTTTCACTCTCCGGCCTAGAAGCCAAATTCTAACCCGGTACGGACAGTCCGGGGCGGTCCGTAGTTCTGCGGATCGTGATCATAGAGCTGATCAAGCCGCGTCAGTTCCTGCTGATCGGTCGCCAGGCCGCCGGAATAGCGGCGATTGTCATAGTCCGGCAAACCGGTATGCGTGTACACATTCAGGATATTCTTTTTGTTGAAGACGTTGTCGACTTCGATGAAGAACGACAGCGTGTTTTTCGCTCTGCCCAGAACGAAATCCTTGTTGAAGCGCATGTCGACACTGTAATTGGCCGGCAGGCTTCCTTCATTCCGTTCGCCAAACCGGTTACCCATTGAATCCGTCTTAGTGTACGGCAGGCCGGAACCATAGTAGCCGACCATGTTGACTCCCCAATTCCCCGGAATGGACAGACCAAAGATCTTCCCCTTCCATTCAGCAGGAACTCTGAAATCGAGAACGGTCGTCAAGGTATGCCGCTGGTCGAAATCCAATCGATATTCGCTGATCGGGGCGAGCGTGTCTTCTGAGGAGGTCAGGTACGTGTAGTACGGATCCATCGCGCTCGAACCATTTCCCATGGCTATCATATAGGAGTAAGAGACCGAGCCGCTGAAATAGCCGCCCATCGGCAGTTTGTCCAGCGCGATATCGAATCCCTTTACGGATCCATAGTCGTCGTTGTCGAATTTCGTGACCGTACGTCCGGCAAACTGAAGCGCCTCGCGTGTCGTGACCAGATCCTGGATATCTTTGTAGTAGGCGGTCACGTCGATGCGCAGTCCCTCATTTATCATATGATCCAGACCAAGCTCATACGCGGTGGTCTGCTCGGGCGCCAGATCCGGATTTCCCAGCAACGGATAGCCGGTTGACAGATCGCCCTGCAAGTTCGTGTAGAGATAGGTATACCGGGGGGTCTGGTAATACGTGCCGTAGTTGAAGTGCATTACCGATTTGTCGCTGATCGGGAAAGAGACGCCCAACCGCGGTGACACGCGGCTGACCGACTTTGCCTCGCGGTACGTGGCGGTCAACTCGTCCGGAGTATAGTTATAGGATATATCCGCGTCGTGGTAATCGAAGCGGAGCCCCATATTAATGACGAAGTCAACATACTCCAGCTTGTCCTGAACATAGGCAGACAAGTAGGTCGGCTTGGAGGAATACTTCTCACCGTACGGATTCGAATTATAGAACTG
>JAYRFH010000104.1:0-6598 GCA_041908405.1 Candidatus Zixiibacteriota bacterium
TGATTTCTTACCATAGTCGACCAGGCCGGCGTAACTCAGTTGGTAGAGTACCTGATTTGTAATCAGGCTGTCGCAGGTTCGACTCCTGTCGCCGGCTCTTGTTAATCTCTGCATCGTAAGTGTTTCTGCCACACCGGCCAAGCTTCTGCCAGTTTTTGTTGAGGAACGACGTTCAATCTCCCATATTGGGCCAGCAGAGGAGAAGGCAGAGACTATTATCATGGAAAGCACGAACTTCAAGCGTCGCATCGCGGTCACGGGAGGGGCGGGGTTTATCGGCTCCAACCTGTTATTGCGCATGGTGCCGAAATATCAGGACTACCTGTTTGTCAATATCGACTGCCTGACCTACGCCGGTAATCTGGCCAACCTGAGCGCGCTCGAGAGCGCATCGAATTATGCGTTCGAGAGGGTCAATATCTGCGACTTCCGGGCGCTGCAAGGTCTCTTTGAAAAGTATCGATTCAATGGACTGATCCATTTGGCGGCAGAGTCGCATGTGGACCGGTCCATCACGGGGCCATCGGACTTCATTACAACAAATATCATCGGGACATTCAATCTACTGGAGTTGGCGCGAGAGGTCTCCAAGACCGATTCATTCCGGTTTCATCATGTATCTACTGATGAAGTGTACGGCTCGCTCGGGGAGAGCGGATTCTTTGTCGAGGAGAGTCCATACCGCCCGAACTCGCCGTATTCGGCATCGAAGGCCTCGGCGGATCATTTGGTGCGGGCATACCACAAAACTTATGGTCTCGATATAGTGACGACCAACTGCTCGAACAATTACGGCCCATACCAATTTCCCGAGAAACTGATTCCGCTGATGATCCGGAATGCTATCGCTGGATTGCCACTGCCAGTCTATGGTGATGGTGGGAATGTGCTGGATTGGCTGTATGTCGAGGATCATTGCGCCGCGCTTGAGCTGGTGTTTCATAAAGGGGAGATGGGGCGGACCTACGCGATCGGGGGACATAATGAGATCAGCAATATCGCTCTGGTGCGGCTCCTTTGCACAACTTTGGATGAGTGTCTCGGACGCGGACCGCGCGAATCATTGATCACTTTCGTAGAAGATCGGCCGGGACATGACCGTCGGTACGCGATCGACGCGACACGCATCAAGAGAGAGCTTGGGTGGGAGCCATCGTGCACATTTGAGGACGGCCTTCGGCGGACGGTTCGCTGGTACTTGGACAACGCGGAATGGCTTGAGAACTGCATCAGCGGTGAGTATCTTCAGTATTATGAGCGGATGTATCATCAAAGGAAATCGGTTTGAAAATGAGCGGTAGAGTGACCAAGGGGATCATATTGGCGGGTGGAAGCGGAACGCGGCTCTATCCGGTGACGCAGGTCGTCTGCAAGCAGCTGCTCCCAGTGTATGACAAGCCGATGATCTATTATCCGCTGTCAACTCTGATGCTGTTCGGGATCCAGGATATTCTGATAATTTCCACACCGAGCGATATACCGAAGTTCGAAGCGCTGTTCGGGGATGGGCATCATCTCGGGTTGAATATCTCGTACGAGGTGCAGCCGAAACCGGAGGGGATCGCGCAGGCGTTTGTCATAGGCGAGAAGTTCATCGGCAATGATTCGGTCGCGCTGATTCTCGGAGATAACATTTTTTACGGGGTGTTTGATTTTCTGCCGGAGGCGGCGACCTTCCGCGATGGCGCGCTGGTCTTTGGCTATTGGGTGAAAGATCCTGAGCGGTATGGAGTGGCGGAATTCGACGCGACGGGGAAGGCGATATCAATCGAAGAAAAGCCAACACATCCGAGATCAAACTACGCCATCACCGGGTTGTATTTGTACGACAACGATGTGGTGAAGATAGCGAAGCAACTCAAGCCCTCGAAGCGGGGGGAGCTTGAGATAACCGATGTCAACCGCGCCTACCTTGAGCGTGGGAGTCTGAAAGTGGTAAAGCTGGGACGCGGGATCGCCTGGCTCGATACCGGCACGCATGAGTCTATGCTGGACGCAGGGGAGTTTATCGCGACGATCGAGAAACGGCAGGGGCTGAAGATCGCCTGTATCGAAGAGATAGCGTACCGTCAGCGGTTTATCAATCGACAGCAGATGGACATGATAATCGGGGAGATGGGGAATAACGAATATCGCCGGTATCTTGAAGATATCATGAACGAAGTCAATGGCGATCACTGGTAAGATACTGGTCACCGGCTGTCAGGGACAGCTCGGCATGGACCTGATGGGATATCTCTCCGACCATGCGACAGTGGTGGGGATCGACCAGGCCGACGTGAATATCACCAACTACACAGGATTGCTCGAGACCTTTCGCGCGATCAAACCACAGTGGGTGATACATACGGCGGCGTACACGGATGTCGACGGGTGCGAGGCGAATCCCGGATTGGCTCAAGCGATCAACGCGGATGGCGCCGAAAATGTCGCGCGGGCAACCGCCAAGATTGGCGCGAATATGCTGTACTATTCCACCGACTACGTGTTCGATGGTAAGGCGACAAAGCCGTATGTGGAGAGCGACGAGGTCAATCCGCAGACGGTGTACGGGCGGTCAAAAGCGGATGGGGAAGAGCGCGTCAAGGCCTGGGTGGACAATTACGTCGTCATGCGAATCAGTTGGGTGTATGGTCAGTACGGGAAGAATTTCGTGAAGACGATGCTTCGACTGGCCAGGGAACAACAGGCTGCGAAGCAGAATAGAGAGCCCGTGAGGCCACTTAAGGTGGTTGACGACCAGCGCGGTAACCCTACATGGACGATGGAGATAGCGCAACAAACGAAAGTGATACTTGAAGAAGGGATGTTTGGCCTGCTGCATGCGACATCGGAGGGGGAGACGTCGTGGTATGGATTCGCCAACTCGATCTTCGGCGACATAAACATGGATGTAGATATGATTCCGTGCATCACCGAAGAGTACCCGCGACCGGCTCGTCGGCCGAAATATTCCGCGCTGGAGAATCGGCGATTGAACGAAGCAGGGTTGAATGTGATGCGTCCGTACGATGTCGCTTTGCGCGATTTTCTTGCCGAGTGCGGAGGGAAGCTGGTGTGAAAGATTGCTCGATAGAGGGCGTGGTTATCACGCCGATCAAGAAGTTTACAGATGACCGCGGCTGGCTGATGGAGCTGTTTCGGCATGACGAGTTGGCGAGTCAGTTTCATCCGGTCATGAGTTATGTTTCGATGACCAAGCCCGGGGTGGCGCGCGGACCGCACGAACATCGGGAACAGGCAGATCTTTTCGCGTTCATCGGACCTTCGATGTTCAGATTGTATCTTTGGGATATGCGTCGGGATTCAGCGACCTATACGCAGTCGTATAGGTGCGACCTCGGGGAGGCCAACCCGGCGACGGTTATTGTCCCGCCGGGGGTGGTGCACGCGTACAAGAATATTGGCACGGTGGATGGAATCGTGTATAATGCGCCGAACAGGTTGTATGCCGGACCGGGGAGGAAGGAAGAAGTTGACGAGATCCGGCATGAGAATGCCCCTGACTCACCCTTTGTGTTGGACTAATGAACGACTCGATACGCAAATCAATCGCAGACCATCTGACTGTCGCGCAGGCTGTGCAGTCGACAATGGTGGAACAGATAGCGGCGGTAGGCGAGCGGCTCATCGCTGTGTTGGAGAGCGGCCACAAGATACTGCTGTGTGGGAACGGTGGTTCGGCGGCCGATGCCCAGCATATCGCGGCCGAGTTGACTGGGAGATACCTGGCGAAGGACCGTCGGCCGCTCCCGGCGATCGCATTGACGACGGATACTTCGGCGCTAACGGCGATAGGGAATGATTTCGGGATCGAGCAGATATTCTCGCGACAGGTGGAAGCGCTGGGCGGGAAGGGTGATCTGCTGATCGCGATATCGACATCCGGCAATTCATCGAATATTCTCAGAGCTGTTGAGTCAGCCCGCGCGCGCGGAATGGCAGTGGTCGGAATTACTGGCGGAAACGGGGGGAAACTGAAGGATGCGTGTGATCTTGCGTTGGTCGTGCCGTCATCGCACACGCCGCAGATTCAGGAGATGCATATCCTGATCGCACATATTTTGTGTGACTTGATCGACCGGCATTTTGCCGGACGGTGATTCGGCCTCGGAATCTTTTTCCGGCTTAAAATAGCAAGTCTTTCCTCGAATTCTCATTCAAATTCAATTTTCATCAGAGAACACTCCGCTAAGTGCGCGTGTGATAACGGCATTGGCGCGGACATGCGGTTCGGCATTCTTCTTGTATATATAATGTGAGGGTAGATATGGATATCTGCCTGGTTTGACAATTCGACCCGGTGATTGAGTGACATAGGTTTGAATTGTCCTGTTTTGGTTGAATCAGGAAGGGCCCCGGCATACGTTGCCAGTTCATCAAGGACGATGAAAGTGACTGAGAGTACGAAAACTATTTCAAAACCGATATCTTCGTCAACAACCTCTTCATCGCAGGAGTTCTCCGGGCGTCAGTTGGCCCGCAATTCCCTGTACAACTACATTGGACTGGCCGCGCCGCTGGTGGTCGGGTTTGTCTCGATACCGGTGCTGGTGGCGCATCTTGGGACGGACCGTTTTGGCCTGTTGTCTCTGGCCTGGATGGTGGTCGGTTATTTCAATATTTTCGACATGGGGATCGGACGGGCGACGACCAAGTTCGTGGCGGAATATCTGGCGCAGGGGAGACGGTCGGAACTAGCGCCGTTGGTCGTGAGCGCGTTGACGCTTTCGGTGGGCGGAGGGCTGTTTGGATCCATACTTGTGTCGTTGCTGGCGCCAACTGTGGTGACTTCGTGGCTGAATGTGCCGGATGCGCTGCACGATGAGGCGATCGCCGCGATGTATGTGATCGCGGTTTCAATCCCGATCCTGTTGACCAACGCCTGCTCGCGGGGAGTGCTAGAGGCACATCAGAAGTTTGCGCTCACCAATTCGATCCGGGTGCCGAGCAGTATCTCAGCATTCCTCATGCCGTTGCTGGTCCTTCCATTCTCACGGAGTCTGTTCTATATCGTTCTGGCCATGACTCTGGCGAAATTCGCCGTGATGCTGGTGTATGTGCGATACGCCCTGCGCGACCTGCAGGTATTCCGATTCGGTCGGATCGACCGGAAGATACTGATGCAGCTGCTGGGTTATGGAAAGTGGGTGACGATCAGCAATGTGATTGCGCCAATGATGGGTCAGATGGACAGGATGCTGGTCGGTGCTTTGCTGACACTGACGGCGGTCGCGTATTATGCCACGCCGTTCGACCTTATGGCCAAGTTGTTCATCATTCCGATGGGGCTGGTGACAGTGCTGTTTCCAGTTTTCAGCGCGTACACGGCGAACCGTCGTGCGGAAGTGATCCGACTGCATCAGAAAGGGGTCAGGTATATCCTGTTGGTGATGCTTCCGATCGCGGTTGGGGCATTGACGCTGGCTGAGCCTTTTTTGGGTCTGTGGCTCAACGCGGATTTCGCGCATCATAGCGCGCTCGTGCTCCAGATAATGGCGATCGGTGTAGTATTGAACTCAATGGCTAGAGTGCCGCTGTCGGCTATTGAAGCCTTGGGGCGCCCTGATCTTACCGCGATCATGTATTTGATAGAACTTCCGATCTATGTCGCCGCGCTGTGGCTGGCGACCGATCGATTTGGTATAGGCGGCGCGGCGGCAGTCTGGACGGGTCGACTCTTGTTGGAGTCAGCGGTGTTGTTTTTCATGTCGGCGCGAGTCGTGGGGACGACCTGGTCGGTGATCATTCCAAAGTCAGAAGTACTCGTCTTTGGGTTATTATCACTGCTGATAGCGTGCGGAATAGCGTTCATTCGGGCAACAGGATTGAGGGTTCTGTTAGGGATCGGACTTCTGGCGCTGGTCGTGCTTTTCGCATGGAGGTTTGCGCTGAGCGACAATGAGCGGAGTGAGGTAAAACGCATTCTGGCGGTTCGCCTTGGAAGGGGAGGTGCATGACCAGGGGGCGTTAGAAAATAATCATGCGGACGCATGAGTTTGCTGCCGCGCATGGAGGTATTGCCCGGTATTCTACTGAATTGGCCACTGCCGCGTCTGGATTGGGGCATGAAGTGACTGTCGTTGCTCCAGACTATGGTCATGATCAAACTCTGCTTGATGATAAGATGCCATTTCGACTGGCCAGATATTCGGCGGCGAATTATGGGCCGAAAGAGTTGCCATCGCTCTTCTGGCGGGTGGCGCGGTTGAATGCGACGGGATATGATCTGGTGCATGCGGTGGATCCATCGTTTGTGATGGCCCTGGCATTTGCGCGCCGCTTTAGACCTTTGGATTATCAAGCGACAGTATACGGAACAGATATTCTGGGATTGCGGACCTCGGTTCAGGCGACCATGACCGGGACGCGTCGGATGTTTGAGTATCCATCGCGGTTGGTCGCGATATCGCAATTCACCAAGGGGTTGCTACTCGAGAGGTGTCCGCGCATTCCGAATGAGCGGGTAGAGATTTCACCGTTAGGGGTCAACCGATATTGGTTTGAGTCGGCGACACCGATTGGAGCCATCCCGCAATTAGCTGATATCGGCAACAAGATACTCCTGGCGACAGTCGCCCGACTGGACAGTCGCAAA
>JAYRFH010000105.1:0-1890 GCA_041908405.1 Candidatus Zixiibacteriota bacterium
CCTTCTGGGCGATATCATCCATGATGAGCGGTTTGAGGAAGGCGGGGCCTTTCTCAAAGAACTCATGCTGTTCCTCAATGATCGCTTCCATCACACGGATCATGGTGCTGCGACGCTGGTTGATGGCGTTGAGGAGCCAGCGGGCCTGTTCCAATTTCTGCTTGACGTAGTCCTTGGTGTTTTTGTCGGTGCTGTTGCCGCGCTTGATAAGGTCCTTGTAGCCGGAGTTGATGCGGAGGCGCGGGACATTCCGGTCGTTATGGATAACGACATATTCTTCGCCGATCCGTTCGATTATCAGGTCGGGGACAACGGGAAGCGCGGCGGTATCAAAGCGGCCGTGCGCCGGGGTCGGCGAGAGCGCTTTGATGGTCTCCATCGCCTTCTGGATCTTCTCAAACGGGACAGACAACATCTTGGCAAGCTGGAGCATTGACTTTTTCTCCAGGTCGCGCAGATGTTCGTCGACTATGCGGTAGGCGAGCGTGTTCTCCAGCGATTTCTCGCGAAGCTGGATAAGGAGAGACTCGCGAAGGTCGCGGGAGCCGACTCCGATCGGGTCGAAACGCTGGATCAGGGAGAGGACTTCCATGATCTTTTCCGGCGGGACCTTCAACTCATCGGCCATTTCCGGCACCGAGATGGACAGGTAGCCATCGGGGCTGATATTCCCAATGATATATTCGCCGATAAGCTGCTGTTCTTCGGAGAGCTTGAGGAACGACAACTGCTCTTTCAGATGATCGTAGAGACTGTCGGTGGCTTTCGCCAGATCGCCAAAGCGGTCTTCATCGGGTTCGCGGGATTCGCGGACCTTGTAGTCATCATCGTTCTCGCCGAGGTAATTATCCCAGTCGATCTTTTCCTGTTCGCCGGTGTCGGGGGTAGGCTCCGGGGCGACGACATCAGATTCTGAGGATTCGAGATTCGGCTCTTCCTCGAGGACTTCGACCTCTTCGAGGAGGGGGTTGATGGCGAGTTCCTGACGGAGGGTTTGCTCCAGTTTCAGGATCGGCATCTGCAGCATTTTGAGGGACTGAATGAGTTGCGGGGCAAGGATTTGCTGCAGCCCTGGGACTTGTCTTATCTCAATTTTCATAGGTGAACCCTAGTCCGTTCAGTCGCTCCAATTCGAAGTAGTATAGTGCTCCTGGTCTAGGTATCGGACGGGTGAGGAGGGCGGTTTACCGCGAAGCGCCAAACCGTTCATTTATTCCACAGAGCGATACCTAATTCAGCCGGAACTTCTCTCCCAGATAGATTTTGCGTGCTTCCGGGTCATTGGCCAGATACTCGGCCGACCCGGCTTTAAGGATCTTGCCGTCGCACATAATATACGCGCGGTGGCAGATCGATAATGTCTCGCGAACATTGTGGTCGGTGATGAGAACACCGAGACCCCGTTCCACGAGACGGTTGATGATCTTCTGAATATCTTCGACGGCGATCGGGTCGATACCGGCGAAGGGTTCATCCAGCAGGATGAATTTCGGTTCGTTGACGAGCGTACGGGTTATCTCGACACGGCGGCGTTCCCCACCTGAGAGCGTGTACGCCTTGTTATTGCGCAGGTGCGTGATATCCAGTTCATGGAGGAGTTGCTCGAGACGTTCTTTCCGCTGTTTGAAGCTCATACTGCGGAACTGGAGTACCGCGCGGATATTGTCTTCGACCGACAGTTTACGAAAGACGGAGGCTTCCTGAGCTAGGTAGCCGATTCCCATTTTGGCGCGGCGATACATGGGCATCCGGCCGATATTCCGTTCGCCAAGGTAAACGGAGCCGCCATCGGGGCGAATAAAGCCGATGATCATATAGAAGGTGGTGGTTTTGCCGGCCCCGTTAGGGCCAAGCAGTCCAACGACTTCGCCGGGATTAACGGCGATGGAG
>JAYRFH010000106.1:0-3887 GCA_041908405.1 Candidatus Zixiibacteriota bacterium
CATATCGCCATCTGATTTCGAATGGTCTGAGACACACGACTCGTACACCGATAAAGTCAATCGCATCAAGCGTCACATTTTTGAGGGGGATATCTACCAGGCTAACCTCACCACGAGATTCAGTCTTAGATCAGACAATGCGCCGACTTCGATATACATGCGACTCCGCTCGCTAACTCCCGCCCCCTACTCAGCTTTTCTGAATTTCGGTCAATTGCAGATACTCTCATCTTCGCCGGAACGGATGCTGCTTCTGGATGCTGGAGAAGTCAGCACGAGCCCTATCAAAGGTACAATGAACTCGGGCACAACTCTCGAAGAGGTCGAACGGAACCGCCAGTCGCTATTGATGTCCGCAAAGGACCGCGCGGAGCTACTCATGATTGTCGATCTGGAGAGGAATGACCTTGGCCGGATCGCGGCAACCGGTTCCGTCAAGGTGGATGCGCTTTTTCGCACCGAACTCTACCGCTCGCTGATCCATTTGGTGAGCGACATCTCGGCCAAAGTGCGACAGGAGATCATGACCTCACAAGTCCTTGAGGCGCTCTTGCCGGGCGGTTCGATCACTGGCGCGCCGAAATTGAGGGCAATTGAAATACTGCAGTCGCTGGAGTCCGTACCTCGCGGGATCTACACAGGATGCATCGGCTACATCAGACCCGGCCACGCGGAGTTCAATATTGCAATTCGGACCATGGTTCACCAAAATGGCATCTACCATATCCATGCCGGAGGCGGTATTGTGGCGGATAGCGAGCCCGATGCTGAATACGATGAGATGCTGCTCAAGGCATCCAATATGTTCCGAGCAATCGGACTAAGTGAGGATCAAATAGCATGTTTACGCCGTTAGCGTCGATAAATGGAAAACTAGTCAAACCGGATAAGGCGAAGATATCCGTCTACGACAACTCGCTGCTGTACGCCGAGGGGTTGTTTGAGACCTTTCTTGGTGTCGATGACCGCGTCATTTTTGCCAAAGAGCACTTGGACCGTCTGGAGCGTGGCGCTAAAGTGACGGGTCTAAAGATACCGGTCACACGGAAGCAGATTGAAGTCTGGATGAAACGTGCGCTCAAAGCGTATCCGGCCAAAGTAAAACAACTTCGGCTGACAATAACTTCCGGTGATTCTGCCCGCTGGCGCGGGAAATCCTCGGATCCGCAGGTCATCATTCTGGTCGGCCCACATCAGCTACCGTCTCGCCCCAGTCGCTTGATCGTTTCACCGTTTCGAGTTGACGAGGAGTCGGTCTTTCGCCGCATCAAGACGATCTCTTACGCGATTCAGGCGGCGGCCCTGCGCATCGCCAAACAGAAGAAGTACGATGACGCGATCATGCTGAATGAATCGGGGTATGTGGCGGAAGTGACCTCGGCAAACATCTTCTGGGTGAAGAAAGGTGTCGTCTACACGCCGCCGCTCGACGCCGGCTGTCTGGAAGGGACCACTCGAGAAGTAATGCTGCGGGAGACCCGTAAGCTGAAACTCAAATTGGTCGAGCAACATGCGACTTTGAAACACCTTCTGGCGGCCGACGAGATATTCATCTCAAGTTCGACTCGACTTGTTATCTCTGTGCAGGAGATAGCCGACAAGAAGCGGCACATTTTCGCACCCGGACCGATCACCGAGAAATATCGCCAGCACTTCCTCAAATTGGTCGGTCTCGGCGATTGACCGCACGTTTCCATGCCTCTCCCCTGTTTTAATTTGACATGTTTGGGCGCTTGGGGCATATAATCAGCAGGATTGAACCTGCTACTTCAGGATGACCCGACATGACCAGACATTTCCTCTGTATATGCTTAGCGACGCTTGTCGCAGTTAGTTCGACATATGCGCAGACCCCTGCCGACAATGAGACGGCGCGCGACGTCAGCGGCACACTCTATGACATTCCGCCACGCGACCTGATCGATATGCCGACCGCGGGGACTCTCCCCCGCAGCTACTTTGATATTGGCTTGCGCATATATTCAGGTGGAGGAGCGCTTGGAACATGCAATATCGGTTTGTCCAATCGACTGACCCTGGGTATAGCCTATGGAGCGGAGGGGGCGGTTTCCAATGTCGAGCCGAACTGGAACCCGGATATCGAGTTCAACCTCAAGTTCCGTATTATCGACGAAATGCAATATTTTCCGGGGGTCGTGCTGGGATATTCCTCGCAGGGTGATGGCCCCTGGAACAAGGATCTACAGCGATACGCCTTCAAGTCGCGCGGGTTTTACGCGGCGGCAAGCCGATCATTCTACTTCTACAAGTGGACCTCGGGCTGGCATGCCGGGATAAACTACTCGATGGAAAAGAAGAAGGATGAAGATAAGACATTGAACGGCTTCTTCGGCGTCGATGCGACCTTTAACTACAACCTCGCCTTACTGCTGGAATACGACCTGGCGCTCAATGATGACCGATCTTCCTATCCGGACGGCAGCGCTGCGAATTTCTCCGGCAAGGGACGGGGATATTTGAACTCGTCAATCAAGTGGTTGTTCGCGCAGAATTTGCAGATAGAGATAATTCTGAAGGATTTGCTTTTGAATCGCCGAGAAGCGCAAACAATCACGCGTGAGCTGCGGCTGACTTATATTGAGCATTTCTAAGTTAAGATTACCTGAGACGACAAAGGCTTCACAGAAGTGAAGCCTTTTGCTTTTCTACATCCCCCACTTTCGCCAGCGGGAGAGCACCAGCTCGACGAATTCGCCGACGGTATCGATCACTTTCTGACGGTACTCCTGTATCCGCGAGTGATCAAACTCCGGGTAGCCTTCACCGTCTTTGTATAGCAGAATTGTACCGGGCACCGGGTAGATGTCCGCTCCCGGACGGAAATACCAGGCCAGATCCTTGTCGTACTGCTCTTTGCCCCCCAGATTGGGGTCAATAGACATCACCATGGCGGTTTCGTCAGTACCGGAGTGACCACCAGTATGACCGAAAAACTCTTCGGTCATTTTGCCGCACAACTCCCACCAATGCACCACGGCGATATTGCATTTCCGCTCATGGTGGAACTCAAACGCTACCGACTTGAGCGCGGAGTTATTGCCGCCATGTCCATTCATCAGGATGATATTCTTGAATCCGGAGTCGGCATACGAGTCCAGAATGTCGCGTACAAACCGTCGATAATTCTCTTCGGCTATGGTTGAGCCGCCGTTGTAGCGTATCAGTGAACGGGTAATACCATAATTGAGTGTAGGCGCAACCAGCGCATTGATCCGATCGGCGATCCCCTCGGCGATGATCTCTGGGATGAAGTTGTCTGTACCTATGGCGGAAGACCCGTGGCCTTCGACCGTTCCAGCCGGAAAAATGACGGTATCGACCTTCGATGGTACCAGCTGACGGACAGTCAGCCAGGAGAGTTTCTGCAGTTGCCGTTCCATTTACGGCTCCAATTTAGTGAGAATGCGCTCGATGACTATTTCGGTTTCGCGGGCAGTATCCTCATCCCCCTCGAACCGGAACTGATTGATATCGCGCGCCATGGTCTCAAGATAATCCGGATTTTCAACTGCATACCAGATCTCCAGCTCCGACCAGGAAAGATGCTCCTTGGTGAAAGCATCGGCAACATCGTGATAGATCGTGGCCGCTTTCCAATCGAAATCCTGGAGACGTATCTGCAGGCTCTTGGACATGCCGAGTGAATAGTAGCGACCTTCGGGCGTTGGACCAAAGACCGCGTCTGATTCCTGGAGCATCTTTAGCGCGCTCTTCATCATTTTGCAGGTAATAGTCGGCGTACGGCTGCCCAACAGAAGGACATGTTTGTAGCCTTCTTCGAAACAATCGTGACAGCCGGCGTCCAGCCGCTCGGCCCGGGTACCGGCTTGCTGCTCGAGCACCTAAACACGACTCTTGAGCGCTTC
>JAYRFH010000107.1:0-1986 GCA_041908405.1 Candidatus Zixiibacteriota bacterium
CGGATTCGATGAATCCGCGCGAGATCGACAGTCCGTTCAGAAATCCGGTGCAGGCCGCGACGAT
The DNA here is from genome assembly GCA_041908405.1 of Candidatus Zixiibacteriota bacterium. GTDB lineage: Bacteria > Zixibacteria > MSB-5A5 > GN15 > FEB-12 > FEB-12. Next base: position 65 of record JAYRFH010000107.1, read on the forward strand.
ATCAAAAGCGACCGCATTGACCAATCCGAGATTCTCCTGAATGATGCAGCCATTCGACGGTAGCAGGTAATCCGGAGTCACAGTGGCGTCGATGATCAGGTCGACCTCTTCGGGCGCACAGTTGGCCATAGCCATCGCATTGCGTGCGGCCTCGGTCGCCATATCGGCACAACTGATCGTATCGTCACAGATGCGCCGTTCGCGGATCCCGGTTCGTTCGAAGATCCACTGGTCGGAGGTATCTACTATTTTTTCGAGGTCAGCGTTGGTCATCCGCCGAGGCGGTGTGAACGATCCCGTTCCCGTGATCTTCGCGCTTATCTTTTGAGCCATTGTTTTTACCGAAGTGGTTAGTTATCAGCTCGTCATGAATGCGCTGCTTGATCCTTTTGGCGTGCATTTCAAATGCTATCTTGACCGCGTTGTATATCGCGCGAGCGTTTGACGATCCATGACAAATAATGACAATTCCATTCACCCCCAACAGAGGAGCGCCGCCCGCCTCTGCGTAATCGAACGAATTCTTAATGCGACGGAGAAAGGGCGCCAGCAAATAGACGCCGATGCGAGAAAAGATATTGGTTTGGATCTGGCGACGGACCGCGTTCATCAGGAACGGCTGGACCGATTCGCCGAATTTGAGCAGAACATTCCCGGTGAAACCGTCAGTAACGGCAACATCAATATTGCCGCTCATGACGTCGCGGCCCTCGATATTACCCACAAAATTGACGGTGGTGCTCTTCAGCAACTGCTGCTGGGCGGCCAGGATCAGTTCATTCCCTTTGCTTCGTTCCTCCCCGATCGACATCAGGCCGACGCGAGGAGCTTCGATATTAAACAGGATGGAGGAATAGACCGAACCCATCACGGCAAACTGGGCAAGATGCTGTGGTTTGCACTCGGCGTTCGCGCCGACATCCAAAACGACACACGGTCTGCCGCCGCTGCTGGGGAAAACAGCCGTGATCGCGGGTCGACTGACTCCTTCGATCCGGCCAAGCGTGAGCAGGGCGGTCGCCATCACAGCGCCGGTGTTGCCTGGTGAAACAAAGGCATCGGCCAGGCCGCGCTTGTGCGCCTGCAGGCCGACCGCAATGGAACTATCGCGCATCTTGACCCCATCGGTCGCCGCCATCAACATAGTGACTTCCGATTCAGCATGATGCACCGAAATGTTTTTGGGCAGATCGCGAATATGATCAAGCACTTTCTTGATCATTTCCTGATGGCCGACGAACTTGACATGAATAGCTTCACCGAGTCGACGGGCTGCGTCGAGCCCCCCCTCAATAATAGCCTGTGGGCCGCCATCGGCTCCCATAACGTCAAGTGCGACGGTACAGGTCTCACGTGTAGTCATCAGTCAGACAATCCCTTGTTTCTTGCGTACCAGTGCGGGTCTTGTAATTATACGTCGCGGCCGGCGATCACCTGCACACCATTGTAGAATCCGCAGTGCGGACAGATGTGGTGCGGCAGACGCGCCTGGTGGCAATGCTCACACGGGATGACGTTTGGGATCTCGATCTTCCAACCGGTCCGACGCTTGCGTCCACGCGTGCGAGAATGTCGTCGTTTGGGTAGAGGCATGACAGCTCTTCCTTCCTATCGCTCAGTTGTTGTTGCCCAAAAAATTCCGCAATCCATCCCAGCGAGAGTCGGAAGCATCGCGAGTGCAGGTGCAGGATGCCTCGTTCCAATTGGTCCCGCAGGTCGGGCAAAGTCCACGACAATCATCCTGACAGAGCGGTTTCAAGCCGACTGCCAGGACCAGCGCCTGACGGACCTGATCGGTCACATCAACCCGAAGGTCATTGCCGTGATAGTATACGTATTCCTCATCATCCGCGTCCACACGCTCTTCCCCTGGAAGAACCGCATCGGAGCGAATGATGAAGTCGAAGTCACCTTCTAATTCA
>JAYRFH010000108.1:0-3743 GCA_041908405.1 Candidatus Zixiibacteriota bacterium
AGCGCGCTAAGCCAAAGACAAACAGATCTCATGTCGGGTAGCAATCCACATTGGTTGGTACCCTCTCAAGGTAACATGAGACTCAAATCTGTCAAGCGCCGGTCAACATACCGGCGATACCCAAACTACCGACTGTGCAGCGTTCGAACAGGTCAGCTTCCGGTGTAGGCGACTGTCAGCAGTATCTCGGCGCTGTAATCTCCGCCGGTCTGCGAGACGCGCGGGTAGACAGTTCCGCCTATCCAGACAGTCATCGTCCCTCCGGTGCCGATACGCCGGACCAGCGGACCATTCGGATTGAGCGTCCCCGACGGCGTCGTCTGAGAGCCGGTGCCATCGCTGAAGGAGGCATCAGTGGCACTGAAGTCGATTCTCATCGCGCCGAGACTGTCAATCGTGCGGAGTGTATCCGGAAGGGTAAAGTCCACCGTCAGCTCGGCAGACGATGTCCCGGTGATCTCCCACTCGCCGGCAAAACCGATAGACGATTTGTCCACCGATCGGGTGACACCCGGAGTGACCGTTCCAAACTGCAGATTGTTGGTTCCGACAATTGACAGACTCGAAACCACTGTAGCCAGTGCCTGGATCGAGGCACGTTCCTGCGCCATGACACTTCCGCCTAAGACCATACCAATAGCCAAAGCAAACAGTATCAGGCGATTGATGAATGAGCGCATGGCTCCTCCCAATCGTTTCATAGTTTTCCTGGAACTATGCCAATGCAAGGCCAATGCCGACCGCGGTGAGTGTCTGTATCTGATTGTATAGCAGCGCGTTGAGTCTGTTGGTGGCCTTGCGTCAAGAGAATCGAAAAGTGCCTGGTATGGGGGAGTCCCAATATTCTCACTCCCCTAAAGAAACATGGCTGGCTGCCGATACCTCTTATGGAGGCTGTTCAAAGACTGAACAGCAACAAAGCTATGGAACGGCGCATTCTATTACTGGTTTTCTGTCTGATCGCTGTCACGACGACCGCGACCGCACAGTCGCTTGTCTGGTCAAAACACTACGGCGGCTACTTTAACGAAGGCGGGTATGGTTGTCAGACAACTCCGGATGGCGGCTATGTCGCCATTGGCTCAACCTACTCGTTTGGCTCAGGCGACCACGACCTCTACATCATTCGAATAGATTCACTCGGTGATACGCTCTGGGCGAAAACCGCCGGCGGGACAGGAACTGACCATGGCCGCGATGTGCAGGTCACATCTGATGGCGGCTTTGTCTGTGTGGGTTCCACGACCTCCTTTGGCGCCGGTAACTCCGATCTGTTTCTCTGCAAGTTCAATCAATCAGGCGATCTGCTCTGGAGCAAAACTATCGGCGGAACCGCCGCCGATGAAGGCTGGTCGATTCGTGAGACCTCTGATGGCAACTTCGTCCTCTGCGGCACCACTTCATCAACAGGTGCCGGGTACGCGGATCTCTGGCTGATCAAAATCGATGATTCCGGGAATCTTCTCTGGAGTAGGACGTTCGGTGGAGCGGGAGGAGAATCCGGCATGGCTGTACGGGAAACCTGGGATGGATATGTCGCGGTTGGCTCGACCGGTTCCTTTGGCGAAGGCTACAGCAGTGTCTACTTGGCTAAAACATCGTTTGATGGTGACTCGCTCTGGGCGGTCACTCTGGGCGGAAGTCGCGCGGACTATGGTTATTCACTGGAGATCACGGATGAATATGGCCTGCTCATTGTTGGTGCGACCAATTCATATGGCCTGGGATATAACGATGCATATGTCATCAAAACCAGCTCGACCGGTGTGGTAGAGTGGGAGCGGACCTTCGGTGGCACACGCGACGATCGCGCCTATGCGGTGAGCTATACCGCCGATGGCAACTACGTGGTCACCGGGACAACTGAATCATCCGGAGCCGGTGCTTCGGATATCTACGTGATCAAGATAACACCTCTCGGACAACAGCTCTGGTCGACCACTCAAGGCGGAGCTCAATCAGACTATTGTCGCTCGATCTGTGTCGATGCCAAGGGGAACTACTTGCTCGCCGGTTATAGTTATTCGTATTCGATCGGCGGGTCAGATCTTTACCTGCTCACTTTGGCCGGTGACCAGCCGACGCCAGTTGAGGATGATCCAGTCACTGGGTTACCCTCTGGCTTTGGAATCGATCAGAACTATCCCAATCCTTTCAACGCCGGGACAACACTGGAATACGCCATTCCGCGTCGAGCCGAAATATTGCTGGTCATTTACAACCTGCTTGGGCAGGTGGTGAAACGCTGGCCGTCAGAAACTCAGGCGGCCGGGCACTACACTGCCTACTGGGATGGCCGCTCCGACGATGGCCGGGATCTCGCGTCAGGCGTCTATTTCTTCCGCATGGAAGCCTCGGACTTCCGGGCGGTTCGCAAGCTCGTGCTATTGAAATAAGATTTCATTTGCTCCTGTTTTCTCACGCTGCGCCACAATCCGCTTGATTTTCCCTCCCAAACGGTGGTTTCTTGGAACTGTCAATTTCGACAATCCGTTAAACTGACAATGAAACAATCGCAATAAACTGAAGGAGTTTTGACATGATGATATCCAAGAAGATGGCGGCCCGCCTTAACGAACAAGTGAACCACGAGTTCTTCAATGCCTGGACCTATTTTTCCATGGCATATTGGTTCGAGAATGAGGGGCTGACCGTGTTCGCGAAGTTTTTCCATAAGCAGGCCGAAGAAGAGCAGGGACATGGCAAGAAGATCGCCAAGTACCTGATTGACCAGGGTGCTCACGTTCGCCTTGCGGCGCTCCCGGCGCCGGTGGTCGATTACAAAACCGCCAAGCAGGTCGTGGAAGCGTTCGTGGAACACGAGGTCAAGACGACCAAGATGGTACACGAAGTTGTCGACCTGGCGATCAAAGAGAACGACCATGCCACCCGCAATTTCATTGACTGGAAAGTCGATGAGCAGGTCGAAGAGGTCGCCTCCGCCAATGAACTGCTCAATATGGTCCGCCATGCGGAGACCCCCGGCCAGCTGATGATGCTGGAAGGCCGCGTCTACCATATGCTGGAGAGCTGAGCACATTGACGCGATAGTTGGAAGCGGTCGTTCAGAGATTGAACGGCCGCTTTTCATTTTCACAGGGATATCCGTATATGAGTTCTTCGGTCGCACTCGGCATCGATATCGGCGGCGGCACGATCAAAGCCGCGCTGGTTGACTGCCATTCCGGGCGACTTCAATCTGAGCCAACAGCTATCCCCACGCCGCAATCCTCTCCTCAGGAGTTCGTTGATGCATTAAAGTCGATAGTCGATACATTCGGATGGCGAGGAAGTGTCGGCATCGGATTTCCGGGAGTCGTAAAGAACGGAGTGGTCCGCACCGCGGTTCATCTTAACGCACTGTGGATCGGCAAAGATATCGAACGGGAGCTGTCGAGTCGCCTTGGCACACGCGCGGTGGTGATAAATGACGCCGATGCCGCCGGCCTGGCTGAGATCACTTTTGGAGTGGGGAAGCAGAACACTGAATCTATTCACGGAATAGTGTTACTTGTAACACTGGGCACAGGCATTGGATCGGCACTCTTCGTGAACGGCAGCCTGATCCCGAATACTGAGTTCGGTCATATCTATCTCAATGACGGTACCGAAGCTGAGGAAGTCGCCTCTGCATCGCTCAGAACAAAACTCGATCTCACGTGGGAAGAGTATGGCCTACGGGTCGACCGCTACTTGCGATATGTCCAGCGACTCATATCTGCAGATACGATCATCATCGGCGG
>JAYRFH010000109.1:0-42845 GCA_041908405.1 Candidatus Zixiibacteriota bacterium
CCGGCCATCAGCTTCATCACCACCAGTGTGGTGTTGGAGGCTACCGAAAGTGCCGCCGCGCCGCTTTTGCGCTGATTGCCCATATCTGTAGACTTACTATCCTTTCACTACTCCGAGTGGTTTCAGGCGAACCACCTTCTTTGCGATACCGGCATGGTGCGAAATTTCTATCACTTCGTCAATGTTCTTGTACGCGCCGGGGGCTTCTTCGGATATCCCTCTTCGACTCTTGGCTTTGAGATAAATGCCCAGTTCATTCATCCGGTTTATCACCTGTTCGACGGGGTGGGCCTTGATCGCGGCCGTACGCGAGAGACGGCGTCCGGCACCGTGGCAGGATGAGCCCCAAGTCTCGCGCATTGCCTGTTCAGTGCCATGCAGGAGATAGCTGGCGGACCCCATGTCGCCGGGGATTATGACTGGCTGTCCGACTTCGCGATATTTCCGCGGGATATCCCGGTGACCGGGGCCAAACGCGCGCGTGGCTCCTTTGCGATGCACATACACGCAACGTGGTTTGCCGTCGACCTCATGCTGTTCGAGCTTGGCCATGTTGTGCGCGATATCATATACCAGGTGCATGCCAAGTCTGGTGGCGGGGGTGCCAAGTTCCTGTTCGAATGACTCGCGAATCCAGTGTGTGATCATCTGGCGGTTGGCCCAGGCAAAATTGGCGCCGCACTTCATGGCCTTGAAATATTCCTGCGCCTCAGGTGACGATGCCGGCGCGCAGGCGAGTTCACGGTCGACCAGCGGAATGCCGTACTTCTTGTTCGCACGCTGCATTACCTCAAGATGATCCGTGCAGATCTGGTGACCGCACCCTCGCGAGCCGGTATGCACCATGATCGTGATCTGCCCGCGCGATCTGATACCATACGCCTTCGCGGCGGCCTCGTCATATATCTCATCGACCTTCTGGATCTCGAGAAAATGATTCCCCGCGCCGAGCGAACCGAGTTGAGGCGCGCCACGCTTGCGGGCATTCTCACTCACTAGCGATGGATCGCCGCCATCGATGCAACCTCCCTCTTCCATGTATTCCAGATCCTCATTCCAGCCATAGCCCTGCGCGATCGCCCATCGCGCCCCCTGCTCCAACACGAGCGAAACCTCTTTGGGGGAGAGTTTGACTCGTCCTTCGGAGCCCACGCCAGACGGTACATTCTCAAAAAGCCGGTCAACCAGACCTCGTATCTTCGTCTGCACCTCAGACACCATTAGGTCCGTGCGGATTAGCCGTACGCCGCAATTTATATCATATCCCACGCCGCCCGGCGAGATCACTCCACTGGTGGCATCGAATGCCGCTACCCCGCCGATAGGGAATCCATATCCGTGATGAATATCCGGCATGGCGATAGAGGGGCCGATTATTCCGGGAAGGGTCGCGACATTGGCGACCTGATCGGGTGAGTCATCGGCGATGATCGCGCGAAGCATCTCTTTGTCGGTGTAGATGAGTCCGGGGACCTTCATCTTCACGCCGAGACGCTTCATCGAATCAGATTGGTAGGACGAATCTATCTGAAAGCGATAGCGGTCTATTTCGCGAATGGGTCCACGCCAGGTCATGGCAAAATCATCTCCTAAATGTCGAACAGCACTTTCACGTAGGCCGGAGATCGGTCAGTTGATGGCATGATCTCCATCAGATGATACGATACCGCCTTGAACATCAGACCATGCCGATGTTTGCGGTCATCAAACTTCTCACCCCACCCACGGGCAGTCAGTTGAGTGTCAGTCTCGAAATGAACTTCGACCCTGCCTAAGACCAGCCCGGTTGTTTCATGCACCACGATCAACTCCGACAGAAAAGCGACCAGGAGATTCTCTCGGTCAATTCCGTCGACCGACCGCGTGATCTCTTCTGTCGGCGCGATAGGGGACTCATCGACCATCTGCAGGAACATCGCTTCCGCGACCGAAGCGAAGGCATCCGCGATATCCGTGCCATATGCTTTGATGAAGATATCCGCGGTATGTTCGATCAGTTCGTATCGGTGCTCCATGGCGGAAATATAGCCTCACGCTCGACTGGCATAAAGGGCAATATTCGGGGCATGGCGACCGCACAATATTTGTTGAATTCTCCTGCACAATCCTCCACAATAGTGGAGTTCATCAGTCACTCATCAGACAGGAGTCATACAAAGTGGAACGACGGGCCAACACTGAACCGCATTACCGATACATGCTCATCCTGGGGCTACTCTTTGCGATACTTTGGGTCGCGCTGGCGTTCGGCCCGGTCGACCGCAAAGACTGGGCGCTGGAGAATCTGCTGGCGGTGATCCTGGTCGTCATCCTGGCCCTCACCGCTAAGCGTTTTCCTTTCTCGCGGATCTCCTATACGCTGATATTTCTCTTTCTCTGTCTGCATGAAGTGGGAGCGCACTACACGTACGCGATGGTTCCCTACGACCAGTGGTTTGAGTCTATATTCGGACGCACTTGGAACAGCCTTTGGGGATGGGAACGGAATCACTTTGACCGTCTGGTGCACTTCTCCTACGGACTGTTGCTCGCGTATCCGATCCGCGAGACCTTTCACCGCGTCGCATCGGTGAAGGGGTTTTGGGGATATTTCCTGCCGCTCGATGTTACCATGTCCACCTCCATGCTCTTCGAACTGTTTGAGTGGGCAGCGGCGGAAATATTCGGCGGTGATCTCGGCGTCGCCTATCTGGGAACGCAGGGGGATATCTGGGATGCTCACAAAGATATGGCGCTGGCCAGCCTTGGCGCGGTCATCGCCATGGTCGTGACTGCCTGCATCAATCTCTACCTGCAGCGTGATTTCGCGCGCGAGTGGGCCGAAAGTTTGCGCATCAAACACACGGCACCGCTCGGCGAAGATGAGATCAAGCGGCTGTGGCGAAAGAAAAAGTAATCCAACTATCCCAAACAAAAACCGGCGGCTCATAAGGAACCGCCGGTCCTAATCTCAAGCGACCTCTGGGAGGGATGAGGTACTACTTGAGCAACATCATCTTCCTCGTCAAATTAACTTCCCCCGATTCCATGCGATAGAAGTACAAACCGGTCGGAACCAGGTCACCGCCGCTATCCCGGCCATCCCAGACCACTTCGTACTGGCCCGCGTCATACTCGTCATCCGTCAGTGTCCGGATCTCCTGCCCCAGCAGGTTAAATACGACGATCCGCACGTGCTGATGTTTCGGCACCGCAAACGCGATCGTCGTCGCCGGGTTGAACGGGTTCGGATAGTTCTGCGCGAGCGAATAAGTAGATGGCAGACTCGTGGTGGTCAGCGATGCGAGACGGTAGGTTGTGCCTTCGCCGGTCCAGGTGATCCGTTCGGACACATCCTTGCCGTTGACCTTGAGGGTCAATTGGTCATTGGCTCTGGCCAGACGGGCCGACCCTTCATCGCCATCGTAGCCATACACCGGAATAAACTTCAGCAGTTTGTCGGTATATAGACCTCGTCCGACCAATTCACCGGCGGGAGAGTAGACCTCAACCGATGATTTGTCAGCCAACGGGAGCCCATCAACAGTTATCTCCTCGCCATAGAGCGACATCCAGACCCGTGAGCCCAATTGGCCGCCATTTGACGTCGCAAGTGAAGACGGTAGGTGCGGATCAGTTCCGTCAGCCGGCATGAAGCCGTACTCCAGCACATCGGCGGCGGACATTCTCAACCAATATCCAGCGCCCGGCTCCAGAATAGTGAGCGTATTAAATGACGGGTTGGTCGGAACGTAGATCTTGGCGCCATTCTCATACCCGATCGCAACCTGAAGGTTGGCGTTAATGGTCAGGAAACCGGCACTTGGTGACATAGTCGTCAAGGGCAGGTAACTGACCAGATTCCATCCGGGATCGACAGGGATCACTGTGGATACGTGCAGTTGGTTACCGCACACTTCCAGATCCGCGGCACACGACATCTTCACCCAGTAGCCGTGCAGATAATCGACTTGAGAGAGTGTGGAGAAGCGCTCCAATTGCGGGTCATACACAAGCCCGCCCTTGTCAAATCCCAGTACGAATTCAACGCAATTGATGATCGGGGTGAGAAGGTCGCGCGGGGCAGATGCCCAGCCGACATTCCAAGAGATCAAGTTCCACCCTTGCTGTAAATGTAGGGTGATACAGGCGTTCCGCTCGAAGGCGCACGCCTGGAACTGATCGCCGTTCTGGGTCCAATAGACCGCCGGCGACACCGTGACTACCTCATTGTTGATCCGGAAGCCGATCTTATCGCCGGGAACGGCTCCTTCGTCACGGCTCGTGTACGGATCGTCACGGTAAACCAACATAAAGCCAAAGGAACCATCCGATTTGACAGTCGTCTTTCCGCAAAGCACTCCCTGGGGGTCAAACGCCCTGATGACCTCACCAGGCAGGAGCGGTACGCCATCAAGGTGCGGCGCCGCACAGAGTAGACTGATCCATTCGTTGGTCGGGATCGGTTCATCGACGACGACCGTGTCGCCAACGCCAAACTCTACCACCGACCAGTATTGATGAAGCTGGTTGACTTGGCCATCGGGGAGTGAATTGTTCCAGGTGCCGGGGATCGCGTGCGAATAGGTATCGTAGTGACCGTACATGCAGAGCGCGGTTTCGATACCGACATTATTAGGTTCACCCGATGCCCAGTTGGTGTAACCCCACGGTTCGCCCGTGATCCATCGCCACTGGCCGCCCATATCCCGCCCACCGATGAAGAAATTGTCGAAGCGGTTGTCTTGATCGGCGCCCATCAGGACATGGTCGACTATAAACTGATTCTCGAATGGTGAGCTGATGGTTGCCAGATGTCCGGGGATACCATCCTTGGCGAATGTTTTCGCTTTCGCATCCGCTTCTATCCAGTAAAGCTTCTCAGGGATCACGGCGTACCAGTGGTCGTTGCCGCCATCAGCCGCCCGCCACTGCACCAGATTCATCAGCCCCGACGGTCCTGAGCCGCCAAAGGGGAGCGCCCCCATGTCATTGCGCGAGCCATCCGGGTCGTTGAAGATCGGATTAGGGTCGCCGGCATTGATACAGGGTGAGTTCGGCAGCAGTGTGAAGTCGGGCGCAAAGAGGGGGTCGAGCTGAATTGCCCCGATTCCTTGATCTGGTACGTTCTGGGTTGCCTCGGGATTACCGAAAATGTCGTTGTAAGAGATGTTTAGAGGTAGAGTCAAATCCTGACGATGGATCCCGTAGTGTCCGTTAAATGCGATTATATTATTCCTAATTGTGGGTGCTACCGTCGAGAATGTCGATATCCCGCCATTAACGCAGTTGACAATCGTGTTGTTCTCAATCATCGCAGGAGCCGGTCCCTCAACAGCCCTCGTGACCGGGAAATTGCCGGCGAGCGAGATTGCTGCCCAATTGTCTACCTGCTGGTCCTTAAGTAAATTGTGTCGAATGGTTGGACCAGAGCCCAGACAGAGTATTCCAATCCATCCTCCCTCCAAAGTGAAGCCTTCGAGCACGGAAGTGGAATTCTCGCCATTATTAAAGGTCACAAGGGCCGATGGTATTGCCAATGTACCTGCAGTTGCTGGAGGCACTATCCTGGTAACGCCCGGTCCATGGGTTGACTTCAGAGTTATAGCTTTACCAAGGAAATTCAAGTCACCCGCATAGGTGCCTGGAGCGACCAGAATAGTACTACCCAGTTGAGCAAAGTTGATGGCTTCTTGGATTGTCGGGTAGTCGCCAGGTACATGAATTGTGTCACTTTCTGGCGGATTAACACCCGTGTCTCCCCATTCCACGAGTGCCCATAACTGATGTATTGACCCGACACCTACGGTATCGTCAGGGACATCGTTCCAATATCCAGCCAAGCTGCCTGTCGGCGCTCCCCAAATGGTCACAGCTGCCCCATCTCCGTTTGGTTCACCTGCCAACCAGTGCGTGAAATTCCACGGTTCGTCCGTGATCCATCCAAAAACCCCACTTTCGCGATGTGCGCCAAGATAAAACTCATCGGCAATCGCATCGGTCTCAAGGCCATTAATCACGCTATTCATGATGAAGCTATTCTCTGAAAGAGAATTGATGGTCGCAAGATAGCCCGGCATCCCATCGCGTGTCAGGCTCTCAGCAATTTGCTTCTGATCTTTCCAGGGTCTCGACTTGGCGATGACCGCATACCAGTGATCATTACCTCCCTGGGAAGCTGGCCATTGAGTCAACCGTATTAGTGAATCTTGCGGTGGCAAGATCGTGTCGTCCCATTCAATGATCGCCCATAGTTGATGGATCGGTCCGACTCCAACCGTGTCGTCGGGCACATCATTCCACCTGCCGGCCATACTGCCCATGTTGTCACCCCACATTGCGACAGCTGGGCCGTCTCCGTTGGGTTCGCCAGACCACCAGTTTGAAAAACTCCATTGCTCCCCTGTTATCCATGTGAACACTCCAGCGTCTCTGTGTGCGCCCAGATAGAATTCATTTGCAATAGCATCTGACACCAGACCATTGGTCACGTTGTACCGAATGAAATCGTTTTCGTCGGCAGATAATATGGTAGCCAAGTGTGCGGGGCGGCCAACCAAGAGGCAGTTAGAAGCGTTGTCACGTTGATCAACCCATGGCGCAGATCTGGGGATAACTGCGTACCAATGATCATTCCCTCCTTCAGCGACTGACCATTGGGTCAGACGAATATAGGTTGATTCCGGTGGCTGTTCGTCACTAATGGTAAAACAAAAGCCTGCTCCATAACGCTCATTGCCGCTTCCCGCGGAATAAATCTGTCCGGGAAGCCCATTAAACGTAGGGAAGTAGTCAATCAGGTTAGAGCCAACCCAGACCCAGGTCCCGCCTGCTCCCCAAAACGCAGTATCGATACAGATCTGTTTGCCGGCAGAAGCAGCGTCGTGCATCCAGACGATAACCGCTACCGCGGTGTCATTATAACCGGCAGGCATCATGCGTGTAGCCCGCGATGGATTACCGGCGCCGAGAACGCCGACCGTGTCAGGATTGCTGCCATCGCCTCCCTTGAGGACTCCTCCCCATAAGGCATAGGCAATATCGAAATAACCGGCGAATCGATTCTCACCGCTGGCAGTCAGTCCTGCTGAATCGATCGTTACGCTGTCCCAGACGGCGCCGTCGGGCGACGAGATCTTGAAGCCATTCGAGACATTGCACTTCTGGCCTGTGGTGTTGTTGAAGCGGAAGACGAAACGCGCGGGTTCGCCCGGGCGTATCGCGTAATTTGACATGAGGGTATTGACCTGATCGATCGATACCGCTCCCTGGCCGTGACCGATTGTCGGAAGGACAAACAGCAGTACGGCAAAAAGCATGATTCTCTTCATGAGACTCCCTCCACGTGTGGAGATGTGAGAGTATCTATCAACGCTGCCATTGCGGCCGCGACTACTTTACAAAATAAAACGCAGACAGGGACGCCGGAACCGCGCTTCGAACAAAAAAGTGATGATATATAGCACTGGTGAGTATCCCCGCAGAACTCATACTTCTGCAAGAAATAATGTAATGAACATGGATGCGCGTGTCAAGTATCAAATACTAACGCAATCAAGGGACTCTCTAGTCAGTTGTAAACGGCAACCGGATCCCGGCGGTAGTAGAAAAGAGTCAAAGCCAGCCTCGGCCGGCCGTGTGAATCGCAGACGACTGGCCGAACCTACTCTTCAATCATCATGTCCGGATCAAGGGCAGTTTGGCAGCGCAACTCCTCCAACCGTCAGAAATGTGATCAACATCGAGAGATCGGATAGGTCGATAGCGCCGGTACCATTGACGTTTGACTCGCCGTTACTCAACAATACGAAATCACCAGTCACCAAGTAGCCAACCAACATTGAAAGATCCGATAGATCTACATTGCCAGACAGATTGAGGTCCCCTGTTGTACCGGTGCATTCCCATAACCCCGGTTCAAATTCGACAACGGACCAAGCGTTATGTACAGGATCAGTCTTCAAGTCACTCAGTACAACACTGTTCCAATATCCCAGAACTCGACGCCAATCCGTGTTGTTGGGGCCAAAAATGGCAGCAGCGTTCTCCAAACCTGGATTATTCGGTTCACCAGTTCCCCATCGTGTAAAGATGAAAGGCTCCTCTGTGAGCCACACCCACGATGTCCCATCGTGCGCTGCATCAACATAGAATTGGTCGATACCAAAAGGCATGGGTTGTGAAGTTCCTGTCAAGATCTGATTCACAATGAATTGATTCTCCGCGAACGATGAAATAGTGGCTAGATGACCTCTAAGGCTATCATGAACCATTATCTTTGTTGTCAACATTGCGCTATTGAAGTCTGTTCGAACAGGATAGATTCCATACCAATGACCATTGCCCCCGGTGCTCTTTGTCCATTGAGCCAGCCTGATTGGCTCCACCAGAGGTGAGGATGGTTCGAATTCAATAATCGACCAAGCATTGTGAACTGGGCTAGTTGTAGCCGTACTGAGCACAACACTGTTCCAGGCTCCCAGGGCACGCAGTGGGCTATTGTTATTTGGTCCAAAGATTGCGAGTGCTATCTCGGTCCCAAGATTATTGGGTTCTCCGCTTCCCCAATTAGTATAAACAAATGGTTCTCCCGACAGCCAGTTCCATACTGCCCCATTAAAGACAGACCCAACATAGAACTGATCGATATCGAACGGCATCGGCTGGGAGGTTCCTGTCAGCACATTATCTACTATGAATTGGTTTTCGGCGGCCGAAGTAATTGTAACTAAATGGCCAGGAAGAGTGTCTTGTGTCAATGCACGAGCGGCTACGCTGGCATTTTTCCAAGATGTTCGCAGTGGATAGACTGCGTACCAATGGTCGTTGCCACCTTCGGCGATTGACCACTGAACTAAATTAATCAGATTCGAAGGCTGAAAACCGGGTTCGAATTCCACCACAGACCATGCACTATGAACCGGGCTGATTGTTGTGTCACTCAGGACTACGCTGTTCCATGTCCCAAAAGTACGCCGCGGATCAGTATTGTTTGGCCCAAACATGGCAATAGCGTTTTCCGTGCCAACATTGTTCGGTTCATCAGTACCCCAGTTAACGTAGCCAAAGGGCTCCCCTGTAAGCCAATCCCACGCAACACCGTTGTACGCAGCCGCCAAATAAAACTGATCGACGTCGTACGGCATTGGCTGCAAAGTGCCAGCAAGTACATTAGCAACGACAAATTGATTCTCTTCAGCAGACGTTATTGTCGCAAGATGGCCGACAAGGCTGTCATGAGTCATTGACTCCGCAACCAGGCGTGCACCTTGCCAATGGGTCCGAACTGGATTAACAGCGTACCAGTGTCCATTTCCACCTTCCGCTTCTGTCCATTGAACCAAATTGATTAGTTCGGTCGGTTGAACCGACAGTCTCGCTTGAGCCCGTTCCTCAATCACAGCTTCATCTTTCTCGACGGCCCACAAAGTACTGGTCATGGTGAGAATGAGTAAAGCGAATCCCCATAGAATGGCCTTGGTGCTCATTTGATACGATCCTTGCGTTGAATATTGCTCGCACTCGCGAATAAAAGACATAAACGAATTCGAAGACATCGGAGTATTCCCCATAGCCACAACATTTGACCTCAGCATCCCTAGGAGGCTGCGCGATTTGTTGCCGTCTAAACATAGCTTTGTCAGTACATTTTGTCAAGAAATATGCCAGAATTGAACGGTTGTATTTCACTGCCGCTTCAGGTTGGCAAGGTACAGTCGATTTTATCGCAGACGTTTCGGAGTTCCAAAGTTGTTGCACCCTCTGCCAAGGCGTGGTATTTTGGAGTTCCAAATAATCAGTACAGATATGGCCAAAGAACTGATCATCATTATAGGGTGCGATACTGACCCGGACCGGGAGAGCTCCGTCGGCAAGCTCCCCACCGACCGCTTGGTTTGGCGGGGGATGACCGAAGGGATTCCCCGTGCAAAGGAACGTCTTGCCCGCCTGACAGATAGCGACGGCAACCCACCACGCTTCTCCTGGTGTCTTCGCGTGGACCACCAGGTGAATCAGTTGCACGGAGCCTACAATTGGGTGCTTTCGACTCACCGCGATTTCCTCCTCCAGCTTGAGCAGGCAGGCGATGAACTCTCCTGGCATCCCCACTTCTGGCGCTTTGACCAGGAGCAAAAGGTGTGGTACCAGGAGTACTGGGACAGAGATTTCCAACTTACCATGTTGGCCGAGTCTTATTCGGCGTATCAGGCGATCCTACCCGGTCGCGCGCAGACAGTGCGGATGGGGTGGGGATACCACAACACGCAGACCTTCGCCAAAATGCAGGAGATGGGAGTGAAGGTGGAGTACAGCGCGATTCCCGGGCTCAAAATCCTGCCGCAGCATGATCAGGTACGGTCATCCAACTTCTTTGATTGGTCGCTCAGCCCGGACAGACCGTATTTTCCGACGGTGTCGGATTATCGACGCGAAGCCGCGCCGGGCGAGAATGCGTTTACATTGGTTGAGATACCGGTCTTTGTCTCGCACTCGCTCTTCTGGGGAGTTGGCGCCGGACTTCAGCTCGCGCGCAAAATGAAAAACCTGATGCAGGTCTTTTACGCCTTCACGCGACCGACTTTCCTTATAAATATCACCGGAAAGACGGCGTATTTCGCACCCATGCTGGCTCAGATCCGAAGGTCGCTCAGGTCTCGCGACAGGGTCATCTTCAACACCTATCTCCATGCCGATGAACTGATCGAGAACAATCATCCGCTCTATTCGCTTGAGAATATGGAGGCCAATATGTCGTCGATGCTGGCCCTCGCTCGTGAAGAAAAGGCGAGTGTGAAGTTCATTCGCGCTATCGATGTTCGCTCGTTCCTTAACTGAGTATATCCATCGTGACCGACCAACCGACTCCCTCCGCTCCACCACACCCGATGCGCAAGTGGCTCATTCGCGCGATCAAGTTCATTCTTACCGTGGTCGTGGTCTATTTTGCCGGTCGAGAGATAGCCGGCAACTGGCAGGAAGTCGTCGACTACGATTGGAAAATCAACTGGTGGCTGTTGATATTGTCTGTTGTCCTGCACCTCTTTGCGTTCGCGTTTTTCTCACAGGTCTGGTGCTGGTTGATGCGCGGCTTTGATTTGCGTGTCCCTTTGCGCCACGGGTTCAAGATCGCTTATATCGCGAATCTTGGACGATATATCCCCGGCCGCATTTGGCCGATCTTCGGGATGGTCTATGTCGCGAAACAGATGAAGATCTCTGATTCAGTGGCGGTAGCTTCGTGGGGTTTGGCGCTGCTCTTTGGCATGCCGCCATCATTTCTTGCCGTTTTCCTGGCAACTTCGATATATCCGGACATGCTCTCGCCGGAGTTGCGACAGTATCTTGGCTCGGCACTCTATCTTGGCATGGCGGTGACATTTGGTATTTCGCTGATGTTGCTGTTCGCGCCGAATCGATCACTTGCGCTCGCGAACTTCTGCCTGCGGCTGATCAAGCGGCCGACCATTCATTTCCATCTGACCATCCCGCAGGCGGCGCTGGTTTATTTCGGATATTTCTTCGGATGGCTCTCGTATGGATTGGCGTTCTATGTTTTTATCCATGCGGTCGCGCCGCATGTCTCAATTCCGGTGCTGGCGGCAATCGGGGCGTTCATTCTATCATATCAAATTGGCTATTTGGCGATTTTCACTCCAGGCGGATTAGGGGCTCGGGAGCTGGTCATGATCGCGATTTTGACCCCTTTCCTGGGACCGGCGGCGGCGGGAATAGCCGTTGCGGCAAGGCTTTGGAATACCCTCAGCGACATCGCCGCCTCAGCCATAGCGCTGAAAATCAAGATTTAGCGGCATTTTTGACTCCAGTAAACGATTGCACAGCATATTGTTGGCGTAACTCGTGCAGGAAATCGTCAAAAATCTTCAAGAAATCTATTGACTGTCCGATAAGTAATCGTATAATGACATGCGATTAGAGGTTGATGATGATTTCAAAGACTGGCGTACATGCAGCTTTAGCCCTGACGATGATGGCCCAGGCCAAACCGGGCGAATATGTTGGGGCAGTGACAATAGCCAAGGAGATTGGCGCCCCGCAAAACTATCTGGGCAAGCTGCTCAATATACTGGCAGGAGTTGGACTGCTGGAATCACAGAAGGGATTCGGCGGTGGTTTCCGCCTGGCACGCAAAGCTTCTGAGATATCTCTCTATGATATAGTAGAACCGATTGACAAGGTCAGCCGATGGTCCGGCTGTTTGCTGGGGAAAGGGAGTTGTACTCCCAACTCACCCTGCGCGGTGCATGAACGATGGAAACGGGTGCGCGAGGAGTACATGCACTTTCTAAAGGAGACCACGGTCGAGGATCTGGCAGGTAACAAAGTGATCCTGCCAGTTTGACCTCTTTTTTTGTGATGTAATACGATAATGACATGCGATTCGTTTGTAGACGTTAAGTAACTGATTGAATGGAGTTTAATATGAAGCCGACTGAAATTCTTTCCAGCGAACATCGAGTGATTGAGACCATGCTGGGAGTTCTTGAGAACATCTGCCACAAGGCGGAAGAGAACCAGAAGCTGGATCGCGAAGATGCCAACTCGGCGGTGACCTTCATCCGGATGTTCGCGGATAAGTGCCATCACGGCAAGGAAGAGGGACAGCTTTTTCCGGCGATGGAGGCCAAAGGTGTACCTTGCGAATCTGGACCAATTGGGGTAATGTTAAGCGAGCACGAGCAGGGTCGCCGTTTTGTTGGCGGCATGGCCGAGAATCTCGAAGCCGCGGCCGCGGGCGACCGATCTGCTCTCCAGGCATTCGTCAACAATGCCCACGGTTATGTTCTGTTGCTCCGTGCTCACATCATGAAGGAGGATAATATCCTCTTCCCGATGGCGGTGCGTTTAATGTCAGCCGATGAAGAAGCCGCTCTGCTCGCGCAATTTGACCATGTTGAGTCGGACCATATGGGCGCTGGGACACATGAGAAGTTCCTCGAGGTGGCGGAGAAACTCGCTGACAAGTACGGCGTTGAAAAACGATGGACGGCCGCTACCACTTCGTGTGGATGCAGCCATAAAAAGTAACCGGGCAACGGAAGCAACGGAGACACGAGGAATATCATGAGAAAACTATGGATCGCCTTCTGGAGCGTGATCATTCTCTCCTTCGCCGTGCTCGGCTGGGCAGGGTTCAAGATCTATCAGGAAAAACCGCCGATCCCGGATCAGGTGGTAACGACGGACGGTACCGTGATGATCGCCGCCGGCGAGATAACCGCCGGACAGAATGTCTGGCAATCTCTCGGCGGAATGGAGATCGGCTCGATCTGGGGACATGGCGGCTATGTCGCCCCGGACTGGACCGCCGACTGGCTGCACCGCGAATGCGTCTTTATTCTGAATGACTGGTCGACGTCTGATTTCGGTCAGCCATACGACAAGCTGCCATTGGAGCAACAGGCGATGCTTCAGTCGCGCCTGACCACGTTGATGCGCACCAATTCATACGACAAGGGGACCAATAGCATTCGCGTTGATCCGGTCCGTTATCGCGCGTTCAATGACAATCTGGCCTACTACACGAAACTGTATACCGAAGGTCATGTCGAGTACGCGATACCGTCGGAGACATTGACCGACCCGGTCAAACTGAAACAGATATCGTCATTCTATTTCTGGACATCCTGGGCGGCCTCGACCAACCGTCCCGACGACAATATCACCTTCACCAGCAACTGGCCACATGAGCCGCTGATCGACAATCGCCCAACCGGTGATTCGCTCATTTGGACCGGCGTCAGTATCATCATGCTGCTGGGCGGTATCGGGCTTCTCGTCTGGTATCACGCCTCGCAGCCGAAAGAGCCGATCGCGGAGAAGATACCTGCGACTGACCCGTTGATGGGGCATCAACCGACTCCCTCGCAACTTGCGACCATTAAATATTTCTGGGTAGTGGCCGGACTTTTCCTCCTGCAGATCATCATGGGAGTTATCACCGCGCACTATGGAGTCGAGGGTGACGGCTTCTATGGAATACAAATTGACAAGTGGCTCCCATATGTGGTTACGCGCACCTGGCATACGCAGCTTGGCATCTTCTGGATCGCCACCGCCTGGTTGGCGGCCGGACTCTACATCGGCCCCGCGGTTTCCGGTTTCGAACCGAAAGGTCAGAAGCTGGGTGTCAATGTTCTCTTTGGCGCGCTTCTAGTCGTTGTATTGGGTTCCATGACCGGTGAGTGGCTCTCCGTGAAGGGGATGCTCTCCGGGGATGCCTGGTTCTATTTCGGTCACCAGGGATATGAGTATGTCGACCTTGGCCGTATCTGGCAGATAGCGTTGTTGATCGGGTTGATACTTTGGGTCTGGTTAGTTGGGCGCAACGTGTTCGCCGCGATCAAGAAGGGAGGAGAGCAGAAAGCGCTCCTCACGATGTTCATTATTTCGGCTATCGCTATCGGAGCGTTTTATGCGGCCGGCTTGATGTGGGGGAAGAGCACACACCTCTCTATCGTAGAGTACTGGCGCTGGTGGGTGGTACATCTTTGGGTGGAAGGATTTTTCGAGGTCTTTGCGACTGTAGTTATAGCGTTCATGTTCGCGCGACTGCAGTTGATCCGGATCGGGACCGCCAATTCATCGGTGCTCTTCGCCACGACCATCTTTTTGACCGGTGGCATCATCGGGACACTGCACCATCTCTACTTCTCCGGCACGCCGACCGCCATTATGGCGCTGGGTGCCGTCTTCAGCGCGCTCGAGGTCGTGCCGCTGACGATCATCGGCTTCGAAGCGTGGGATAATATCCGGCTCTCTCGCTCCACGCCGTGGGTGGCGAGATACAAATGGCCGATCCTGTTTTTTGTCTCTGTCGCCTTCTGGAATATGATAGGCGCGGGGCTA
Organism: Candidatus Zixiibacteriota bacterium; assembly: GCA_041908405.1. Lineage (GTDB taxonomy): Bacteria > Zixibacteria > MSB-5A5 > GN15 > FEB-12 > FEB-12. The sequence goes on from JAYRFH010000109.1 coordinate 14,848, forward strand.
TTCGGGTTCATGATAAATCCGCCCATCGCCCTCTACTACATGCAGGGATTAAATACGACGCCGGTGCATGGTCACTCCGCGCTCTTTGGAGTCTACGGCATGCTGGGTATCGGACTGATGCTCTTCTGCCTGCGCATACTGTATGTGCGCAATGACTGGAAGGATAACGTCATCAAGTTCTCGTTCTGGTCTATCAATATCGGCTTGCTGGCGATGGTTGGTATCTCGCTCCTGCCGGTCGGTCTGTTGCAGACCTGGGCCTCGGTCGAGCATGGGTACTGGTTCGCTCGTAGTGCGGAGTTCTTGTATTCGCCCGCGGTGCAGGTCTTCAAGTGGTTGCGCGCGATCGGTGATACGGTCTTCGCGGTCGGAGCGGTAGTGATGTCGCTGTTCGTCTTTGGACTTGCGACGGGTCACTCACTACTCAAGCGCAAAGCCGACAAGTAGTCAAGAAACCCTCGTTTCTCTACATACGACGCCGGAAGAGTCTGTCTCTTCCGGCGTTACTTATTGTATGATTGGACTCAACTCTCAGCCGTACTTCGACGGCCAAAGATCGAGTAAAGAATGGGGAGAATGAAGAGCGTCAGCGCAGTGGAGGTCAATATCCCACCAATGACAACAGTCGCCAGCGGACGCTGGACCTCGGCCCCGATGGAAGTCGATATCGCCATCGGCAGAAAGCCGATCGCCGCAACGAGTGCAGTCATCAATACAGGCCGAAGGCGCGACATCGCGCTCTGCTCGATCGCATCCTGCAACGGCATCCCTTCAGAGCGATTGCGTTTGATTGCCGAGACCAGCACAAGACCATTCAGCACCGCTATCCCCGAAAGCGTGATAAAACCGACTCCGGCTGAGATTGAAAAGGGCATCTCACGCACAGTCAGCGCGATCACCCCACCCAATGCCGCCAGCGGCACACCGCTGAATATCAAGAGCGCATCGCGGAATGAACCGTAGGTCCAATAGAGCAGACCAAAGATGAGGAGCAAAGCGAGCGGCACGACAATGGCGAGCTTTGCTTGCGCGCGCTCCAGATTCTCGAATTGACCGCCATACCGAATGAAATAGCCGGTCGGCAGTTCAACCTCTTTGGCGATTCGCGAGCGGACCTCGTCGACAAACGATCCAATATCACGATCACGCACATTCGCCTGGACAATGGCGCGGCGCTTTCCCCACTCGCGCGTGATACTGGCTGGTCCAGCTGACAGCGCCGGGCGCGTCACCTGATCCAGCGTCAACTGAGCGCCAGTAAAGGATCGTAGTGGGATCCGCTCGACATCATCGGGGACTTCGGTATAGGCCGAATCCAGTCGCACGACCAGATTAAAGCGGCGCTGGCCCTCGTACACTTCGCCGGCCTCGATACCGCCAATGGCCTCGACATAGGTGAGTACTTCCGAAGCGGGGAGATCATACCGGGAGATACGTTGACGGTCGACTGCCAATTGGAAAACTGGCTGGCCGGTCAACTGCTCGATTGTTACATCAGCCGCGCCGTCGATCGTCTCGACCAAGGCGGAGATCTCTTCCGCCTTTTCCTCCAGTAGATTGAGATCGTCGCCGAATATTTTTATGCCAAGATCCGCGCGAATTCCCGCGATCATTTCATTCGCGCGCATTTCAATAGGTTGGGTGAAAACGCGGTTCATCCCGGGAAGGTCGTTCACTTCGGCATCGATTGCCGCAACGAGTTCATCCTGCGATGAGGCCTTTGTCCATTGCTCACGAGGAGTGAGCGTGATAAACAAGTCGGAGACCTCCATCCCCATCGGGTCGGTGGAGAGTTCCGCCGTTCCCGTGCGGGTCCAGAGATGGTCTACCTCGTCAGGGAATTTCTGTTTTATTACCTGTTCGACCTTGGTGCCGTAGGAGGTCGACTGCTCAAGCGAGATCCCGGTAAGTTTGACGAAATTGACAGCGATCGTCCCTTCGTTCAAGCGCGGCACAAATTCGGAGCCAAGTCGATTGAACTGCCACAGGCCAACGACCAGCAACACGACGGCTATGGCGAGCACTGGCGTACGATGTGAGATCGTCCAATGCAGTGCACGACGATACCGTTGCTGCAACCAGATTACCAGTTTCGGCTCAGAATGCGCCTTGGGGCGTTTCAGGAATGCGCCAAGCAGCGCGGGCAATACGGTGAACGAAAGAATAAGCGAGCCGAGCAACACCAGAATGACGGTCATGGCCATCGGGCGGAACATCTTCCCCTCGACTCCCTCGAGCGTGAGGATCGGAAGATAGACCAACATGATGATCAACTCGCCGAACAGAGTCGGTTTGCGGACTTCGAGAATAGCGTCGCGTATCACGTCAAGTCGCGACTGACTCTCGACACTGCGAGAGAGTCGACTGACCGCGTTCTCGACTTGGATAACGGCGTTATCGACCGCGAGGCCGAAATCGATCGCCCCGAGCGACATCAGTGAGCCAACGATACCAAATCGCGTCATCAGATCGAACGCGAACAACATCGAGAGCGGAATGGCCGAAGCAACTATCAATCCCGCGCGGATATTGCCGAGAAACGCGAAGAGGACCGCGATAACCAAGGCGGCTCCATACAGAAGGTTATCCTTGACCGTGTGCAGGACATTGTCTACCAGGTCGGTGCGAGAGTAGACGGTCTTGATCTCCACACCCGGAGGAAGGGTCGGTTTGATCGATTCTATCCTGTCAATCAATGCCTGAGTAACTTCGCGCGAGTTCTCGCCGGTCAGCATGAATCCGAGCCCGAGCACCACCTCGCCATTCCCCTGATAGGTCGCTGAGCCGCGACGGATCTCGTGCCCCACGACCACATCGGCGACATCGTGCAGATGCACCGGCACGCCGTTGCGCGATTTGACAACGAGCGACTCGATCTCTTCCCTTGTGCTGACCTGCCCGATCCCTTGCACCACTGTCTGTTCGCCGCCGCGAACCATCTCGCCACCGGCGACATTGCGGATGCCGCGACCGATCGCTTCGACGACTTCCTCAAGATGCAGGTCGTACTGAATAATCCGGTTCGGGTCGATCAGTATCTGGTACTGCTTCTCGAAGCCGCCCCAGCCGTTCACTTCGGCGACCCCGGGAACAGACTGAAGTTGTGGTTTGATTATCCAATCCTGCACGGTGCGGGCATCGGTCGGATCAATCGATGAACTGACCACCACATACTGGAGCACTTCGCCAAGCCCGGTCGAGACCGGGCCAAGGCGCGGCGCCTCGACACCCGTCGGTAGTTCAACTGAACCTAGTCGCTCGCTCACCTGCTGGCGCGCGAGATAGATATCGATGCGGTCCTCGAAGACCAGATTGACTTGAGAGAGGCCGAATTTGGAGATGGAGCGGACCTCGGTCAGTCCACTCAATCCAGACAGCTCTCGCTCGACCGGAAAAGTTATCTGTCGCTCGACCTCTTCAGGCGACCATCCCGGCGCGTTGACATTGACCTGCACCATCACCGGTGTAGTGTCAGGGAAGGCGTCGAACGGCAATCGCAACAGTGCGAAAATACCGAGGACGATCATCAGCCCGGCGAGCGCGAGAACGAACCACCGCCGGTGCAGCGTAAACTCGATCAGTTTTTGCAACATGCTACTTCGCCTCAAGTCCGCAGCATCCGGCGCCGATCGAACCCTTCTTCAACTCCGTCTTGAGCAGGTAACTTCCGTCGACCACAACTTGCTCGCCCGGCACCACACCGGAGAAGACGCGATAGTGGTCATTGTCACCGCGTGCGATCGTCACCTTACGCGGGCGATACCGGTCGACTGCTTCCTGCACGAAGACTACATTGCAGCATCCTTCCCACTGGACCGCGTCGCGCGAGACGACGGCTAACGCGAGTTCATCCCCGATCTGGATCTTCGCCCGCCCGAAGAGATTGGCGGAGATATCTGAGGAAGGGGAGAGGAGTCGCGCGCGGACGGTGCCGGTACGCGTCTCTTCATTGAGGAACTTGGAGACCCAGATAACTTCGGCGGCGGTTCGCTCGACCGCGCCACCATCGGCGGAGAACTCCACTCGCTGACCTACTTTGATCGACGGAAGATCCCGTTCGCGAACCGAAGCTTCCAGCCACAAACTGGTCGGCTCACCTATCGTGACCAGCGGCTGGCCTTCGTCCTGCAATTCGCCTATTGGAGCGCGGCGTTCTATCAGCAGACCGGTCGAACTTGCGCGAAGTGTATATCGCTGCGAGATCGTGCGGCTTGTTTCCAGTTCTGCAAGGTCAGCTTCCGCGAACCCACCGGTCACCAACATCCCGCGAACCCCGGCGAGGCGGGCGTCAGCGGCGAGAGCGTCTGCCTCGATTCGCTCGAGTTCAGCTTCGGAGATCAGATCATTTGTTCGAAGTGATTTGCCACGCTCGAGTGATTGCGCGGCGACACGGTTATCGGCGACTGCCTCAAGATACTCCGCCTGCAGGCGGGCGATCTCGGGTGATTCCATTTCCGCCAGTTTCTGGCCTTTGAATACCTGTTCACCGGGTTCCACAAACCAGCGAGTCACCAAAGCCGGGACGGTGAGGGTGAGCACGGTCGTTTTGGTGTCATCGAATTTGATCTCGGCGGGAGCCTCGATAAAAGCATCACCGGCAAAAGATAAAACCTGCTCGGTCGATATCCCCGCGCGATTCGCTGTCTCAACCGACGCGAACTGGATCACCGCGTTGTTGGTGGCGCAGTCGACCACATTAGCGGGATAGAAGACCGAGGTTTTGATCGGGTCGGTCATCGCGACCATCTGGATCGGCTCGTTCGGGAAATGGATATCCGGATTGCAGAGACGGCAGTGCGATTCCGGAATGCCATGCTCACCGCACCAGTCGTTGGCCGCTTTGAATTGCGCGACCAGGGATGGATCACAGAGCGTGCAGACAGATTCCGGGACGCGATGTTCAGCACACCAATCAGTCGTTGTGGGGGCGCCATGGCCGTGGCCATCATCGGCGGAATGTTCGGTTGCAGTCGCGGTGGTCTCCGCATGATCATGGTCATCGCCACTGAACATCGCCTGTCCGCCCAACCCGAGCGCGACACCGACCACCAACATTAGTATTAGAGAAACCCAGCTTTTCATATCTGGAACACCTCAGAGAAATAGGTTAATGACAGACCTTTAGCGGCCTGCATTCAAAATGTAAATTGGAAACGAGGTGTTAGGAAATGCGAGGAGGGAGATCCGGCAAGAGCACAAACCCTGAAGCGGTCTGTGTATTCATTAATTCGAAACGGGCATCGGCTGTCCGATGATGATTCGCGAATTGGATATCGGCCACGGGCAACGCGGAAAAACCAATACTGCAGGAGCAGTGGTAATAGCAATCCGCGCAGGGGAGATCACAACAGTTGTCCCCGTCGTCACAGAACTCCTCCAATGGCAATACCATAGGTGTTACCAGGAGAACGATCAGGATGAGCGAAAAGAGTGCTTTGGCCATAGTAGACTTCTTATACCGATAAGATAGCATATCGGCTGAAATTCGCAAGGCTAAAGCGGAACCTCTGGCCGACAGGTAATACCTTGTCGGCCAATCGGTTATTTGTTCTTTGCGATCCGTTTGGCCAGCATATGGATCTTCTTCCAGCGGGCTTTCTCCTCCAGCGCCGCGCGGATATCCTGCTTGCGATGAAGGTATTTTAGCTCTTTCTGGAGTTTCTCATATGATTCCCAGCGCCCAGCAGGCAGTCGCCCGTCCGCCAGCGCGGCTTGAACCGCGCACCCCGGCTCGGTCGTATGACGACAATCCGAGAATCGACACTGTGCCGCTAATTGCGCGACATCGTCAAACGATTCATCCAGACTGGCATCATCCGCCCAGAGTTCAACCTGCTTCATCCCCGGTGTATCGATCACCAGCGCTCTCGATGGAAGTTGAATCAACTCCCGCCAGGTTGTGGTGTGGCGGCCGCGGCCATCCTCTTTGAGCTCGCGCGTCAGCAATTTCTCTTCGCCCAACAGCGCATTGATCAAAGTGGATTTTCCCGCGCCCGAGGATCCAAACAGCGCGACTGTTTTCCCCGGCTCGAGATACGGCGCGAGTTGCTCCATGCCGTCATCGGTCAGAGCCGAGATGGCGTGCACCGGCGCGCCAAGCGCGACCGCCTCAACCTCCGCCATCGCGGTTTCGATATCCTGCGCGACATCGGTTTTGGTCAGTAATATCACCGGTGACGCTCCCGACTCCCAAGTGAGCGTCAAGTAGCGTTCGATCCTTCGCGGATTGAAATCCCGCCCGAGATCCATCACCAGAAACGCGGTGTCGACATTGGCGGCGACAACCTGTTCTTCGGTCGTCGGGCCGGTGGCGCCGCGACTGAAGATCGACTTTCGCGGAAGGACCGCCTGGATCAGCGCGATATCTGATTGCGGTGGGATCTCCACCGCGACCCAATCGCCGACCGCCGGGAAATCCCGGCGCGAGCGGGCCTGGTGACGGAATTTCCCCGTCACTTCCGCGCGCATTTCGCCGGAATCGACGATTATCTGATACCGTTCGCGGTCCTCGCGAGCGACGCGGGCCGGAACGTAACCGGCCGCGCGGTATTGGCGGAAGCTCTCCTCAAAAGTACTGCTCCAGCCGTAAGATTCTATACTCATGTTTCTTTTCCTGCTTCGTGGGTTCCGGAATTCCGTTCGCCAGCAGATCGCGAAGTTTCAGTTTCGGGCGATCTGTGTTTTCTTCCGGCGGACGAAGCTCCTCTAACTGTTTCGTCAAATGTGCAGTCATGTCGGACATGGCTGTTCCTTTCGTACATGCAAAGGTTGGAGTCGCGGCGAAAGAGATAAATACGTTCGCGCGACGGTGAGATACGCCTCGGCCGTTATGCCAATAAAAAAGCCGTCATCCGACGGCCGCTAGTGCAGGGGGAAATCTACAATTGCTAGCGACAGGCCAGACCGAGGCGCACCGGTACACTCGTCGATGTTCTTTGCATATGTACGCCTCCTTTCTGAACTGGTAGCTTCGTGTTCGTATTTGTTATCGGTCTACTATACGACCGCCTTAAGATAGGGTTTCAAGATTTTTTGTCAAGACGGAACTATTTGCATAGGGCGGGTCCGACTTCGACCCCGGCCATCCTCAGCGCCCTTGCCTGCAGCCTCTTCCCAGCGAACGCTGGGATCCAGCTGTTTTGATTGGACAACGAGGACAGGGGTATCCTATATATAGGGGGGTGGGAGGAAACAGTGAGGGACGTAATATGGGCGGAGAGGTTGGGGTAAAGCATTGAAAGGGATTTTTCGAGTGCCCAAGCTAAATCGTGTTTGCACCATGATGGTTGCGCTGTTCTGCGGGCTGCTCGCGTTCCTTGTACAAGAGCCACGGTGTGAAGAAGCAATTTCAGAAGGGTCATATGTATTGGTTTCGTTTGATGGTGACACTGTAACGGTAACTTTGACGCACGAGATCTGGGGACGCCGACTCTGGATACGGTCTGGTCAGGGCGACTCAATTGTCGTGGAAGAATGTGGCCGGCTGATCGACGCCAAGGTTATAGACGAGCGATTCCTGGTACTTCATACGAGTGAGGGGCGAGGCAACCTTGTCCATGAGGAAGGGTATCACTTGATCTGCGCGTTTCGCGATCACTTACAGACGGCTCTACTCTCTAAAGCAAAATACTGGCATTACGAGGCTGCCTGGGAGTGCGGTTACGACAAAGATCCAGATACTGATGACTATTACCTTTTGGAGTGGGCGTACGCTCTGAGCAAAGTAGAAGAGCAGTACTCACTCAAGATTCACCAGCGATACTCTGTAACATCCAAGTGTATCTTAGAAAAGAATCAGGAAACACTTGATTCACAGATTGTCAATTTTGACGGTCAGTTTGGTGTATTCTGCAATGGCATTGACACTATCTCCGGCAAGTTTGGCGCTTTTAGATTAAACGACAGCGGTCCCTGGAAGACGCGCAAGGGAGTAGTCTGCCCCTACATAGAGGTAGACCTGGGGACCAGGCGCTACTTTGTGGATGGTTCATGGTGCATTGAGAGTGAGCCTGGCCGATACCTATGCGGACTGGGACGAGACATCTACTATGATCAATAGATACTGCACGTCGAAAACGATTCCCAAAGGGAGACGAAGATTGGACTCGACAAGCGGGGTTGTTTGGGAATCCCACCATGAATGGTGGGGTAGGCTCACTGCACTGCTTGCCGTCAGTACACTCTTTCTTGGTTGTGGTGATGTTATCACTGAGACTAAAAGTACTTGCTATGCAGTAAGAATTAAGGGCTACGCCGCACACATTACTGTTGATTGTGCATCTGAAGTACAAGTGAAGCCGGTACATAATTGGTGGCCGCCGTGGTATCAACGGATCGCGTTCTTTGATGGAACTTGTTGTTATGAACCAAAGCCGTGCGACGTGAGCATGGAGTTTCTATCTGATTCGCTGCTGACAATACGAGCGGTGACGAAAGTCGGTGACCTGCAACTCTCGCTCGTCACCAATCTATCTGCAGAGAATAAAGAGATCTATGATTCGAAATTGGGCGTTCTACCCTGGGAAGGTGACACTGTCAGAGTTACAGGCGATTCCGATCGGTTGGTTACAATGACACCGTACCGTTCAAAGACAATGGAAGGGACTTATTACTTTCTTGTCCATGGGGTGACCTGGGGAACGTCCGTACAGGGAATCATCTTGATAGGGGTAGAGAGCTACTCGGCGGTGGAAGCAGACAACACAGTGAGATTAAAAGTTAAGTGGAACGGTATCCAAGAAACCAGTGAACTGCAATTCAAAGTGCCACAGAATTCATGGGAGAAGATAGAAATCAGAGAACTGTCGCCTGAGTGAACTTCACGTCTTGGCATTACACCAACCCGGCAATCTTATACGCCTGCTTTACGCAATCATTCAGGCTGATGCCGTAATAGGCGTTGTTGGCAAGATACAGACCGGAGTTGCGGGCGAGTTCCGATTCTATCGACGTCATGATCTTTGAATGGCCGATCCGATACTGCGGAATCCCATACTTCCAGCGATAGATCTTCACCAGTTCCGGCTCGCCGTCGATTCCGATCACGTCGCCAAGATCTTTCTTCACTGCTGTCAGCAAATCGGCATCTGACAGGTTGATCGAATCATGATCGCCGTCGCCGCCGACCATCGTACGGAACTGAATCTTTCCTTCCGGCGCCCGTTTGTCAAATATCGATGAAGTCCATATCGAACCAAGGATTCGACGGTTCTCTTTCGATGGAACCAAAAACCCAAACCCATCCATCGACCGTTTGATCTGCTTCGCGTCGTACCCCATACAGATCACCGATATCGGCGCATACGGAATCTGACGTAGTGAGTCGGTCAATTGCAGTGAGAGGTGCGAGACGATCTTTGCCGCCTGATACGATGGCGTGGCGAGGATCACCGCTCCCGCCTGCGCGGTTGAACCATCCTCGAACGTGACGAGGTAGCCGTTGCCATCCCGTTTGACATGCGCGACCGCAGATCCGGACGTAATGCAGTCGGCATATTTCTCATGGAACCGCTCGATGATCTTGTTCAGCCCGCCATGAAACGAAGTGAGCCACCCACCGGGACCGGAGGGACCGCCCGATTTCTTTCCTTCGGCTTTCGTCTTCTTCGCCTTGGCGATCATCGCCTTGAAGAGCGAGCCGTACTCATCCTCCATATCCCGCATCGCGGGAAAACAGGATTTTAGCGAAAGTTTGCTGGCCACTCCGCCAAAGACGCCGGAGACCATCGGCTGAATCAGATAATCCGCCGCCTCCTGGCCAATGCGGCGTTTCCCAAAATCGTAAATCGATTCATCGATGCCATCCGGACGTTTCGCCGCGAACGGTTCTTTGGCGAGTCGCAATTTCCCCGGCCAACTGAGAATGTCCGACATCAGGAACTTGGGGGGAGACATTGGCACCGGACGAAGTCGTCCGCCGCGCAGAATGAATCGATTGCTGACATTTGGATTCGCCCGCTCAAGCTGGTCATTCAGTCCAAGCTCATCGCATAACTGCAGGGTCAGCGGCTCGCGATCCAAAAATCCATTTGGCCCCCAGTCAAAGCTGTAGCCGTTGATGATATCAGTTCCGATCGTCCCACCCAGGCGCGTGTCAGCCTCAAACAGATGAACAGACTTACTTGCTTTGCGCGTCCGGAGGAAATGCAGCGCGCTTAGGCCGGAGATACCGCCGCCGATAATGACGACATCATACTGCCGCATGCTGTGTCATCCTTTCGCGGACTATTCCGGCCAGCATCTCGGCAAATGCCGGGTCATCATTAAACATCGGCATGCGGCGAATTCTCGCCGCATCCCGTGAGTCGAGCATCCCCTTCAGCTCGATATCTATTTCATACAGCGTCTCGATATGGTCGCAAACGAACGAGATCGGCACAATGAATAGTCCGCTCGTGCGCTCAGAAAGCAGTCGCTTGGTCTCGGCAACTGTGTCGGGTCCGACCCATTGCACCGGGCCAGTCCGACTCTGGAACGAAACGAAATACTCGCGCCCGGCCGCCGCGAGCGAAGCGGTCCGTTTGGTCTGTTCGACATACGGATCACCCTCGTCCACAAATGTCTGCGGGATAGAGTGCGCGGAGAAGAGGAGCGTTTCATCCGGACGGATATTCTTCGTGATATATGCGCGGAGCAATTCTATATAGGCGCGGTCGTCATGGAAATCCTTCACGAAAACCGACTGCGCGCCAGCCAGCGACTTGAGCGCTTTTGCGGCTACTTCGAATGATGATCCCGTTGTCGCCTTGCAGTATTGCGGGTACATCGGAATGAAACAGAACCGCCGGAAACCGTCGGCATACGCCCCACGTATGGCCGCATCGGTGTACGGGTCGTAGTAGCGCATCCCGATATAGGCGCGAAATCCGGGTTGCTCCCGCTGGATGATCGTCTCCAGCATGGCGCGCTGTGATTCGGTCCATTTCAGCAGAGGAGAGCCGCCGCCGATCAGGTCGTAGTGATGTTGTACCTTTTTCTTGCGCAGTCGTGATATCATTGCCGCGAACGGCTTTTGCAGTATCGCGCCGCCGGGGAGCCGGATGATCGACCGGTCGGAGAAGATATTAAAGAGAAAACGCTGCACCCCGGCGGTGGAGTCCGGACCGCCCATCGCCAGAAGGATCGCGCAGCATTTGTCGGATGAAACAGACATCAGATCGTCCTTGAAAAGGTCGGCGCCTTGTCCGCCTGACTTCCGTTCAGGTAGGCATCGTAGGTCATGGCGATATTCCGCACAAAGGTCCGGCCGACCGGGGTAATGCTCAATCCGTCAGCAGATTCCTTGAGCAGGTCATCGTCGAAGAATATTCCGAGGTTCTTGTGCTCGTTGCCAAAGTACTCACCGTACCTTACGCCATGGCGCGCTTCGAGCTGGTCGTATTGCAGCCGGAAGTTGCACATCAGTTGGGTTATCAAGTACTGCCGGACAAGGTCGTCCTGATTCAAATGCATGCCGCGGTAGGTGGCAAAGCCTTTCTCCGCGACTGCCTGCTGATAACTGTCCAGCTTGCTCAGGTTCTGATAGAATGAGTTGTCGATATAGCCGATTGAGGACATCCCAAACCCGATCATCTCAGGCGAATGCTGCACCGTGTATCCCATGAAGTTACGGAACAGCCGCCCATCCGCCTGAGCGCGGGTTAGTTCATCCTCGGGAAGCGCAAAGTGATCCATGCCGATCTGGCGATAGCCGGCGGCGGTGAATTTCTCGACCGCCGTTGCGAACAAGCGATACTTGACCTCAGTAGAAGGAAGATCTTCGGGGAGTATCTTTGACTGGTGAGCCATCGAATTTGGAAGATACGCGAACGAGTAAACCGCCAGACGGTCAGGTCGAAGGCGAATAGCTGTCTCGATCGTTTTGGTGAATCCTTCCACCGTCTGTTTTGGCAGGCCGTAGATCAGATCGAAATTGATCCCTTTGAATTCAAGTTTGCGGCAATGCGTCAGCAGATTCTCGATCATCTCGACCGGCTGAATGCGTCCGCAGGCCTCTTGCACCTGTGGGTCGAAATCTTGCACACCCATTGAAATGCGGTTGAATCCGCTGGTCGCCAGGAACTCAAGTTGCTGGACAGTCGTGACGCGCGGGTCGATCTCCATCGATTTCTCGGCATTCGGAAGAAACTCAAAGTACTTCTCGAAATGCCGGAGCAACATCGCCATCCCCTGGCAATCGAGATAGGTAGGCGTGCCGCCCCCAAAATGAAGTTGGCTGATCTTATTGCGTTTGCCGAGCATTTTTGCCGTGTTGTCAATCTCGGCCAGCAGCGTGTGAATGTAATCCTCGACCCGCTGCGGATTGTTCGTGATAACCGTATTGCATCCGCAGTAGTAACACCGACGCTTGCAGAAGGGGATATGCGTGTAGATCGCCAACGGCTCATCGACTCGCGCCGACGCGTTCACCAGCGATTGATGATAATCTTTGGCGCCGACCTCATTCGACCAGACCGGCACGGTCGGATAGCTGGTGTAGCGCGGGCCGGGGCGATCATACTTTTTCAGCAGATCGACAGAGACGGTCGTGGCGGTGCTCTCGTGCGTCATGGTCAGCTCCTGTATCGGTGGACTGTCTCAACGACTGCCTCCACCGATGTCAGTGGTGTTTCCGGTTGGATCCCATGCCCGAGATTGAAGATCAGATTGTCGTGTGAGTCGAGGCTGTCCAGAATCTGCAGGGTCCGCTCGACCACTTTTTCGCGCGTGTTGAACAAGACCGACGGATCAAGATTTCCCTGCACCGATTTGCCCGGCAAAGCGGCGGCAACATCAGCGATGTCCGCTCGATAATCGACCCCGACCACATCGCAGTCGACATCTTTGATGATATCCAGATATGGCGCGATATTGTTGACGAAAAAGATGCGCGGCACATGATGCTGCTTCAGGCCGCGGAATATCAGATTAGCCGGACGGGCCGACCAGTCGTAGTAATCATCCTTGGAGAGAATACCGCCCCAGCTATCGAACAACTGCACAGCGTGCGCGCCGGCGTTAATCTGCATCGCGAGATACTTGGTGACCACGCTCGCGAGCAGGTCGATCAGCTCCTCGGCGGCGGCCGGATATTTGTGCAGGAACTGCTTCGGCTTATCGAAATTGTTCGAGCCTTTTCCCTGAATCATGTAGCAAGCCAGTGTCCAGGGAGATCCGGCAAAGCCGATGATCGGCGTTTCCGGCAGCACCTTGCGAATCTCAGCAAATGCCTCTGCGACGAAATGCAACGATTTGTCAACATCCACATCCTGCAGTCGCTTGACATCATCGGGGCCGTTTATCGGATTGGCGAGCTTGGGGCCGCCATCAGGGAATGACACTTGCATTCCCATCGGTTCGAGAACTGTCAGGATATCCGAAAAGAGAATCGCGGCGTCCAGACCAAAGCGATGCACCGGCTGGCGGACAACCTCCGCTATCAGGCTCGGTGATTTGCAGAGCTGCTCGAATGAGGTCTTTTCGCGAATAGCTCTATAATCCGGGAGATACCGCCCCGCTTGGCGCATTATCCAGACTGGGATCGTTCCCTTGTTTTCGCCGTAGCAGGCGTCTATGAAGTGGCTGTTCATCATCCCCATACGTGTGCTTCTTCCTTGATGGCATCGGCCAGCGTGTCGGCGGCTTTGCTCAGTTGGTCATCGGTATGCGCGGCCGAGAGGAAACAGACCTCGTAGCCGGATGGCGGCAGGTAGATGCCGGCTTCCAGAATACCCGCGTGCATTCTATTATAATGTGCGATCCCGTCTGTCGAGATCGCTTGCGCGGCACGCGGAAGGTCACGCTGGAAAATGATCCAGTAGATCGAGGCAACTCCCGCAATGTTGACCGTACTGCCATGCAGTTTATTCATCATCTGCGAGACAAACCGGCGGTTCCGCTCTTCCAGTTGCTCGTGGATTCGTCCATCCGCCAATTTCTTCAGCGTGGTCAATCCCGCGACCATCGCGACCGGATTGCCCGAAAGTGTACCTGCCTGATAGACCGGGCCGACCGGCGAGAGCATATCCATAATATCCGCGCGTCCGCCGAACGCTCCAACCGGCATCCCGCCACCTATGATCTTGCCGTACGTGACCAGATCAGGGCGAATGCCGTAGTAGTTCGCGGCGCCGCCCATTCCAAGGCGGAAGCCGGTGATAACTTCATCAAGTATCAAGAGCGCGCCATGCTTCTCGGTCAGCGCGCGAAGGAGTCTCATGTAATCGTGTCGCTGGATCAACAGCCCGTTGTTGGCGGGGATACCTTCAATTATCACCGCCGCCAGGCGGTCGCCATGTTGCGCGAAGAAATTCTCCAGCGCGTCTTCATCATCCAACGGAAGCACTGCTGTCTGCGCGGCGAACGAATCCGGCACACCCGCGGAGGATGGATTGCCAAATGTCACCAGACCACTGCCTGCTTTCACCAGCAAGTAGTCACTGTGGCCATGGTAGCAGCCTTCGAATTTGAGAATCAGATCCCGTTTGGTGAATCCGCGCGCAAGGCGTATCGCCGACATCACGGCCTCGGTTCCTGACGACACAAAGCGGATCTTCTCAACACAGTCGACCTGGCTGACGATGAACTCCGCCAACTGATATTCCAGTTCGGTGGTCGCGCCGAAAGTCATGCCGCGTTCGACCTGCGTCTTGACCGCGCTTACGACATCCGGATCCGCGTGTCCGAGGATCAATGGACCCCACGAGCAGCAGAAGTCGAGATATTTGTTGCCGTCAGCATCAAGGAGGTACGCCCCCTCGCCTCGGTCTATGAAACGCGGAACTCCGCCAACTGACTTGAAAGCCCGCACCGGCGAATTGACGCCGCCCGGGATAACGCGACTGGCAAGCGTGAGAAGTTGCTGTGATCTATCTGTCTTATGCATTGTGCCATCCGTGAGTCAGAATGTCGCGAAGGTGGTAGGTGAGAATGATATTCGCTCCCGCCCGCTGTATCGCGGTCAGGTTCTCCAAGACCATTGTTTTTTCATCCGCAAGTCCAGCCTGCGCCAGCAGTTTGACCATGGTATATTCACCGGAGACGTTGTACGCGGCGACCGGCAGTCTGCTCTGCTGCCGAAAATCGGCGATAACGTCGAGATACGCCAACGCGGGCTTGACCATAACGATATCAGCGCCCTCTTCGTCATCCAGAGACAACTCGCGTAGCGCTTCCGTGCGGTTACGAAAATCCATTTGATACCCTTTACGGTCCCCCTTACCGGGAGCCGACTTGGCAGCTTCGCGGAAAGGACCGTAATAGGCCGAAGCATATTTGGCCGTGTAGGCCATAATGAGTGTATCTACATATCCATTCCCCTCGAGATTGTCACGGATCGCCACCACCCGCCCATCCATCATATCCGAAGGCGCCACGCAGTCGACTCCCGCCTGGGCCAGGGCAAGCGCCATATTGGCGAGCACATCGACCGAGGCGTCATTATCTATCTCGCCATTCACGGTCACGCCGCAGTGCCCGGTGTCGGTGTAAGCGCAGAGGCAGACATCGGCGCCGATAAACAGCGACTCACCGAACTTCTGTTTAAGCTCCTTTGCCGCGACGATCACCGGATTGGCGTCATCGTGCCCGGTGCAAGCCATGATATCCTTCCGGTCAGTCACGCCAAACAGCATGATCTTATTGATACCGAGCTTTACATCGGCGCTGACCGACTCAACCAGCTTGTCGACCGACTCGCGGTTGATCCCGGGGAGTCCCTTTATCTCCTCACGGATCGATCTTCCATCGGTGACAAAATACGGCTGTATCAAGCCGTGAGTCGTGAATGTTCTCTCCGCGACCAGTTCGCGGATGACGGGAGTGCGTCGAAGGCGGCGCGGGCGATACATCTGCTCCATTAGAGATACTCCAGTATGGTGGTGATATCGGCATGCTTCATGGTGATGAAGCCGAACCATCCGTATTGATTCATTTGTGCCGCGGTCGAGCGGCCTATCGCGATCGGACGAGCCACCGGTTTGCCGTATTGCGCCGCGTATGAGTCAACTGTCGAGGGCGCGGTAAAAAGTATGAAGTCGTGCTCAGTCAAACGGGTAACCGATTCGGTTGTTACCGCCTGGGCGATGGTCTCATAACAGCAGACGGCGTAGTAAGTCACACCTTTGGCGGCGAAGAGCGAAGTCGGGTCATAGTTCACATCGCGTCCGCGCGCGTACACCAGGGTTTGACTCGCACGAAGTTCTTTATCCGCAAATTCCTCAAACAAGAGCTGGCCATATGCATCGGACGGCATGAAGCTGACTCTCAGTCCGTTCTGCGCCAGTGCCGCCGCGGTTTTGAGTCCGACTGCCGCAATTTTGGTGGAGGGGGAGAGATGCATCTCCAATTCATCCAGCCGGTGCAGAAACGAAGAGACGCCGTTGGCGCTGGTGAAGAAGATCCAATCAATTCGATTAATATCAAGCCCACTCGGCCAATCGAACGCGACCTCATGAATGGAGATAAGCGGAAGCGGGACTACTTCGATCCCTTTGGCTGCCGCTTTGAGTGCCAGTTCAGATAACTGGGCCGTTGGACGAGTGACGGCTAGGCGCGGCATGTCGGGGCACCCTGCAAAGCATCGTATGCTCTGCCTATCACATCGTCGACATCTGTCCCGGTAATGTCAGTACGATTTAGTCCAGTCCATTGGTCATTGTTGCGAGTACCGAGCACCGCTTTCAGGCGGAGTTGGTTATCGCGCACTACTGAAAAAACTCCCAGAGGGAGAGAGCAGCCGGAATCAAATCTGGCCAGTAGCCCACGCTCCAGATTAGCCTCGAGCATCGCGGCGGATGATCCGAGCTTGCTGATAACTTTCTCGACCGTCGGATCATTATCACGAATTTGTATTCCCAAGATACCTTGCGCCGGAGCGGGGAGGAACTGCTCGGGATCAAGCTCGATCACATGCAAGTCAGACAAGTCAAGCTGCAATCGGGTTACACCGGCGGCCGCGAGTAAGATAGCGTCGTATTTTCCGTCGCGAAGTTTCTGCACGCGGGTCGGGACATTGCCGCGCAGGTCGTTGATGACCAGCGACGGATTATGATGCGCTATCTGCGCTTTGCGACGTGCCGCGGAGGTGCCAATGATCCCACCTTTGCGAACCGGCAACAGACCGTTTCCTTCGACTGAGCTCTTACGGATCAACAGCAGCTCGCGGCGATCCGCGCGATAGCCGACCGCGCCGAGTTTCAGACCCTCGGGCATACTGGTCATCAGATCCTTGAGTGAATGCACTGCCAAGTCTATTTCACGAGCCAGAAGGGCATCTTCGAGTTCTTTCGTGAAGAACCCTTTCCCTTCCATCTGCTCGAACGAAACATTGTCGATCTTATCACCGGCGGTTTTGATGATCTTGATCTCTACCTGGCAGCCATGTTCATTCATCAGGATGGAGCGAATGAAGTTGGCTTGATAGAGAGCGAGATCGGAACCGCGGGAACCAATAATCAAACGGGTCATACCGCTTCCTTCCGAGTCGATGTCAACTCGGTGATGGTCAGTTCGGTCTGGGTCGAAGCGAGACGGTCAGAGAGGATCTTGACCGGCTGGAACGACGAGTGACCGATCAATTTGGTCACCAGCCGCTTGACCGCTTCGCGACCGGAGTCGTCGAGCGACGCAAGCTTGGTAGTGAACAAATCATCCAACGCCCGGTTGGCCAGCTCAAGCGACTCCTGGTAGGAATCATGGAAGATCGGCTTGAGCGTCAATTCGACTCGGTCGGCGAGATAACGATTGACCGCATCGCGCACGATCTCGTTCGCCTTGCCGGCCTCGACAAACTTCTGCCGAAGGTTGCCGTTGCCGCGAGATTTCAGGTGCGGGATATCGATCAGGGTGACGCGGGGATCGGAAGTGAACTCCGCGGAAAAATCACGAGGGACCGCCAGGTCAACACAGACGACCGGCGTGCCGTTAATCGAAAGTCGATCGAGGAAGTGCTTGTCGAAGACCGCTTCGGTGGCCGAGGTAGCGGAAATGATCGCGTTGATCGGACCCGGCTGCTCGACAAACTGCGCGAAGGAAACCGCTTGGCCGCCGAACTCTTCAGCGAGGGCTTCGGCTTTTTCCACCGTGCGATTCACAAACAACAGGCGACCTACTGCGTGCTCGGTCAAATACTTGGCGATCTTCTGTGTCATCGGCCCGGCGCCGACTATGGCGACAAGCGGTGTGTCAATTTCATTCAGACGTTCCTGCAGTTCGGACGCGGCCAGCGATGCCATCGACAGAGCGCCAACCCCAAGATTGGTCTCGCGTTTCACTTTTTTGGCGACCACCAGAGCTTCATTGATGAGACTTGAAGTTACCGTCCCGGTAATTCCATACTCGAGCGCATCCTGATGCGCCTGCTTGAGCTGGCCAGTAATCTGCGTTTCACCGACAACGAGCGACTCCAGTGAGGCTGCCGTGCGGAACAAGTGAAGGATCGCTTCACGACCAGTGAAATGATAAAAGTCGTTCGGGAAAAAGCTGATTGCGCGTTGTGAGCGGAAGAAGAAATCTATCAGCCGGTGTAACAACTTGCCGGGGACAACTTTTCTGGAGGAAGCATACAGGAACTCCACCCGATTGCAGGTGGCGAGATAAACCAATTCATCGACACCCAGTACCTGCTTCAGACGCGCGACTTCGGTCGGACGAACCTGACGGTCGATGGTCAGGCGTTCCAACAGCGGCATGTTCTGTTGCCAGATCGAGGTTCCGATGATTCCAAAGTTCATATCTATTCTCTGCCTCAGCCTTATTGTCGTCGTTCGTTGAGTGCAGATATAATAGAATAAGAGTCCGGATTGTCATTTGATTGTCATCTTTGTGAAAAACAGAACAAAAAGACGGATTTTATTGTCTATTCTCTACTCAGTGGTACATGTTTCATATCCCATTGTATTAGCATAGGTTATGCCGATGAAAGTCGATTTCAATTGAAGCGGGAAGAGCCTCTCCGAGAGCCAAAACAAATACTAAGATTGGTATATTTATTCGAATTTAGTCTCGGTTGACCCCCGGCGAAACCCTTCTCTTGTTTCGCTTACTCTATATTGTCGAATAGGTTATGCCAATCCCGATTTCTTTCTAATACCTTCATTAATAGGACAGGTTCTTCAGGGCAGATCCTCGGCGTGAGAGTCTGCTCTCTGTCACGCTAATCATGCATAGGCGAGTACAGATTGATTTTTCGCAAACTCTCCGGTGCGAGAGTCCTTTCCGACTGAATCGCGCTGATAATAGCCCGAATGGTCTGCCTTTGGCAGAATCGTGTTTGCACGATTCACGCTCCCGCATTACTTTACGCAAATATGGATAACTCAGCCCCCGCTCGGCACTAGCCGAATGCCCGCAAGGAGAAATCGCTATGGCGAAAGATAATCCCTCCGTTGTCAGTGCAGATACCAAAGCCTCACAGGACGCCTACGAAAACTACGAACTCCCGATCGAAGGCTTTAAGGGAACGCCCGAAGAGATCGAACGTCAATGGTACGAGAAGTGTTATCTCGGCCGCGGCGACACGGTCAAGCAACTCACCTGGCGCGCGATCATCATGGGATGGGTCCTTGGGTCGGTACTTTCGCTGACTAACATCTACATTGGGCTCAAGGCCGGGTGGGGATTCGGCGTAGCGATCACCGCCTGCATTCTCTCGTACGCGATCTGGACCGGCTTTTACAAACTGCGTCTGGCCAAAACGCAGATGACGATCCTCGAGAACAACTGTATGCAATCCTGCGCCAGCGCGGCAGGTTACTCGACCGGCGGAACATTGGTCTCGGCGTTCGCCGCGTACATCATGCTGAACGCGGAATCGCTTCCGTTCAGTCTGATGCTCGCCTGGGTGTTTTTCATCGCCGTGCTTGGTGTGACGATGGCCGTGCCGATGAAGCGTCAGATGATCAACATGGAACAGCTCAGATTCCCCAGTGGTATCGCGGCGGCGGAGACTCTTCGCGCGCTGCATGCAAAAGGCCAGAAAGGGATGCGCGCCGCGCGCGCTCTCTCTATTTGGGGACTTCTGGCGGCACTAAGCGCGTTTCTGTCGGATGGACTTCGTCTAATCAGCTCAAGTCTGGAATCGTTTCAACTCTCAACCTTGGTTGGGCGATTCAACGCTTGGGTGATCCCCGAGGCATGGATCGGCCGCACCGTGACGTTTGTCTGGGATCCGGTCTTCATCGCGGCCGGCATGTTTGTCGGTATGCGTGTCGCACTCAGTATGCTGTTTGGTTCGATCCTCTGCTGGATGATCTTTATCCCGCTCGTGCAGGCGAATGTCGCTGAAGCGAGCCAGCTATCCGGCTTCCGTTCATTGGTGCAGTGGTCACTCTGGGGCGGAACCGCCTGTATGGTGACTTCGGGAATTCTTTCCGTCCTGTTCCAGTGGAAAGCCGCGGTGCGAGCATTCAAAGGTCTGGGCGCAATGTTCTTCAAGAAATCCGGCGGTAAGCAGGATGACATTGAGGCTATCGAGACACCCAGTTCATGGTTCCTCATCGGCCAGATGGTCTCGTTGATAGCTCTGGCGATCCTCGGACACATGACGTTTGGCATGCCCTATTGGCAGAGCGCGATCGCGGTGGTCCTGAGTTTCGCACTGGCGCTCGTTGCTTGCCGTGTGACTGGTGAAACAGACACGACGCCGGTCGGAGCGATGGGGAAGATAACGCAGTTGACGTTCGGCGTGCTCTCGCCGGGGAATATGAATGTCAACCTGATGACCGCGAATATTACGGCCGGCGCGGCGACATCGTCAGCTGACCTTTTGACTGATCTCAAGTCGGGATATCTTCTCGGCGCTCATCCGCGGAAGCAGTTCATCGCCCAGTTCTCCGGCATCTTTATCGGGACACTGGTGACGGTCTTCGCCTTCCGCATCCTGGTACCGAATGCGTCGGTTCTGGGAACCGATCAGTTTCCTGCGCCCGCAGCGCAGACCTGGAAGGGCGTCGCCGAGGCAATGGCGATGGGCCTGAGCAATATGCACCCTGTCAAGATCTGGTCGATCGTGATCGGTGGGCTCGTCGGTATTCTGCTGCCGATCCTCTCGAAGGTCTTCCCGAAATCCAAGTGGATCCCGTCGCCGGCCGGTGTCGGTCTGGCCTGGGTTTTCCAGTGGTTCTACGGCCTGCTGTTTTTCCTTGGCGCCGTGATCGCCTGGTTGTGGGATAAGAAGAATGCGAAGCAGTGTGAAGAGTATCTTTTCCCGGTCGCCTCAGGCATTGTCGCCGGTGGCGCGCTGATGGGCGTTATCCTGGTCTTCTGGGAATCGGGAGCGGAGATCATCAAGCAGTTCTTCGCGAATTGACCAATACGATAATCTGATGCCAACGCAAAGGGCGGTTCTCCTGAACCGCCCTCTTTGTTTGCCAGGGGTGAATCTCTACTTGAAGTAGATCACCGCGATGATAGCCGCCGCCAGGATGACGACTGCGATCACAAGATTGATGATGGTCCCCGAACGTTTTTTCGGCGGTTGCTCAAAATGATGCCGGACTATCGACATACCGATCCCCTCTAAATAAGAAGTGCATATTGTGGCGAGATTGTTTACGGTCGGCCCGGCGGCGAGTGAGGGACCAACCTGAGTATGATGCCGTGTGGGGGTCTGGTCTGCAAGCAAAAACAGGCAATTGGCCGGTGCCGTGTCGAAATAGGTATGTCCCCCTTTAACTGACCCCTGTGTGAAAAATCGGTTGCCTGACCAGTCCGACGGTATGAGATTACTGTCACATCGGGCCGACCCAACAACCTTTCCGCTTGCGAGGATAAAACCGTGAAGGTCAGCATAATACAGTTCGCGCCGCACTTGGCCAATCTCGAGGCTACGCTCAAAGATCTCGACCGTCTCATGTCTCAGGTGGCCGACTCCGACCTGATCGTTCTGCCGGAGCTTTGCAACTCCGGCTACAATTTCACCTCTCAGGAGCAGGCGCGGGCAAGTTCGGAAGCTGTTTCCGATGGTCGCTTTCTCCGCTATCTCCATGCGTTTGCCCGGCAACATGGCTGCGCCATAGTCAGCGGCCTGAACGAGCGCGACGACGAATACTTGTTCAATTCGGCAGTACTGGTCACGCGCAATGGCTTGGTCGGCACATATCGCAAGCTTCATCTCTATTTGAACGAGAAAGATTTCTTCCAGCCCGGAAACGTGGGCGCGCCCGTGTTTGAGGTCAACGGCATCAAGGTCGGCATGCTCGTCTGCTTTGACTGGTGGTTCGCCGAGGTCTGGCGTCTTCTCGCTCTCAAAGGCGCGGATATCATTTGCCATCCATCCAACCTGGTTATCCCCGGCAAATGTCAGCGCGCCGTGCCGATTCACGCCATGACCAATAAGGTCTGGGTGGTGACCGCCAACCGTATCGGCATGGAAGGAGACCTCTATTTCACCGGCCTTTCAGTAGTTTGTGACCCGAAAGGGAATACCATGCTCACCGGACCGGAGAGAGAAGAAGCAGTGCTGACAGTTGAAATTGATCCATTTGAGGCCCGTAACAAACAGGTCAACTCTCGCAACGACCTGTTCGAGGATCGTCGACCAGATATCTACGCGCCGATCATCTCACCAGAAAAGAGAAGAACGAAGTGACCAAATCGCCGGTGGTGACCGCTATTTGCAAAGCGATCCGCAGGATCCCGCGCGGCAAAGTCGCGACGTATGGTCAGATCGCGGCGCTGGCCGGGAATCCGCGCGACCCGCGCTCGGTCGGATGGGTCCTGCATGGCTGCACCGAATCGGAAAAACTCCCCTGGTTTCGCGTCATCAATCGAGAGGGGAAGATATCCCTACCCCCTGGTGAAGGGTACGAACTGCAGCGTGCGCTATTGGAAGGAGAGGGGATCAGGTTCGATTTTCGCGACCGGATCGATCTGAAGAAATTTCAATGGCAGCCCAAGCCTGTTATCGCAAAGAAAGCTCCCACTAAACGCCGCACGACGAAGTAGCGTCGTCCAGTGCTTTCCATTACGTTAGGCCAATGACGCAATCCACCCAGTCAGTCTCACGCGCCAAACAGCTCTGGGCCGACACCGGCCTTTTCTACGCCGCCCTCATCTGGGGAACTACGTTTGTCATCGTCAAGTCCGCGCTGTCTGGAGTCGATGCTGTCACTATGGTCGGCTACCGCTTTCTGATCGCCGGCTCAGTCCTGCTTGTCTATCTCCTGATAAAACGCCAGCCGATCTTACCGAATTTCAAGCAAGGACTGTTTCTGGCGGTCGTTCTCTGGACACTGTATGTCACGCAGACTATTGGACTCAATTACACGTCAGCATCCAACTCGGGCTTTATTACCGGTCTGTTTGTTCTTTGGGTGCCCGTTTTTCTGGTGATGCTCTTCCGTCGCAAACCGACCGTGATGGAGATAGTCGCATCGGTGATCTCGCTCATTGGCCTCTGGATTCTGACCGGCGGATTAAAGGAAGTCAATATCGGCGATCTGCTGACGATCGTCGCATCGATGGCGTATGCGCTCCATCTGCTCCTCTCCGACAAATACATGAAAGCAGGCATCGACCCGATCTCAATCTCCTGCCAGCAATTCCTGCTGGTTGGCATTGGAAGTATCATCATGACCGCGGTGACCGGCCGGTCATTCGAAGTGACCAGTAACGTGGCCTGGTACGCCATAATCTTCCTCGCTCTATTTCCGACATTATCTGCCTTTGTAATTCAGATGTTTGCCCAACGCTACACCTCGCCATTGCGCGTCTCGCTTATCTTCGCGCTCGAGCCGGTCTTTGCGGCGATCGCGGCCTGGACAGTTGGCGGAGAGCAATTTACGGTTCACAGCGCGGTTGGCGGCGCGTGTATCGTGATCGGGCTCGCTCTCTCCGGTATTCAGCTCCCGTCCGAAAAGGCGCGCGAAATCTCGTCCAAGTGACCGTCGCTGACACTTTCCGCTTGCAAACAGAGACAAATCACACTACGTTATCGGTGGAGTGAGTGACCGTTCGAGGCTACTCTCGCCATGCTCGTCGGTCACCGTTGCCCCACTCCGTACTATCCGTCCATACTTCGATCGAACCAAGCGTATCGGGTCACGAGTTGCCACTCGCGACCGGGTCTGATCATGCATTGCAAACATGTCGGGCTGCACTTGACAGTCGTGCGTTGACGCGAAAATGAAAGCATTCGTTCAAAGCTAATATCTACATTCTGTACCGGTACAAGGCCGGGGTTGATCTCATGGAGGTGAAGACATGATACGGCTTATCTTCTCCATCTGCGGATTGCTGGCGATCCTGTTACTAGCGACTGCATCGCTCGCGAATTCGCCTATCGCGCCGGGAATGCCTCCCGGTTCCGAACAAAACAATACGGCGCTCTCCTGGAACGACATCAAACCGGGAGAGGTCTACACTCTCTACAATAACCACCTACCGGGCATGTTTGCCCAAGTTACCATCGATTGGTCCTGGTCGCCCGCGTTTGGCGCCGCCGGGTCATGGTTGCCCATGGGCGTGACCGCGCCGCCTCCCTATCCGAGTTACTGGAATCCATCTCTTGGCGCGGCGCCGGGCGGTGGATTCATGATGGGCGGCACCGCCTTCGGCCCGGGTCAGCAATTCACGCCGACCGGAAGCGCTGTCTATATGTCCGGGAGCCTTGGTGGGGGAGCGCCGTTCGGCGGACCTGTTCCGATCAGTATCAGCCCGGCGGTCAATCAGTGGTGTGACTACACAAGCCTCTCTATCATTGACGTCCCTGCCATGCCCGCGCCATGGCTCGGCGAAGCTACTTATGCCTGGGTACAGTACAACGATGGTGACGGTGACCCCAATGGTGACCTGAACTTTTTCAATGATCCCGGTGATCTAGCCGCTATCTGGTCTGCCTCGACCAACTTACTCGCGGGACCCGTTCCCTATCCCGCGCTTACACCTCCAGCGCCGATTTTGCCCGGCGTGCCGGCTTGGCGCATTCCGGCAGGACATAAACCGGCACTCGACTTTGCCGGTCCAGCCGGAACAGGTTTTCTCCCGCCGGGTGCCACCTACTGTGTATTCCGCGATGTCGGAGGCGGCAGTATCATCATGACGTGGAATCCGACTCCAACCGGTGGCGCCCCCTGGAATATGCCAGCGATCCTGATGGGGGGTATCATTCCAGTCCCGCCTGCGCTTGCTCCGAGGATTGAGGCCGCCAACACGGTCGATCTGGCGATTGACAAGGGGATTGCAGGCGGATGTCCCAACTACGTTTATGTCGTTTGGGATGCCCCCGGTCCTGCTGGAGATATCGATATCTTCCTCGCTGTCAGTCCGGCAGGCGGCGCACCCGGATCATTCCTCCCTCCGGTTCGTGTCAACCAAGACCCCATCGGCAATGGTCGCGATCAATGGGCTCCAACGATCACGCTTGATCCCAATACCGGCGCGGTGATCATCTCGTACAATGACCGGCGCAATGACCCGGCCAACAACGCTATCGAGGTCTGGTCCTCGGTCTCCCGTGACTGCGGCATCACGTTCACTGATTGCATGGTCACGCGCGGCGGCCCGTTCCCGCCGGTCAGCACTATCCCGCGTCCGTCCGGGATGTATGTTGGGTCATATTTTGACTCAGACTTCAGCCTGGTCAATCCATTCGGCGTGGCCTGGAACGATGGCCGCAACGGCGTGGATCAGGATGTTGAATTTGAAGCGATCCTCGCGTGTGACACCGACAACGACGGCATTATCGATTCGCTCGACAACTGCGATCTCACGCCGAACCCCAACCAGCTTAACGGCGATCTGGACACACTCGGCGATGTCTGCGATAATTGCCCGACGGTCGCCAACAACAATCAGCTTGATTCCGATGGCGACACCTTTGGTGATGCCTGCGACAATTGCCCGACCATCATCAATCCGACTCAGGCCGATGGTGATCTCGATGGTGTCGGAGACGTCTGTGACAATTGCCCAACGGTGGCGAACCCGCTCCAGCAGGATGTCGATCTGGATGGTGTGGGCGATGCCTGCGACAATTGCCCGTTAGTCGCCAATCCAACGCAGTCCGATGTCGATCTTGATCTGATCGGCGATCTCTGTGACAACTGCCCGAACAAGTACAATCCGTTGCAGGAGGATACCGATGGCGACGGTGTCGGAGATTCCTGTCAGACCGTCAGTTGTTGTGTCGGAACAACCGGCAATGTCAATGACGGCATTAACGAAACGCCGGATCTTTCCGATCTGTCGCTCTTGATCAGTTATTTGACGATCATCCCGCGGCCGGTGCTCCCGTGTCCACCGGAAGCGAATGTGAATACGGTCGGGTCGATCGATCTCTCCGATCTCTCGCTGCTGATCGCCTACCTGACACAGACTCCGCGTCCGACCCTGCCGAACTGTCCGTAAGGGAACTGCCCAACCCTGTACGGACCGACTCACGGACGCGTGACTAACAGAGCCCCCGGACCTTTCCGGGGGCTCTTGCATTGTGCACCCATAATCCATTATCTTACCCTTGGTACACGAAAGCCCGGCGCGACCGATAACCCGTCCCGCCTCCGGCTTGATCCTTTCGTCAGGGAGACCCATCATGCGAAACCTTCGTCACCTCACCCTCGCTGTCGCGTTATGTTGCGTGTTCACCGCAAGTACGCTCGCTCAGACCGACACGACCAAAGACACCCTCACCCCGCTGCAGCATCTTGCGCTAGAGGCTGCTTCGGTGAACACGTTTGTATCCTCCGCTGTCGCGAAACAATTCCTGGCCGCGGTGCCGGATCTCCCGTCAATCGAACCGCGCGTCATCTACGTGAATAAGGCGACACGCTCATACATGTCTGAAGCGGAATACACCAAGGCATCGGATTCCGGTAAGGCCGGCTACGAAAAGCGCGAACTCGGCGAAGAGTTCTACTACTACACCCGCTACGGCACGCCGCTCGCCTTCGTCCGCGCGCTCGACCTGGTTGGACAGGCCGGTCTGGCCACGCTCGATGGCTCCCGGATCGCCGACTACGGCTTCGGCTCGATCGGTCATCTGCGGTTGATGGCCTCCTGCGGCGCGAATGTGGTCGGCATCGAGGTTGACCAACTCCTCAAACTGCTCTACGCGCAACCCGCGGACAAAGGGTATATCGCCCGCGCGCGTGCGGCGGGGGAGGGGGCGCCCGGACAGATCACGCTTGCGTTTGGGTCATTCCCCGCCGACAGCGCCATGCGCGCCACGGTCGGCAGTGGCTATGATCTCTTTATCTCCAAAAACACGCTCAAGCATGGGTATATCCATCCCGAGCGCGAGGTTGACCCGCGCATGCTGGTGCAGTTGGGGGTCACCGATTCCGCTTATGTAAAAACCATCTACGATCTGCTCAAGCCGGGGGGATTTTTCATGATTTACAACCTGCATCCGAAACTGAGCGCGCCGGATGAAAAGTATGTGCCGTGGTCCGATGGCCGCTGTCCGTTCACGCGGGAGCTACTCGAAAAGACCGGCTTCACGGTGTTGGGCTACAATGTCGATGATACCGAGCCCGCCCGCGAGATGGGGAAGCATTTCGGCTGGGACAAAGAGATGGACTACGAGAAGGACATGTACGGCCAGTACACGTTGGTGAGGAAGTAGGGGGGAATAGCCTAAAACCCCTGCAGGTGTGCAGTGCCATGGGCTCGACGCGATAATCCAACAGCAAAGTGTGTTAAGAACTTCAGAATGTCAGAATCGTTACATAGTTCCTTTAGGGTTAGGATTTCTACTGACCGACCCACACACTGTCGACTGTGACGAACATCGGAAATGTCTATATATGTATGCGCCTCAAGACGAACGGTAATGCTGAAGAATTCAGAGGGAGAATGCAATGAGCGAATTAATGCGCGCTTGGATTGTAAGACCCTACCC
The DNA here is from genome assembly GCA_041908405.1 of Candidatus Zixiibacteriota bacterium. Classification (GTDB taxonomy): domain Bacteria; phylum Zixibacteria; class MSB-5A5; order GN15; family FEB-12; genus FEB-12. The sequence goes on from JAYRFH010000109.1 coordinate 42,665, forward strand.
AACTGGGAAGTATAGGATGAAGGAGTTTCTTGAAAAAGGGATGGTTGCCATTGGCTGGCCATCTACTGGAAATCTTTCAGCAAAAACAAGAAGCGAGATCGGAAATATACTCAGAACCGCTTATTACAGCGGTTCCAGTAGTAGGACCCTTGGGCAGGTGACCGGTATTATTGATCGCTTC
>JAYRFH010000110.1:0-1974 GCA_041908405.1 Candidatus Zixiibacteriota bacterium
AGTGGCTGCAACCCGGCAAATCCGCCACCAATTGGTTCATCGACCTCTCCCCCTGGGTGGATGATTTCAAGAAACAGCACGGCTACATCTCCGCTGAGCTGATCGGCACTGTGCCCGGTGGGTTTCCGGTCGGCGTTCAAAAGACCTACATGCAACTGCGCGGCGAGAATGCAAAAGATGACTTCTTCTTCGGTTGGAAAGATAACAGGCTCGTGAGTATTGGCGGGGCGCCCGATCTCGCGGCGATCACCTGGCTGCACCGCGCCGAGGGAAGCGACTCAAGGTTGGTTGGGTGGAATATCCTGACCTTCAAGGGATTTGAACTGGCCTTCGACACAACGTTGCCGAAAGCCATGACCATAAAGATACTCAGCCATGGCAAAGAATTCGCCGCTGAACGCGTAGAATGATGTAATGCAGAGTTGGTCCGGGCCAGTCTCTGGCCGTGGTTATTTCCCCGTCGCCTTGCTGTTGGGTTGAGTGACCGGTGCCTGGTTCGCTTCCTTCACCCACTTCAGCGCGGAGAGCTGGTCGCGGAAAAGCTGGATCTCGACCCCGTTCTCGAACGCGCTGTGCAACGCGACAAAGATTCGCGCCGTGGTGGTGTCCTTCCCTTTCGGGAAAATGATCGCCCAATGACTGCGGCCGGCCCTGGACGAAATCTTCGACATGTAGACACGGAACCGATCCACGTCCGTCAGCGACCATTCAACCGCGCCGTTGGAGTAATCGCAGACCGCTCCCATTCCGGATCGATACGTCGGGTCGGCCAGCATCGCGTCGGTCTTGGCGATCACGTCATCCACCTCGATCTTCCCGGTGTACGAGGCAAACACGATCTTCTGATCCTGATCGATATGAAACTGGCTTTTCATGGTAATACCCTCGTGAAACGACTACCTAAAGATGGGTAACCAGTAACCGAAGTGCAAGACTAAAATCGCGGAGGGCTAGCCGTTGTCCGGAAGTCTCTCCTGGAAAGGATCGGCCTTGTAGGTTCCGGGGCGTGCCTCTCTGACCGATAGCGCGTTCCCTGCCAGCACCGAGCCATCCAGTGCGTTGATCGCCGCGTTCCCCTCTTCCACGGAGGGCATCTCCACAAACCCGAACCCCTTGCGCGCGCCATCCGCTTTGCCGATCGCCAGCGTCACACGCGACACCGTGCCGAAATTCTCAAACTTCCCGCGGATCTGCGGCTGGTCGACATGCTGTGCCAGATTTCCCACAAAGATCTTCATGCTTCACTCCTTTGGATTCGACTCGAACAGCGCCTCGTTTCGATCGGACTGACTCCGTCCGAACTGCTGTCGGCGCGTCTAGCGCCATGATCGCCGCATCAATGATTTAACAAGGATTGGATTGCCAGGACAAAGCTTGCGAAACAATCGACACGGGGACTGTGTCTTACCTCTATTATACGTTACGCCGGCTCGAAATGCTATCACCAAAGCCGGGCGGCAGAGAATCGCACGGGGATCAGTGCGGAACAGGTCTCTCAACCGCACCAACAACATGGACTTGCCTGAGAAATATTTCTTTGCCTGACCACGTTTTCTATCGGGAGAATGAGTCATTTTGACCCGATTTCTGCTAGTGGATACCGATAAGTTCCGCGCGACCTGCAAATAAACTCAAATATACCTCTTGTTATTCAGAGCATCAGTCGACATACTGACCACAAGACACGCGTCCCAACATGACTCTTTTTCATCGGATTCTCTCCCAATTCACTTTGTAAGATCGATCCCTTGGCAAACCGTACATCTGGAGACGAAGGCGCAATAGTGCGCATCACTTTGGTGCAGTCGTAACTGTCGGAAAACACAAAGACGATAGCCGACCGCACAACATTCAGGAGAGTTCCATGAATATCTATGTAGGCAACCTGTCACACTCCGCGACGGAATCCGATCTTCGCACCGCGTTTGAAAAGCACGGCGAAGTTTCCCGCGTCAACATCCCGACCGATCGTGA
>JAYRFH010000111.1:0-9562 GCA_041908405.1 Candidatus Zixiibacteriota bacterium
AGCCCGAAGCGATGACCATGGTCTGCGCGCAGGTGTTTGGAAACGATGTCTCTGTCAATTTCGGTGGAGCATCGGGGAATTTCGAACTCAACGTCTACAAACCGGTGATCATCTATAATGTGCTGCAGTCGATCCGGTTGCTGGCGGACGCGTGTGAGATGTTCAACGAGCATTGCGCGGTCGGCATCGAACCGTTGCGCGAGAATATCAAAAAGCACCTGCAGAATTCGCTGATGCTGGTGACGGCGCTCAATCCGCATATTGGATATGATAACGCCGCAAAGGTAGCCAAGAAGGCGCATAAGGAAGGGACCACGCTCAAAGAGGCGGCGGTTTCGCTGGGCCTTCTGACAGCCGAAGATTTCGACCAGAAAGTCCGGCCGGAGCAGATGATCGGCCCGAATATGAAGGCGAAGTAGTTAGCCGCTAATCGCATACGGCCTCTAACCCGGCTCTCACGAGCCGGGTTATTTTTTGGCACCAGACTGGCCCGTGCGCTGAAGATGAAACTTTCCTCGCGCAAATACGAATAGAAACTGACGCACAACGTTGTGACTGGCGAGGTTTTTTATGTCAGCAGCCGAACGATTTGGCCGGGTATTGATCGTTGATCCAGATGAGTCGTTTCTCAGACCGCTCCGGCCGTATCTGATCCAGCATTTTGCCGCGGTACACAGTGACGCCAATGTCACTGTCCTTCCCGACCTCCTGACCCGAGAAAAGTACGATGTTATCCTGATCCACAGTGGATTCCTGCAGCCGAGTTCCAATGGCGACAGTGGGATGTTCTGGATAGAGCGAATCCATGAGTTGGATCCCCTGGTGACGATCCTCGTGCGCTGCCGGGCCCAGGAGAGCGAGCTTGCATTGCAGGCGATTCGCGAAGGGGCTACTGATTATCTGGTCGATCCGTGGCATAAAGAGAAATTGCTGGCGACTCTGGCAGCCTCAGTTCGGTTGCGGAAGTCACGGGAGGAAACTCTGCGTCTGCGCGAACAACACCACCACGCCGCCTTGCTTTCTCAAAGCCTGAATCTCGATGAAATAGAGCAACAGGCGATCAATCTTGCGTTACAGAAGCACAGGGGAAATATCAGCCACACCGCCAAAGAGCTCGGCCTGACCAGAACATCGCTCTACCGGCGGATCCAGAAGTACGGGATCCAACCGGGTCGCTGATTAGTGACAGCAGGAGTGAGTTTCGGTGTCGAGTTTGGGACTGATATAGGGGATTCCGAGATTCATCCCGCGCAACACCAGCAGTAATCCCAGGACCACTGCTCCGACCGGAAGCAATCTTAGAAAGAACTGCCGGACACGCAGGTTCAGCATCGAACCAAAAAGCGAAGTCGCCAGCAACGCCGGGACAGTTCCTAATCCAAACCAGAACATATAGCCTGCCGCCGAGAGCGCCGAGCCTGTGGTAGCCGCCGCCGCGAGACCGGCATAGAGGAATCCACAGGGGAGTAGACCGTTCAAGAGTCCTATCGCCACCATGGATGGCATGGTGCGTTTCTGGAACAGCGTCCCCCAGGCTTTGCGGATGCGATCAACTATCAGATAATTGAATTTCGCGGGGAATATCTTCTGAGTTATATCGGCCGGCAACAGCACCGCCAGGATGATTCCGACACCTGCAGCGATCGACAGCCAGCGCTGGAAGCCGGCCAGGACGATCGATTTGCCGATGAGTCCGACCGCGGCCCCCATGAGCATGTAGGTGATGACTCGACCGCTGCTGTAGAGCAGTCTGCTGATGAATAATTTGGTTCGACTGGAAAAGCCCACCGGCAGTCCGACCACTATGGGGCCGCACATCCCGACGCAATGGACGCTTCCCAGTATTCCAACGACAAATCCAGCCAAGATCTCCGGTGTCATGATATCACTCTATAATTATGGTTTCTTCACTGTAATACGATTGACCTGCATATTGCCAGTTCAACTTAACCTTCCAAAGTCCGGTAGGGCGGTCTGACATTGGAAGGAGCATGCTTGCCGATTCATCAAGCTGTAATGGCATTTGCCGATCGAACTGCGAATTGGATGGCCGGTACAGCAGAACCTGGCCGGCGATATCGGATCTCTTGAACGAGGTCGGGAAGCCGATCTGAATATCGTTGTCGGCATTCAGCGCAATGCGCGGCTTCTCCGGAAGTGACGCGGTCCGGTCATTTCGATCGATGTTGGCCTGGTAGGTGATTCCGCGCTCGTAGTAGTTGTCTTCGACCAGATCAAAGCGTTGCATCGACGCGAATCCCACACAGGCGAGAATGAACACCACGAAACCGGCATAGAACAGCCAGATACCGACCTCCCAGCCTCGGCCTTTCTTGGATCCCTCAGTCATCATCATGCTCCTTCTGTTCGTCGGCGTCCTTGTCATGGTGCTCACGCGGGTCCGGTCCCACAAAGGTGGTGCGAATTTCTTCGACCTTCTCGTCCCCCTCCATGACATGGATGATCACCGTCGAGTTCGATGAAAAGAGATGTTTGCGAGGTATCTCAACTGAAACGACGGTCTCATCTTTGCCTTGCGGTGGGACGTCGAGCGGTGGGCCAACAATCGTCAGCTTTCCCTCCGGCTGAACCATCTTGAGCGTGAGAGGAAGGTTTTCTGAGGTCTTGTTGATGACCGAGACTGTGTAGAGGTTGCGAATGACGCCATCCTCCAGCTCCTCATACAGCGACCCGGTTGTTCTGAGGATTGTCGTCTCGACCTCCGACCTGCTGATGAGGAAGAAGGCGATCAAGATCAGGAGCACAGAGAGAACACCCGTATAAATCCACATACGCGGCGTAAAACGAAGCGGCTTCCCTTCGGCTATGCGATTGTAGGACGAGTACTTGATGAGACCTTTCGGCAGCTTCATCCGGTCCATCACCCTGTCGCAGGCATCGATACAGGCAGTACAATTGATGCACTCAAGCTGCGTACCGTTGCGAATGTCAATACCGGTGGGGCAGACCTTGACGCAGGCGTCGCAGGAGATACAGTGCCCGCGTTGCGAGAAATCTTGTCCGCGCTGGACGGGCCCACGCGGTTCGCCGCGGCGGAAGTCGTACGCAATGACGATCGAGTTGGCATCCAACAACACCGATTGGAGTCGACCATACGGGCAGACCAGCGTACAGGCTTGCTCCCTAAACCAGGCGAATACGAAATAGAAAACGCCGGAGAAGATCACCATCGCGACGAAGCCAGTGGAGTGTTCGGCCGGGGAGGCGGTGACAATGTCTTCGAGAGCGTCAATGCCGATAATGTACGCGAGGAACGTGTTGCCGATGAGAAACGACAGGCCAAAAAAGATGATGTGCTTGACTGACTTGCGGAAAAACTTCGACGCGGACATGGGCGCTCGATCAAGCTCTCGCTGGCGCGGACCGTTTCCTTCAATGAAATACTCTATCTTGCGAAAAACCATTTCCATGAAGATGGTCTGGGGGCAGACCCATCCGCAGAAGAGACGTCCAAACGCCGCGGTGAAGAGGATGACGAGCACGACAAAGGCGATGGTCACCAGAACAAACAGAAAGAAATCCTGCGGCCAGAAAATGAGTCCGAAAATGAAGAACTTCCGATTCAGGATATCGAACTGAAGGAGCGGATTGCCGTCGATCTTGATGAACGGGGCGCCAAAAAGAAAGGCGAGCAGGAACCAGGAGAGGATAGTGCGTGCCCGATAGAAAGAGCCGGTCGGTTGGGTCGGATAGACCCACAACCGTCGGCCTCGCTGATCGATCGTGGCCGGTTTATCGCGAAAACTGTTCACTGGCTCCTGCATACTACTCATCGGATCATCACGGCTGATAAAGGTCGCCTTGCGGCGCCTTCGGGTTGGGCGGGTTTGTGCCATGCAGTGACTTTACATAGCTGGCAACCTCGATTATCTGTTCCGGTTTGAGATCCATCCGCCACGCAACCATTCCCTTGGTCGGAACGCCGAATTTGACCGTCTTCACGATCTCCGGAAACGCGCCACCATGCAACCAATAATCATCCGTCAGGTTCGGGCCGATCCCGCCTTCGCCGATCTTCCCATGACAGGTGAAGCAGAGGCGGTCGAAGATCGCCTTTCCCGCCACGAGCCTGTCAGGCTCGGTATAGGCGACATAGGTGGTCGTATCCGATTCGCGCTTTTCTTCCTTGTACGCGAGCACGATGGTCGGCATGCCGGCCGAGAGGCGGGCATCGCGGTCAGGAGAAGTGAGCGGCGAACGATAAACAGGAGCTAAGCCAAAGAGGCGTGAACCGCCCGGATCGATCCTGACATAGGAAGGATCAACCTCCTGGCGGTATTCATCCGCGCTGAGATAGCCGATCCCCAGTACATGGAAATAAAGCATATAGAGTAGGGCAAAAATGATGGTCAGATAGAAAAGCCAGACCCACCAGCGGGGGAGGTCGTTGTCGAGCTCCCGGATGCCGTCGTAGTCGTGGTCGAGCAGTTTTTCGTTCATATCAGTCATGGGTGCGAACTCCTTCAGATTCATCGCGACTATCCAGCGGCAGGCGTGACCAACTGTCGATGTTCTTTTTGTCGAGCTTCAGTGACCACCAGATCACGAGCACGAAGGCCACGACAAAGATGCACAGTGCGGCGGCGGGCCAATATTCGAGGCCGGGGATGGAGCGGAGCAGGTCAGATAACATTGTCTACTCCTTGCTCACTGCCCGGTAGTGGCGGCTGCGGGTGCGTTGATATCGATCGCCTGTGGCTTCCCTTTGAGGTCGGCGCCGAGGCGCTGCAGATAAGCAATCAAAGCGATTATCTCACGGTCTTCGCGCACATCGATCCCGGATTCCTTCAAACCTGTGGCAATATTGAATGCCTGTGTCCGAAGATCGGCAAGCGCGCGGGATTCATACCCTTCCGGATACGGGACACCCAGCTTTCGCATCGTGCGTATCTTCGCTTCGGTCGCGCTGACATCAAGTTCATCAGTGATCATCCACGGATAGGACGGCATGATGGAGCCGGGCGACATCGAGGTCGGATCCTTCATATGGTTGTAATGCCAGGCATCGGGATATTTTCCGCCGACGCGCAAAAGATCCGGACCGGTTCGCTTGGAGCCCCAGAGGAACGGATGCTCGTACACGTACTCACCGGCTTTCGCGTATTCGCCATAACGCTCGGTTTCAGAGCGGAAGGGACGGATCATCTGCGAATGGCAATTATTACATCCCTCGCGGATATAGATATCGCGACCCTCCAGTTCAAGAGGCGTGTATGGCTTGATGGCGGCGATGGTCGGAGTGTTCGACTTCACCAGGAAGGTTGGGATCATTTCAATGATACCGCCGATCAGGATAGCAATGGTAGTCCAGACCAGGAACTGCACCGGACGACGTTCCAGCCAGCGATGCCAGGCTTTATCGTGACCAGCAGCGTTGAATGTCTTTTCCAGTGCCGGGGCGGAAGCTGCTTCGTTCGCCACAAGTTTGCCGGATTTTGCGGTCTTCCAGAGATTGAACATCATCATGATAACACCGGTCAGGTAGAGGAAGCCACCTGCCGCGCGGATCATGTACATCGGAATTATCTGCAGTACGGTCTCAAGGAAGTTCGGATAGGCAAGGAAGCCACCTTCGCCGAACTCCTTCCACATCAATCCTTGCGTTATCCCGGCGAAATAGAGCGGCAACGCATAGACCAGGATCCCAAGGAAGCCGATCCAAAAGTGGAGATTGGCCATTTTCTCGGAATACAGCTTGGTGCCGTAGATGCGTGGAATGATCCAGTAGAGAATACCGAACGTCAGGAAACCATTCCATCCAAGCGCGCCGACATGGACGTGCGCGATTGTCCAATCAGTGAAGTGCGAGAGGGCGTTGACAGATTTCACCGAAAGCGTTGGGCCTTCAAAGGTCGCCATTCCATACGCGGTAACGGCAACAACCATGAACTTAAGCACGGCGCTCTCTCGGACCTTGTCCCAGGCACCACGAAGAGTCAGCAGTCCGTTGAGCATGCCTCCCCAGGACGGGGCTATTAACATCACTGAAAAGACCGTCCCGAGAGATTGAGCCCAATCGGGGAGAGCTGAATACAGCAAATGGTGCGGACCTGCCCAGATATAGAGAAAGATCAGCGCCCAGAAGTGAATGATCGAAAGTCGATATGAGAAAACCGGTCGGTCGGCCGCTTTCGGCATGTAATAGTACATCATGCCGAGATACGGCGTGGTGAGAAAGAACGCGACCGCGTTATGTCCATACCACCATTGTACGAGCGCATCCTGGATCCCCGCGTAGACCGGGTAGCTTTTCATGAACGTGGCGGGGAGTTCGATAGAGTTGACGATGTGCAGCACCGCGACCGTCACCCAGGTAGCGATATAGAACCAGATCGCCACATACATATGCCGCTCGCGCCGTTTCAGGATCGTTGCCATCATGTTGATGCCGAAGATCACCCAGACGACCGCGATGAGGATGTCGATCGGCCATTCAAGTTCCGCATACTCTTTGCTGGTAGTGAATCCCATCGGCAAGGAGATCGCGGCGCAGACGATGATCAACTGCCAGCCCCAGAAGTTGAGTTTGCTCAGCGTGTCGCTGAACATGCGGGACTTGCAGAGCCGCTGCAGGGAGTAATAGATCGCCATGAACATGGCGTTCCCGACAAACGCGAAGATCACCGCGTTGGTATGCAGCGGGCGAATGCGGGAGAAAGTGAGATACGGTAGGTTGAAATTGAAGACGGGCGCGAAGAGCTGATGCGCCGCCAGCAATCCGACCAGCATGCCAACCGCTCCCCAGACGGCCGTCGCGATGCCGAAATCTCGTACTATCTTATTGTCGTACGAAAACTGTTCAACCGCCATGCGTTATATCTCCGATGAAGGTTTCATATTGTTCTCTGTATCAGCGGGAACCGACTTGTCCTCGAAGAGCATTCGGATAGCCGGTGTGTAGGTGTCCTCGTACTGGCCGGAACGGACCGCCCACCAGAAGGCGAAAAGGAATCCAACTGCTACCAGCAACGAGGCGGCGATAAGTATGATGATCACGTACATCTCACCGTACTCCTAGTCGTCGGGCCGCCAACTGAGTGCCAATGGTCGAAAACAGGATCACCGACACCGAACTCACCGGCATCAGGATCGCCGATACAAGCGGCGACAGATGCCCGGTTGCCGCGAACGACAGCCCAACCACATTATAAAATATCGAGATCACTATACTGGCAAGGATCAATTGACGGCTCGCCCTGGCCAAGCGCACAAAACGGTCGAGCCGAGAGAGCTGAGACGCTTCGAGAATTCCATCACAAGCCGGAGTAAAATTGATGGCATTATCCGACACCGCTATGCCGACCGAAGCGGCCCGTAACGCGCCAGCGTCGTTGAGGCCGTCACCGACCATCAGGACATGTTTCTTCCGTGAGGCAAGCGCCTGAACGGAACCTAACTTGTCGTGTGGCGACTGATTGAAAGTTAGAGAGGATGACTCACCAAACAGACCGGCAAGTCGTTCTCGGTCTCTGTCATTGTCTCCGGACAAAACCGCAAGTTCATGGGTCTGTCGCAGCGATTGGATTGTGTCATCCAACCCTTCGCGGTACCTGCTTGTCATGACGAACTGACCGCGCAAGTGGCCATCGATGGTCAGCCACGTGACTGTTCCTAATGAGTGATTGTGGGGCTTGACGAGTGACTTATCATGATTCACCCAACTGAACCGTCCGAGGCGCAATGTGTGGCCGTCGACGATCCCCTCGATCCCCTGACCAGGTTCTTCTCTGAATCCCTCTACGGCGAGGGGCTCTACCGAATGCTCAGTGTCGATTCTCCGGCTGACCGGGTGGGTCGAGTGGCGAACCAGCGATTTAACCATGCGAATCTCATCCTGAGTCAGGGGAGTGTCGCCAACGAATGACATGTCGTCAGGTTCGTTGGAAGTAAGAGTACCGGTCTTGTCAAAGACGATTGTGTCAGTCGTCGCCATCTCCTCGACTACGGCGGTATTCTTCAAATAGAATTTGTGGCGCCCCATAATACGTAGGGCCGTACCGAGGACAAATGGCGAAGAGAGCGCCAGCGCGCAGGGGCAGGCGACAATGAGTACGGCCGTCACCGCGTTGATCGCGATATCCACATCGCGACGCAGCCAATAGGCAGCGGTTGCAGCCGCTATGACGAGCACAGCGAGAGTGAAGTATCGACCAAAGGAATCGGCCACTGATGTTACGGACCGTGATGATTCCTTGGCGAACGCGGTATTGTTCCACAGACTGGTGAGGTAACTCTGCGATACCTCTTTCACCACTTCCAATTCGATCGTCGTACCGGTTTGCCGTCCCCCGGCGTACACGCTGTCGCCACTCATAAGGGCTCGAGGTTGTGACTCGCCAGTGACGAAGCTGTAGTCAATGAGTCCCTGCCCGTTGATCAGGATAGAGTCGGCCGGAATAAGTTCCTGATTGTGGACAATGATCCTGTCACCAACGCGCAAGTTGGTGACAGGTATAGAGACTTCGCTGTCACCGGCCTTGCGAGTGATTGATGCGGGGAAGTATGCTTTGTAGTCTCGCTCGAAGGAGAGTTGCTCGTACGTTCGGTGCTGGAACAGCTTTCCCAAGAGCAGGAAAAAAACCAAACCGGAGAAGGAGTCGAGAAATCCCGGTCCGGCGTTGAGTACGATATCATAGATGCTTCGGCCAAACAGCGCGGCCATGCCGATAGCCAGGGGGACGTCGATATTGACCATGCGCGAGCGAAGCGCGTACCAGGCAGAGGTGAAGTATCCCCACGCGGAATAAAAAAGCACAGGGAGCGCCAGCAGCACCATCGTAATACGAAAGACCAGAGGAAACGCGGTCTGCTCCAACTCCCGCGAATTAAGATAATCTGGAAAGCTGAGCAGCATGATATTGGCGAAACAGAATCCCGCGACCCCTATCTTGAGGTGCAGGGACTGCTTCGGATCTTTCCGCTCGATCTGTTCGAAATGCTCAAGGCGAATATGCGGCTCATACCCGATACGAGTCAGTAGTTCCACCAACTGGCGCAGAGAGATGGCCGTCTGATCGAATTGGATGACAGCCTCACGGCGAAGGAAATTGACTTGCGAACGGTTGACTCCCGGATGCAGCCGGTAGAGATTCTCTAGCAGCCAGATGCAGGAAGCGCAGTGGATCTGCGGGATGATCAGGTTCACGCGGCTGATACGGCCATCGGAGAAGCTGATCAACTGCTTCTGAACCACCGGGTCGTCGAGATACGCGAATCTTGAAGTATCGACATCGGCCGGTGGCTTGATGCCCGGCGCCGATTGCTGGTTGTAGTAGGCGCTCAGTTCGGTGGAGTGGAGCAGTTCATATACGGCGCGGCAGCCATTGCAGCAGAAATTCGCCTCGCCAACTGGCACGATCTGCTCGCGACACGGCGCGCCACAATGGGTGCAGAGTATCTCATCGGTTCGGGTCGCGCGTGCCATGTTGTCGTTGCTCGTAACTGCCTGTCATTCCATCAATAGAGTGTAAATCTCCCCTCTTTACACCATGTTCGGTCGGAATATATCGGGAGCCTGAGCCAGAGGCAACTATTTGGAGCG
>JAYRFH010000112.1:0-4944 GCA_041908405.1 Candidatus Zixiibacteriota bacterium
ATCACGGTAATCAGCGCTCGACCAGGAGGTTCCGCAGATGACATCGCCCGGATCAACGCTGCCATACACTTCGGGTACCGAGTTACACCCGCCGTTGTCAACGTCATCTCCGTCGGTCACGCAAGGCTCACCCTCGGCAATGCCACCGGGAGGGCACGTAACGGTGCATGGGCTCATCCCAATCATGTCGATCTGGTACGCGCCGTAGTCGCCGCCGTAGCCGTCGATAACGATATAGTAGGTCGTGCCTGCCGTGAGATTTAGGCCGCTGATTTGCGACCGGAAACCCGGGCAAGCATCATCATTGCAGGCATACGGAGAACCCGGAGTGTAACTCCTGGCGTACACATATATCTTGGTGTCGTAACCTGAGGCGCAGAGATCAATATCCACCATTTCATTGGCAGCAGGGGTGTAAGCATAGACGACATCCGGTGAGCCCGGAGCATTATATGGACAGGTCTCATCGTAGTCGTCAGTGTAGCCGCTCGTGGTTCCGGCATCGGAGTAAGGGAGACTTGGGATAACTGTAGCCGAGGCTATGTTATCGCCCCCCTGCGCGATTCGGTTCGGCCGATTGGGAATCCCGTGAAACGGTTCTTTGGGCGCCGGTTGATTCGAGAAGGTGTGATTTGCACCTCGCTCGAGTGCTTTATTGACAGGCGGTTGGTTGATCGGCACGACTGTCTTGGGTTCGGCGGCATAAGCCGTCGCCATCACCAGGCTGCCGAAAATCACTCCTGTCAACACACATATCAGGACGCGCCTACTTTTTCTAGGTAGAATCATAGAGTCTTTCCTTCCAGAGGATTACCTCCGCGTTCCACCTGGCCGCGCATGTGCGAGTTGCCAGACGGTTTACTTAAACTTTTGTGAACTAGGAACAAAGGTCGAAATGACCGGGAGCTTTGCTTGTCAAGCCACGAAGTTTGTGCGAGATGTGTGAACCTGAGTGAGCCCAGCTGACACGCAATAGCTACCACTTATGCTGCGTCAAACGCAAGCACCGCGACGGTGATACTATTGACTTTTTACCGACGTGCTAAAAAGACTGTTGTTAAATGTATACCCAAATACCCCCGATCTGTCAATGCATTTCTCTAACGCCCCGTCGTCACCCGCTCTTCAACAGAGGAGGAATCTTACCGTGGTAACCTGAATCGTCGCCTCAATCCACTATGAAAAGCTTTGCGCCTCGTGCGGTTACGGAGCGATGCGGAAATGTCCCACTTTCCGTGTGATAGCTGTCTCCCGCCCGGAGCACGAATGCGCGCCCGTCTTTCAATTCGGTCGTCAGTTCCCCCTCCAACACCAGGAGCACGTGCCCTCGGGAGCACCAGTGGTCTGCCATATATCCTGGCGAGTATTCAACCTTTCTGATGCGAACGTTACCTAACTCCCTGGTCTGCCAATACGCTATGCCAGTTTCTCCTGCATGCTCCGTCCGCGGAATATTTCCCCAGTACATTACCTCAAACGGTACCTGCTCGATCTTCATGCCCGGTCTCCAATCTCATTTGTCCCTCAAGATTCGACGTAGCGCCGCTATGGTTGGAGCGTCTCCCACGATCTGTGGAATCGTTCGCGCCACCGTCGGAAAGTACTTAAACGTCAGCGACTTCTCATCTCGCGCCACCCTGATCTCGGCCTCGCGGGCTGTGTCATCAGTGTAGTAACTATACCCCATGAGAGCATCCCCGGGCAGAAGTCCCGCCACCTCGGCCGCGGAAGCAGTGACCACAGAAGCAATCCGCTCGCCTTTGCGCATGGCGCCGGATTCGGTCACGAATCCCAGAGAATACTGCTTCACCTGACTGTTCCTTACGGTGATACCCGCCTCGCGAAGCTGGGCTGTGATGGGTAACTCCTCTGCGCCAAGCATGTACTTCTCGTAAAAGGGCTTCCAATCGTGACTGGTCAATTGTTCAAGGACATTCAGCAAGATGCTATCAGTGAGGCCGTTTTCTTGGGTCGAATTCGCTTCGACCAGCCGGCGAAGATACCCATCCAGGGACAACTTTCCATCCGTCTGCCGAGCGATACCTATATCCAGCAAAAGTCCTACCAGCGCTCCCTTGAAATAAGGGAGCTTATTGTAATGCTCGCCCGACCAGTACCTAAGAGCAAGGCTGTCGGCGGTCGCGGTGAACGCGAACGGATTGGCGTAGTAACGCCGGATCTGTCGATTCATCGCTTCCACAAAGGCGCTGTCGTCGGTAAGTCGCGTGCGATAGAGCGTCAGGTCCGCGTAATAGTCCGCAAACCCCTCGGTAAACCACTTGTAATATCCTTCGGTATGGTCCTCCGCGACCTTCAGCCTCTCCGCCCAGACATGGAAGTGTTCGTGGCTGATGAGGCGCAGGGTTGGAGAACTCTCTCCTTTGAGGGAATCCGTTGGGTCTGGGTAGACCGCAATCACACCGGGAGTCACCGTGCCACCCGAACTATGCGGTGTCCCTTCCACCAGCACGACCATCTGCCTGGTCAGCGGGTAATCTCCGAAGTAGGAATTGTGGGCCGATAGAACGCGCTCCACTGCGCTGACAAACTGCGAGTCACTGAAAGCGTACGCGCCATGTATGAAGAAATCAATGGTCAGGTCTCCGATCTTCCGCGAGGCCATTCGGTAATCACCGCCGATCATCAGGCAGTCCCTCAACTTGCCGACAGTCGTGATCGACGCGCTATCCACCGATGCCGCCGCCATACGATATATACGCTGCTCGACTGTCAATTTCGCCTCGGCACGGTCAAGTACGCTGTCGGTCGGCATCAAGAGAGCGCTTGCGCCCCACACGTAACCCAACCTCGGCAATACCGTTGGGCGAAAATGATCTGCTCGCGACTCGCCCGAGAAACTCTGTTTCCGGCAGATGACCTGATACTCAAGATTGAATCCCCTTTTCCCGCAGTGCACCACCCATTGACCACTGTCGGGATGTGTGACCACCAGTGGCTCGCCGGAGCTACCTTGCGCGTTTACCGCTTCGATATCGCGATAGAAGTCATCTACTCCGGCCCATTCACCCAACGCGAAGACCACGGAATCATTTGTGCTCTCCGGCCAGTCAATACGAACTGCTAATGAACTCTCTTCAAAGGCGACCTGATATGAAATCTGGGGTGCAGGGGAGCCTTCGGAAAATGCCGACTGGGGGAGAAGCGAAAGAAGGAGGGCGAAGAGCAGCATCTGTGATCCTTTTCTGATTATAGTATGGACTATTCCACTATACGATAACCAGGCGATCCGGTTGCGCGTGGCCGCCGGATCAATGCGGTGCGTCTTCTCATGGGATCGCTATTCAAATCTCCTTACGGACATGCCGGTAACCACGGACGTGGTGTCGTCGTGAGATACGAGATCAGACGCGATAAATCTGACAGGTCAGTCGTCCCGCGGTCATCAATATTCGCTTCCTCTGGACAAACAAGTGTCGGGCGGGGCATCTGCGTAAGATAGGCAATGAGCACCGAGAGATCAGAGAGATCGATCTCTCCCTGCACATTGACATCTCCTGTTGTTCCCTGACAACACCTCAGGCAACACGGCGATATCCCGACAAAGCAGTATCCGTATCCCGGGACATACGGTTGGCTTGCATCCAGCCCGACAAATTCCGGAGCAAACTCAACTCCAGTTGGTGTCGACCACTTCCAGGTGGAAGTCATTGGGATGTCGGTTGTCGTGTCTATACAGATATGTTTCTGGTGGGCATCAGAGGGGATATTCCAGACAGTGATCGCCAATACGGTATCATTGAACCCGTTTGGCAAGCCCAGCCCCGGTCCACCGGCTCCCTCCACTGAATAAACATACAGAGGGGTATAATCACCCAACCGGAATCCGAGATTGAAGTAAGCGGCAAAAGCCGACTGCCAGCTCGGGTCCGTGGTAGTATCGATGGTGATGTGTGAGTATGGCGTACCGTCGCTCTTAATCACGAAGTCATTCATGATATTGACCCGCTCTCCCGTATCATTGGAAAACCGTATCACGAAGCGAACATTTCCGTCCACGTAAAAGCCGTATGGATCCCAGGTCATTGCACCACGACGAATCTGGTCGATTTTGATCGTCCCGCTTCCCGCTGCCTCACAGGTGGCTGCATAACTGCAGAACAATGCCAAAATGATTAGGAACTTTTTCATCTGACTCCTTCCCGCTTGGAGCAGTTGACCGACAATGGATAAACCTAATGGTTTAGGTCGTGGAATGATTTGAAGATAATATAGTCGAAGTGGATGAATGTGTCAATGATTGAGGTAGGGTACGATGGGCACCTATTGCCGCGACCGCCGCAGTTGATGGACTAGTATCCCGTGCGGCTGTGTCGCCAGGAATTTACTGATCAACTGCGCGATCTGGCTGGCGTGGGTTATCGGGCCCATATGTCCCAGCCCGAGGAACCCACGAGTTTCCGATTTTGGTAGTGTCCTGGACAGATGGTCGACAATTCTGCGCGTGGATTCTGGAGATTCTAGGCCGTACAGTAGTAAAGTCGGTATATCCAGATCGCGATAGGCTTCCAGCGGCGTTGTGTGACCAATCACCGCATCAAAATCGGCTACCACCTTCTGCATCCGCTTGGCGACCGATTCCCTCTGCCTGTCGGTGAAGCTAGCCCACGCGCCGCTTCCGGACCAATAGTCAACAAATCGCTTTCCGGCCTGTTGCAGCAGTCCTCGCTGAACGAGATTGGCGACATCTTCTCGCACCGCCCCGACTTCCACTGTCCCGGCTGAGCGGCTATCTTCCGCAAATAGCAGGCTGAACAGCACTGGTTCGTATAACGTGAGGCTGCGCACACGTTTCGGGAACTCATGAGCCAGCGTCAACGCCACTGCGGCGCCATACGAATGACCAATCAAATGGAACGGTCCGCAGATATCATCCAGCACCGGTCTCAGCAGCGCAAGTTCATCTCCGAGGCTAAGTGTCTGGTC
>JAYRFH010000113.1:0-3001 GCA_041908405.1 Candidatus Zixiibacteriota bacterium
ATTCCCTACTGCTGCCTCCCGTAGGAGTCTGGGCCGTATCTCAGTCCCAGTGTGGCCGATCACCCTCTCAGGCCGGCTATCCATCGTAGCCTTGGTGGGCCGTTACCCCGCCAACTAGCTAATGGAGCGCGGACTCATCTATACACAACAGGTTACCCCGTCTTTGACATTCCGGTGATGCCACCAGAAGGTGTCATCCGGTATTAGACCTCCTTTCGAAGGATTATCCCGGATATATAGGCAGATTATCCACGTGTTACTCACCCGTTCGCCACTTTACTTACCCAACCGAAGCCGGGCTTTCTCGTTCGACTTGCATGTATTAGGCACGCCGCCAGCGTTCGTTCTGAGCCAGAATCAAACTCTCCATAAGTATTTTTAACGTAATTATGCTGAGTTGAAAAGCTCTGTCAAAACACTATCGTTTTGTTCAAGATTTACAAAGATCCAAATGCGACCCGGGTCGGGTCGCGGACCCGCGACACGATGCGCCAAACATCGTGTCTCTAGCGTGGCTATTTAGATGTCAAAGAACAACTTGTCGATAAAAAAACTGCCTGACCATTTGCCTGGCAGATTCAAATGATATCTGCTTTCCGAATCGATGTCAAGAGCTTTTATAAACTTTTTTTTCGTGGAGGTAGGAAAGTGCTCTGTCTTCCTATCAATAGCCGGGAAACCTGCTCCATCAGGGGCAACCTTGGGGGGTCGCCTTGACCGTCTATCGGCTGCCCAGTATAGTCGCTCCACCGGAGCGTGTCAAGAATCTTTCCAAATCTTTTTCTAACCGGGCAAACTCCTTAACCTAACAGACCCAATTCCGTTCCCGACAACCGCACGTGCCTTGTAAAATAGATACGCAGCAATCCCTGAAAACGTACGTTACGACCGCGCTTCCTTCCCATCTGAAACCAGGCCGACCTAACGCGCACACCCGTGCGCGATACGTAACATACAACACGGCAACGACTTACATGTCACTGCGAACCGACCAACATGGACTCATTATAGAGATTTATATTGCATCAGTCCGTTGTCGGATGACATCTTGATCTCAGGAACTATTCTCGCGGGCTCAGCGTGTCAGCTCTATCCGACAGGGCCTCACCCCTGCCCCCTCCCTTTCAGGCCGCCGTTCTGAGCGATCCCGGGGGATTCTTTTACATCGCCGTCGGTCCGATAAGTATCTGATGGAGAGACCATGCGCGTGAGAGCAGATGATCTTGCCTCTTCCCTGCCTGGCGGACCATAGCGTACTGAGATCAAACGATTATTGATATTCGAAAGGAATGCATCCATGCAGAGACACTCAGGCAAAATCGGTATCTTCACACTCATAACAGTGTGTATGATCGCTTCGCACGTATTCGGCGCCACGCCGACAGTCCCACGTTTCATCACTTATCAAGGTCGCCTGACCGACGCTGGTGGAATGGTTGTTACCGATGGTCCCAAATCGGTGCGGATCATCATATGGCGCGATCCGGTCTCGGTGAATCCGTTGGATCAAGTATGGAACAGCGGAGTGATCAGCGTCACAACATCCAACGGACTATTCTCCGTGCGCTTGGGAGAATCACCACAACCCGCCATTAATCCCAACGACTTTCTGGATAGTTCACGCTGGATCGGAGTGACAGTCGCGGCCGATCCGGAGATGACACCGCGGACTCGACTGGGTGTCGTGCCGTATGCCTTCACGGCTGGTTCTTCGGCCATTGCGCTCACGACCTACAACGACGCAGTCGGAACGGATCAGATCATCAATGGGTCAGTGAATGTCATTGACCTCAACCCTGAAGCATTGCCGGCTATAGGTCAGGTGGAATTATCCGGTTCGACCAATTCGACCACTCCGGCCGAGCTTGCCCGCTTCACCGTGAATGCCCCGGGCGCCGGGTATCTATATGTACAGGTGACCGGACAATGGTGGCTGGATGCCGACGCAACTTCGTCGTCGTCCCTCGCCGACTTCTTTCTGATGGGGTTATGTGACGCGCCGGCGAGTTCGGTGACTTGCGAAGGGACCTGGACGGATTACAACTATGTCGATCCGGACAATGTCTCGGCCAATAATTCGACTCATGCTTTCACGATCACCAGAATAATCACGCTGGGTTCAGGCGGGCCGGTGACCCTGTTCCTGAATGCGGCGGTGACAACGCCATCACATCAGCTCACCCTTTATCCCCAGGTGGTGGCGACCGCGATGTTTTTCCCGGCTGCACTTTCGGTCACCAACCCGGCTCCACCGGTGCCGACCTCGCAGCGTAGCGGGCAATAACAGCCCGCGCCTGGACCAATATGGAGTTTATGGGTTGACGTTGTGGGCTGAAACCGCAAAAAAACGGCTCGAAGAGCCTAAAAAAGCCGACGAGCCTGCGGAAATGTCTTGACGCGGCCGATTTAATTGTTAGTTTTCGATTAAAGTCGATAAGGGAAATCCATTATGAAAAGACCAATCCTCACTCTCTCTCTGGCATTCGCCCTTGTTTTCGGTTTGTCCGCATTGTCCTTTGCGGAGAAACGGACCGAAGATCGTGAACAGGCTAAGGCAAAGATCAAGTCGAGCGCAACGTCTCCCAAGAAAGACGCACCCGCGCCCGCACCTTCAAGCACCAAGCCGGCCGATCAGACCTCGGCCACCCCGATTCAGGAAGTAACGCCGGTCGCGCAGCCCCTCGAGACCGAGACCGCGGCGCCGATCGAATCCCGTCCGCCAACGCAGGCTTCGACAGCCCAGCCGATGGCAGGTGAGCAGATCGAGTGGCAGGTGTTGTCGGGTGGTGGCTCATCTTCCTCGTCACCGGGGTTTAAGTTGAGTTCAACGATTGGGCAGACAGCTGCCGGTCCGGTTAGCTCAGCCTCCAATAAGATCAATCAGGGTTTCTGGCAGAATTTCAGCAGCGGTGGATGCTGCATTGGGACGACCGGAAACGTCAACAAGGGTGTGGCAGAGACGCCGGATCTATCCGACCTTGCGTTGCTGGTAGGATATCTG
>JAYRFH010000114.1:0-3926 GCA_041908405.1 Candidatus Zixiibacteriota bacterium
ACTTCCGCCGACTCTCTATCAGCGTCAGCGCCTCATATCTCGTCGCGTCCCTTCACATCATCCCCCGCACGGCCGAAGTCACTATCAAACTCCCCGGCGCCTTCAGGCCACGCATTGTCATACAAAGATGCTCCGCCTCGATCACGACCAGCACACCCTTGGCGCCGAGCGCATCGACGATGGAATCCGCTATTTGCGATGTCAACCGTTCCTGCACCTGTAGGCGCTTGGTCAGGATATCGATCACCTTGATCATGTTGGAGAAGCCGACCATCTTGTCGTTCTGCGGAATATACGCGATATGGATGCGCCCAAAGAATGGCAGCAGATGATGCTCGCATAAAGAGAAAAACGAGATGTCACGCAGGATGATCATCTCGTCTTTGTTTTTCGTCGTATATTTTCTTAGTTCGACCGCGGGATCCTGCTCCATGCCGGCCAGGACCTCTTCGTAGAACTCCGCAATCCGTTCCGGGGTCCGCTCCAATCCTTCGCGAGTCAGCTCTTCGCCAACCCCCTCAAGGATAAGCTTCACCCCCTGGATGATCTTCTCGCGATCTATCGCCACTCGTTAGCTCGTTGGGACCGGCGCCACCACCGGGGATACATCCCCTGATGCCCGTCCTATGATCTCATCCACCTCGCGACCATCGATGATCTCGCGCTCCAGCAGCGCCTTAGCGAGGTCGTGCAGTTTGTCGAGATTGCCAGTCAGCAGTTTGGTCGCCATAGCCTCAGCCTTGTGGACAAAAGCTGAAACCTCCTGGTCAATGATCACAGCGGTAGCCTCGGAATGATCCGCCGCCTGAGCCATCTCGCGACCGAGGAAAATATGCTCTTCGGTCTTGCCGAATGTCACCGGCCCGATCTTCTCAGACATACCCCAGTTGCAGACCATCTTGCGCGCCAGTTTCGTAGCTCGCTCCAGGTCATTTCCGGCACCGGTATCAAGCTGATTGAAAACCAGGATCTCGGCCACGCGCCCACCCATCATCACCGCCAGTACCGTTTCAAGGTAGTCGCGGCTGTGCGTGTGACGTTCATCCACCGGCAACGACTGAGTCACACCCAGAGCCATCCCGCGTGGAATGATCGTCACCTTGTGAATAGGATCCGCCTTGGGCATCATCTTGGAAACGAGCGCGTGTCCCGCCTCGTGATAGGCGATGACCTTCTTCTCCTCATCGGAGATAACCAGCGACTTGCGCGCCGAGCCCATCATCACTTTGTCTTTGGCCTCTTCGAAATCAAACATCGAGACCGCGTCTTTATTCTTTCGAGCCGCCAACAGCGCCGCTTCGTTCACCATATTGGCCAGGTCCGCGCCGGACATACCGGGCGTACCGCGCGCCAGCACCGTCAGGTCGATATCATTCGCCATTTTGATCTTGCGCGTATGAACTTTGAGGATCCCTTCACGCCCCTTAACGTCAGGTGTCGCCACCACGATCTGGCGGTCGAAACGACCCGGACGGAGGAGAGCCGGATCAAGAACATCCGGACGGTTCGTCGCGGCGATCAGGATCACGCCGTCATTCGACTCAAAACCATCCATCTCGACCAGCAACTGATTGAGTGTCTGTTCGCGCTCATCATGCCCGCCACCTAAACCGGCTCCACGATGACGGCCGACCGCGTCAATCTCATCGATGAAGATGATACACGGCGCGTTGCGCTTTCCCTGTTCAAACAGATCGCGCACACGGCTGGCGCCGACACCTACAAACATCTCGACAAAATCCGAACCGGACATTGAGAAGAACGGCACCCCCGCTTCACCCGCGATGGCGCGAGCCAGCAAAGTCTTACCCGTTCCGGGGGGACCAAGCAACAGCGCACCCTTCGGTATCTTGCCGCCCAATTTCTGGAATTTCCCCGGCTCTTTGAGGAACTCGATGATCTCTTTCAGTTCTTCTTTCGCTTCATCCGCGCCGGCGACATCGTTGAAGGTCACCTTGGGACGCTCATCCGTCATCAACTTTGCTTTGGACTTTCCAAACGAGAACAACCCTTTCGGACCAGCCGCTCCCTGCATCTGGCGCAGGAAGAATATCCAGACGAAGATCAACAGGATCCACGGACCAACCGCGATCAGGATAGAAAGAAAATCCGGCCCCTTTTCGGCGGCCTTGATCTTCGCTCCCGATGCCTCCAGCCGCTTCACGATATCATAATTTGTGTCCGGGAAAGGTATCCGCGTCCGGAACTGGGCAAATGTCCGGTTCGACTTGGTCGACGCAAACGCTGTCGGATCCTTTAGCTTCCCTTCGATCTCTCGCTCCAGGAAGGTCGCTTCGGTGATATTGGAAGCATTTATCTGCTGGGTGAACTCGGAGTAGTTGATCTCGGCAACTTCCGGATTCATCCCAGTCAAATACTGGAAGACAACCAGACCACCGAGAAAAAGCACCGCCCAGAACAGGAGAGTCCGGCCGGGACCGCGCCAACCACCGCCTTCGCGGGGAGCGTCTCCCTTATTTTTTCCACCGGGTCCGGGACGGTCATGTCTGTTATTCGAATCGCTCACTATGTCTCCGCTGTAACGTGTTCAGATACAGGTTATACTACCGAATCGTCCGTTGATTCAGTCATTTTGTGACGGCGCAATTGTCTACTTATCCAGCAACCGTCCAATAAACGGCAGATTCCGATACTTCTGCGTATTATCCAAGCCGAAACCGATCACGAAGTCATTGCCGATACTAAAGCCTTTGTACTTCACATCGACCTTCACGCGATGGCTGTGCGGCTTGTCGAGGAGTGTAACAATCTCCACCGAGGCCGGTTCCATCTTGCGGATCTTCTCCGTCACCAAATGGACCGTCCGCCCGGAATCGACAACTCCTTCAACCACCAGCACATGGCGGCCAGCCATCGGGATAGAATACCCGCCGCCCAGGATAACATCTTCTTCCCGACGGACGCCGGTGCGATAGGATGCGGCCGACACAAACTCAAGCTCAATAGGCAACTTGATCGTGCGCATCAGGTCCGCGAGAAAAACCGCGCACCCCTTCAATACGCCGACCAGCACAGGCGTCTCTCCGGCGTAATCCGCCGTTATCTGCGCCCCCATCTCCTCGATCCGGCGGGTGATCGCCCGCTGATCAAGCAGCAATTCAAATGGCTGGCGCGAGAGTCCTTTTGGCGTTGTTGACCTCAAGCGTCACTACCTTCCTGGTTGTTTTGTCAACCTTGACTCGGTCGGCGATCTCATAGCCGACCACCCATATGATCCCACGGCCGTCAGTGACGACCAGAATTTCATCGCGATATACTTTCGGTACCTTCCGGTCGGTCAGATAATCGCCGACTTTCTTCGTGCCCTTCATCCCCAGCGGCTGAAACCGATCTCCGGCGCGAATCGAACGCACTCTCAGCGGATATTCCACCTTCACTCCGTCGATGGAAACCCGCATAGCCTGCCGCTTTCTACTTACGGCCAATGACCTGTGGGCGCTTTCGCGCATCCGGATTCGTGATGCCAGCGGCTCCAGATCGACAGACTTTCCTGGAACCAGTTCCCTTTCCAGGTATATCGGCTGACCCTGCACAAAGACAAACTTTTCGCCGGTCATGACCGCCTGAATACGGCCTGGGAGCGAGAGGCTGCCGCCAACCTGCAAAATCTGGTTCTCCAACCGCTCGACCGTTTCCCGGTCGACCATCACTCCCCCGGAAATGCTTCCCAGACAGTACCTTAACAATCTGCGCCGCAACCAACTAGTATAACCCGCAAAGCGCATTCTATCAAGCTCAATTTTGCCGCCGGCGGTCAAGGTAACCGATTGTCGTGCAGCTCTCTCTACCTGTCTTTGCAGAACCGCTTCTTCGGCAGTCGCGGTCTCGGCCAGATTCAGTATCGCCCGATTTACTTGCGGATTCAGTCGATGCCGGACTTCCGGAAGCAGTTTGTTGCGAATATA
>JAYRFH010000115.1:0-10310 GCA_041908405.1 Candidatus Zixiibacteriota bacterium
GAAAGGAGCGCGATCATGTAGCCCTTGTTCCTGGTGACATTCAGGCAGGCGGCGAAGCCGATGCCCAGAACAATTATTTCCCAGATATGAAAGACCGATATCTTTGACAAAGCAATATAGACGGGGCTCTCAATTCCGAGATGCGCGACCAGAACCGCCGGCGACAAACTGACAGCCAGACTCTGCTTGGCCAACACCATCGGCAGCATCAGGATTATTGTGCCAAAGAAGTAGAGAAGCTCACCATACAGTGAGACCGACAGCAGTTGTTTGAAGGTAGCCTGTCCGCCGAAAACAAAACTTCCCCAGAAATACGCGAGAGCGGCAACAAGCAGCGGCTAGAGTAATAGCGCAAGTGTGCCAAAGATCGGAGTAGTGATAGCCATGAACGACTGCATGCGTTCCTTGGTCATGCCGGGGCTATTCTGCATTTGCTCCTGAAATTTCGGATTGGCCCACTGCATCTCAAAAATAATATCAGCCATCATCACGAACCCGAATAGGGCGATGACACCAATGAGCACCCACGGCAGAAGGATCTTGGGGTTGGCCGCCAGTTTCTGGAAGAAGCTGGAAGGACTGGTAAAAACTTCCCATAGGCCGCGCAGTGCGATCCCCTTGTCTTGCGGGAGCGCGACCGCGCCCTGGTCAAAGTTAGTTTCCGGCATAGTACTCTCCCTCATGGCTTTTGTTAACGAATGGTTTGTCCAAAAGTTTCAGTACATACTGTACAGAGTTGATTACTCGCGGCAGGGATTAATATTCATCAGAAAAGAATCGGTCAGGCTGCCGTCCGCCCGACCAGAGAACCACCTTTCCGGCTTCCCTACCGAGGTGAGCGTCGCGTGTGGGATCTGTTCAGACGCGCTGAGCGTGTCGATCCTCCAGGGCCTCGATATACTTCTCTGCCGCGACAGCCGCAGTGGTGCCATCGCCCACCGCATTGGTCACCTGTCGGACCAATTGGGAGCGGACATCACCGCACGCGAAGATCCCCGGAATAGAGGTTTCCATACGGTCATTCGTGATAATGTAGCCGCCGTCATCTTTGCGAAGATCTCCGCGGACTACATTGGAATTAGGACGAAATCCAACGTAAATGAAGACCGCACCGACAACGAGCGTCGATGACTGGCCTGTCTTGAGATTTTTGAGCGACAGACTCGAAATGATGCCGCCATGCCCATTGATACGTTCGATCGCTGTGTCCCAGATAAACTCGATCTTGGGATTGGCGAAGGCGCGCTGTTGAATGATCTTCTGGGCGCGAAGTTCGTCTCGACGGTGAATGATATATACCTTGGAGCCATACTTGGTCAGGTATCCACCCTCTTCGACCGCAGCATCGCCACCGCCGACCACGGCAATAACTTTGTCACGGAAAAAAGCGCCATCACATATTGCGCAATACGAGACACCTTTGCCGCCGTATTCCTGTTCGCCCGGAATATTGAGGCGAACGGGCGAACCACCAGTGGAGAGAATGACCGCCTTGGCGCGGTAGATGTTGCCGGAAGCGCAACGGGCGACCCGATCCTCGCCATCGACATACACTTCCTCAACCTCTTCCATTTCGATCTCCAGACCGAATTTCTTGGCGTGGTCGGTGAAGCG
Organism: Candidatus Zixiibacteriota bacterium; assembly: GCA_041908405.1. GTDB lineage: Bacteria > Zixibacteria > MSB-5A5 > GN15 > FEB-12 > FEB-12. Next base: position 1,615 of record JAYRFH010000115.1, read on the forward strand.
TTGGCCGAGTTCGGCGCCAGAGATATGCTCGAAACCGAGGTAATCTTCGACTTCGCCGGTAAGCGCGATCTGTCCGCCCGGAAGATATTTCTCAAGGCAGACAGTTTTTCTGCGGGCGCGGGCGCTGTACATGCCAGCGCAGAGTCCACCCGGACCGCCACCGACGACGATAACTTCGTACACTTTTTCCTGAGCCATTCAACGATTCCTTTTGATCATTCCGTGACAGGCGCGACTCGATTGGAGTCGCGAATATCAGCAACTACCAGTCGACCCCCTTTTGCGCAAGAATACCCTTTTGATACGGGTGTTTTATCTCACGCATTTCCGTGACCAAGTCAGCTTTTTCTTTGAGCCAGTCAGACGCGCCGCGGCCGGTGATAACCAGGTTATGCAGCGGTCCCCGACTATTCAGTATCTCTTCCAGTTCATCCTGTGTCACTAACCCCAATGAGAAAGCGACATTGAGTTCATCCAGTATTACCAGTTGGTAGCTCCCTGAACGGATCTTTTCGAGCGCAAGCTGGACGCCTTTGCGGGCGGCCTCGCGGTGTTCTTCGAACGATTTGTCGTCATCCAGGATGCCAACAAACCCTTCTCCAATAACATGCAGTTCCACATTCGGTTCAAGGCGTTTAAGCCCTTTCAACTCCCCGTACTTCCAAGAGCCTTTGACAAACTGAATGAGACAGATATTCCAGTTGTAGCCGACGGCTCGGACACACATGCCAAGGGCGGCGGTGGTTTTCCCTTTGCCGTCTCCGGTGTAGACGATGAGCAGTCCAGTAGGCGAGTCTTTTTGCATATATTACCTTAGAACTGGCAAATGTAGCCGAAAAGGCTTTCCGGGGAAAGCGATTTTTCGGCTTCCCCTCTCTTTTGTCCCACAATAGATTACCCGTCTTTTTGTGAAAAAAGTAACAAAAGTAGTTGACTTAAAGGTCTATGTTCTGTAACATTACCGATATAGAGATATAAAGTATCGGATAAGTAGTTTATCCGGTAACTGCTTTCGTTTTTTATAACGTGGCCCTTGGGCAAGGTAGGTCGCTATGCAATTCACCAAGGCGGAAGAATACGGGATGTTTGGCGTCCTGTACCTGGCGGAGAAAGACCGTCAAATTGTGACACCGCTTTCGGAGATCTCGGAATCACAAAACATTCCGGAGAAGTTTCTGGCCAAAATCTTCCAGTCGCTCTCGAAATCGGGGATCGTGCGCTCACATCGCGGGGTACGTGGTGGTTTCACCCTGGCCCGTGACCCGAAGGAGATCACCATTAAGGAAGTATTGGAGACCATCCAGGGTCCCTACCACTTGATGAAGTGTATCAAAGACATTCGCACGTGTGATCGGAATGGGCATCACTTCTGCGCATTACGCGAAGTTGTGATGATCGCGGAGCGTCAGTTGGTGTCGGTTTTCGAGCAATACACGGTTGCCGACCTGATCGAATGGCAGCGGAGCAAGGCGGTAAAAGGCTAAGACAAAAAATGTCGTAAATGGGCGTTATTTAGTTTACTTTGCGAAAAAATTCACGTATAATCGTCGGAACGTGGATTTTTAAGCGGAGGAAATGACGCCGTGCCGGTAAAGTCAGATCGATGGATCATCGAGATGGCCAAAAACCATCAGATGATCGTTCCGTTTGCCGAAAGCCAGGTTCGTACCGGCATAAGTTTCGGGGTCTCGTCTTACGGCTACGACTTCAGTCTCGCCGATGAGTTCAAGATGTTTGACCCCTCAGCCACACAGATCCTTGACCCCAAGGTCCCCGGATCCGCCGCCTTTGTGGACATTAAGGCGAATTCGGTTATCCTCCCCCCCAATTCCTTTATGCTGGGCCGTTCACGGGAGTATTTCAAGATCCCGCGACAAGTCATCACCGTTTGCTTTGGCAAGTCGACTTACGCGCGGTCAGGCGTGATCGTCAATGTGACGCCGTTTGAACCTGAATGGGAAGGATACGCGACGGTCAGTCTGGCGAACAGCTCTCCCCGACCGGTGAGAATTTACGCGAATGAAGGGATCGCGCAGATACTGTTCATCGAATCGGATGAGGTTTGCCAAACCTCCTATGGGGACAAGAAAGGGAAATACCAGAGGCAGAGAGATATTACACTGTCGAAAGTTGAGTCAGCGCCGACATCAGAAGAGTGATCTCGGGGCATAAGAATAAGCAGGAGTTGGTTATGTTAAAGGATGCGGTGAAAATACAGAAAGACGGGGCCTCCGGCAAAGCCAGTAAACGGAGGATGGTAACGATCGACGGCAACACCGCCGCCGCTCATGTCGCACACGCGACCAATGAAGTGATCGCGATCTATCCGATCACGCCGTCGTCGAATATGGGTGAGATCTGCGACGCCAAGTCGGCGGCGAAAGAGCGGAATATCTGGGGGACCATCCCGACGGTAGTCGAGATGCAGTCCGAAGGCGGCGCCTCCGGCGCGGTGCATGGCGCACTGACCACCGGTGCCCTGACCACGACCTTCACAGCTTCGCAGGGTCTCCTGCTGATGATCCCGAACATGTTCAAAATCGCCGGCGAAATGACGCCGACGGTGTTCCATGTCTCAGCCCGCGCTATTGCAACTCAGGCACTCTCGATTTTCGGCGACCATTCTGATGTGATGGCGACGCGGTCCACCGGGTTTGGATTGCTTGCTTCCGGCTCTGTGCAGGAAGTCATGGATATGGCATTGATATCCCAGGCGGGCGCGCTGGCCAGCCGGGTACCTTTCATACATTTCTTCGACGGTTTCCGGACCTCTCACGAAGTGCAGAAGGTGGAAGAAGTCTCGTTTGAAGATATGCGCGCGATGATCGACGAAGATCTGGTCGCGAAGCATCGCCGCCGGGCCCTCTCCCCCGATTTCCCGACCATCAAGGGTACCTCGCAGAATCCGGATGTCTACTTCCAGGGTCGTGAGACGGTAAACAAGTATTATCTCGCCGCTCCGCAGATCATCCAGGAAGCGATGGACAAATTCGCCGGTATAGTGGGACGTCAATACAAGCTGTTCGATTACTTCGGACATCCGCAGGCGGAGAAGGTCATCATTATCATGGGGACGGGCGCCGAAGTCGTGCATGAGACGGTGGACCATCTCTTCTCCAAGGGCGAAAAGGTCGGCATGATCAAGGTGCGGCTGTATCGTCCATTCTCGGTGGAGCATCTGGCAAAGGCTCTCCCCGCGTCGGTCAAGAAGATCGCGGTGATGGATCGGACGAAAGAACCGGGCGCGGTCGGCGAACCGCTGTACACCGATGTACAGTCGGCGATCAACGAGATGATGGAAAACGGAACCGCGCAGTTCCACACACATCCGTTGGTGGTGGGTGGCCGATATGGTCTCGGTTCGAAAGAGTTTAATCCGCCGATGGCCAAAGCGATCTTTGACAATCTCGGCGCCAAATCACCGAAAAATCACTTCACGGTCGGCATCAAAGACGACGTGACGTTTACCTCGCTGGATCCGGACCACTCTTTCGATATCGAAGGCGACACGTTCCGCGGGCTGTTCTTCGGACTTGGGGCCGATGGAACTGTTGGCGCGAACAAGAATTCGATCAAGATAATTGGTGAGAACACGGATAACTGGGCGCAGGGGTATTTTGTTTATGACTCGAAGAAAGCCGGCGCGATCACTGTGTCGCACCTGCGTTTCGGCAAGGATCCCATTCGCAAACCGTATCTCATCAAAGAAGCCCAGTTTGTCGCTTGCCACAATTCCAGCTTCCTCGAAAAGTATGAGATGGTCGAGAAGTTGCAGGAGAACGGTGTATTCCTGTTGACCTCGCTGCATGGTCCGGACCAGATATGGGATAAGCTTCCAAAGGAAGTCCAGGAAGCGCTCATCGCCAAAAAAGCGAAATTCTATGTCATCGACGCGATAAACATCGCGAAGAAACTGGGACTCGGCGCCCGCATCAACATGATCATGCAGACGGCGTTCTTCGTGATCTCCGGCGTGCTTCCGAGGGATAAGGCGATCGAGGCGATCAAGAAAGCGATCGTCAAGACCTATGGCAGCAAAGGTGACAAGGTCGTGAATATGAACTTCGCCGCGGTGGATGCCGCTATCGAAGGGATCCACGAAGTGAAGTATCCGAACAAGGTGACCAGCTCGACTACCCGCCCGCCGGTGGTACCGGTCTTTGCTCCGGAATTCGTCCAGACAGTGACGGCGGAGATCATTGCCGGTCGCGGCGATGACCTTCCGGTCTCGGCCTTCCCGGACGACGGCACGTACCCGACTGGTACAACGCAGTTTGAGAAGCGAAATATCGCGGTTGATATCCCGGTCTGGGAAACGGACCTCTGCATCCAGTGCAATATCTGCGCGCTGGTTTGTCCGCACGCGGCGATACGTCCGAAGGTATTCGATGCCAGCTATATTGAGAAGGCTCCGAAGGAATTCAAGTATGTGAAGGCGATGACCAAGCAGTTTGAAGGGATGTACTACTCATTGCAGGTAGCGCCTGAGGATTGCACCGGCTGCGTCGTCTGTGTTAATGCCTGTCCCGCCGTGAAGAAGAATGCTGATGGCACGAAGTCTGATTTCAAGGCGATCAATATGGCGTTGCAGGCCCCGATCCGTGAGCAGGAAGTTAAGAATTGGGACTTCTTCCTCAACGTCCTGCCGGAGACAGATCCTAAACTTTACAACCTGGAGACGCCCAAAGGCTCCCAGTTTGTGAAGCCGTTGTTTGAGTTCTCCGGCGCGTGCGCGGGGTGCGGCGAGACGCCGTACGTCAAATTGATGAGCCAGTTGTTTGGCGATCGCGCGCTGTGCGCGAACGCGACGGGCTGTTCATCGATCTATGGCGGCAACCTCCCGACCACTCCGTACTGTCAGCGGGCTGACGGTCGCGGACCGGCCTGGTCAAACTCGTTGTTCGAGGATAACGCCGAGTTTGGATTCGGCATGCGACTGACCGCCGACAAGCTGAAAACGTACGCGTTCGAGCTGGTGAAAGAGCTGGTGCCGAATATGTACGACGAACTGCATAGCGCGGATCAGTCGAACCAGGAGGGGATCGAAATTCAGCGCGGCCGCGTTCAGAAGCTCCTGAAGGCACTCGATTCCATGAATGGCTCAGACAAGGTGCTAGCACTGAAGAACGTCGCCAATTTCCTGGTCAACAAATCGGTCTGGATAATCGGTGGTGATGGCTGGGCGTATGATATCGGTTTCGGCGGCCTGGATCACGTGCTGGCCTCGGGGCTGAATGTCAACGTGCTGGTGCTGGATACCGAAGTGTATTCAAATACCGGTGGTCAGATGTCGAAAGCAACTCCGCGAGGATCGACGGCTCAGTTTGCCGCGGCCGGCAAGTCTACGCCTAAGAAGGATCTGGGGATGATGATGATGTCGTACGGCAGTGTGTATGTCGCTCAAGTCGCCATCGGCGCGAGCCATAATCAGGCGGTGAAGGCATTTGTAGAAGCCGAGAAATATAATGGTCCTTCCCTCATCATCGCGTACGGCCACTGTATCGCCCACGGTATCGATATGGCCCACGGCATGAGCCACGAAGATCTCGCGGTGAAGTCCGGTCACTGGATGCTGTATCGCTACAATCCGGATCTGCTCCACCAGGGCAAGAATCCGTTGCAGCTAGACAGCAAAGAGCCGTCGATCTCGTTCGAGCAGTACGCCTATGCGGAGAATCGCTGGCGGACGTTGATCGGCAAGGATCCGGAACGCGCGAAATGGCTGTTGGAAGCCGGCCAGATGGACTGCAAGCGTCGGTGGAATCTGTATAAGCAGTTGTCGGGCATGGATTACACGGCGGTTAAAGACTGAACTGATCCATTCTGAAACATCCTGTAGCAACTTCAAGGCGGGTCGCCAGACCCGCCTTTTCTATTGGCGCAGAGCCGCTTGAAAGAGTCAAGGTTCCTCCTGTTTCGTCCGATAATCTGCTTAACGACTATCAGGAACAGTTCGACATTCGGAGGAACCATGCGCGTCCGATTTGCACTCATGTTGGCCGGAGCTTCTTTGATCGCGATGTCAGCGATCGCCGCTCCGACGCCAAAAGAACAGGAAATGGTGAATCAATTCCTGAAGAAGACCGAAAAAAAACATCGCCCGAAAAAACTCGGGTGGGTGTCCGCGAATTTCACGTTTAACCGCGTCAACCGCTACAACGAGTACAATTCATTCACCAATCACGTGAATGCCAATCTGTCCGGCGGCCAGTTCTCGAATCTGAGCCAAGCTCTGGCGGGTGGTCTTGAACTGGGTATTGGGATGAATCGCAAGCTGGCGTGGGTACTTGGTGGCGAATATTGGCTGAAAGCCGGCGAGAAGCTCTCCGGTACGATCAGCTACTCCCCTCCCTCCGGTGGCGGCCCGGTTCAGTTGACTGATCCGGAGTCCGAGATGCAGGTGTATGGCGCGTATACCGGCGTCAACTACAGCATCTGGAATCCGCGCGGGGCGGGTGAAGTTGTGAACGGCGGTTCCGCGTGGGTGAGCGGTACTGTCGGGTACTATCAGGTGAATTGGGATCTCTTCCCGCAGTATGAAAATCTGAATCTTTCGACCGCTTCCCCTGACGGCAGCAACACGACCTTCAAGGGGAACGCTCCGGGGTTCAGCATTGGCGCGGGAATCGACTATCCGGTCGGTTTTGGCGGGCTGTCTTTTGCCGCCGAGGCCAACTATTTACATCTGAACTTTAACAATGTCGCGTGGTATAATTCGGTAGACCAGGAAGTGGTCGCCACCTATGGCGATAGCCCGGATTCACGCGTCGACCTGACGATGTCCGGTGTCCGCGCCCGGATCTCGCTGAAGAAGTATTTTGGTTGGTAAGCCGGTCATACCGGCACCTTGACAGGTGGCGAAACATCCCTATCTTGACGCCAGCGAAACTGTCATTTGAACTGGAGATAGAGAGTTTGAAACGACACCTGTATACGATCGTAGCCGCCGTTCTGGTGATGCTGATGAGCAGCCTTGCTGACGGCGGCTCTTCTTTTGCCCAGATGAAACTTCCGGCCACCCTGGCCGGGACCATTCCCGCCAAACCATCAGGACGTATCGCGTTCATCCGCGATGGAGATATCTGGGTGATGGATGCCGATGGCCAGCGCCAGCAGCGCGTGGCCGAAGTCAAGAACGCCGACGGCCGGATAAGCTGGGCGCCGGATGGCAAGCGGATAGCCTATACCCGCGCCGGCAAAGTGCAATTCCAGGAGCCTGACAATTCAGGCGGCGTGAAGAAGCTGTACGATGTATTCGTCTGCTTTCTGGATTCCGCGAATGTCGGCAACACGATGTGGTGGCGCCGTCTGACGATGGATGTTGGTGGACGTGATCCCGAGTGGAGCGCGGATGGTCAGAGCGTGCTTTTTACGCGCGACATGAACGCCAATATTGTCAACGCGCCGACCCCGAATTATCAGGTCTGCACGATGGATGATGAGGGCGGCAACCAGGTGATCCTTCGCAAGGACTGGCAAAATATGACCGAGTACTTCATGAACCCGACGGTCAGTCCGAACGGGGATGTGGCATTCGTGCATATGTACGAAAACAAGCCCCAGGGGATATCGGTCCTGAATAAGGCGAACTTCATGAAGGACCTTGGCGCGGTCAAGATTGAGACCAAGAAGATGCTCAATTGCATTGCGCCTTCATGGTCACCTGACGGCAAGTGGCTCGCCTATGTCCGGAACGACCTTCAGAAGTCAGGAATCTACATTACGACACCGGATATGAAGACTTCATATGTGGTCTACACGCCACCGGCAAGCACGGCCATGCGGCCAGTCGCTCCGTCGTGGTCACCTGACGGCAAGTGGCTGACGTTTTCCACCCACGATGGTTCGATCTATATTTGTGATATCACCGGCGGGAATCTGAAGCGTCTGACCGGCCCCGGCACCGACTGGGCGCCCGCTTGGTCCAAAGGACAGCCGAAGACAACCGCCAAGAACTGAGCGCTGTTCAGAAAATGCACAACGGCCGGATCAGATGATCCGGCCGTTTTCATTTGATTGGAATTTCTCGCCTATTTCTTTGGGCGCTGCCAGTTGCTCAGCAGGTGGGTGAGCAGTCTGACGCCGTAGCCAGTTGCGCCCTTCGGTTGATACGGTCTTCCTTTGGGTTCGTGGTCGGTGTACGCCATGTCAATATGAGCCCATGGCCAATTGCCGATGAAGTTCTCCAGAAATGCGGTCGCAGTCATAGTGCCCGCAGGTCTTCCGCCGGTGTTGATCAAATCGGAGACCGAGCCTTTCATCGCGTCCCGGAACTCATCCCAAATCGGCATACGCCAGGTCTTCTCACTGGTAGCCTCTGAGGCTTTGGCCAACTGTCCCATAAGATCATCGCTATTTCCCAAAACCGGCGCACCAGCATAGCCGAGAACGAACAGAGCAGCACCAGTGAGGGTCGCAATGTCGATAACTGCCTGCGGTTCGAACTGATTGGCGTAATCCAGAGCGTCGGCAAGGATCAACCTCCCCTCCGCGTCGGTATTAATGATCTCGACGGTCAGTCCTTTGCGGGAAACGTGAACATCGCCCGGTTTGGTGGCAGTGCCTGACGGAAGATTTTCGGTCAACGGTGTCAGCATGACGAGATTAACAGGGAGTTTCAGACGCGCGGCAGTGATAATGGTCGCCAGCATGGTAGCTGAACCGTGCATATCCCCTTTCATCTCGTGCATATTCTC
>JAYRFH010000116.1:0-6064 GCA_041908405.1 Candidatus Zixiibacteriota bacterium
CGATTTATGCCCCGTCTTGCTGTTCAACTCCAGATAGTTTGCGATGACTATATCCCAGTCAACAAACTGCAGGACCCCGGCCACTTCGCGAGCCACGATCGCCGCTTTCCTCAGCGATTCGATCTCCTCCGCCAGATCCAACTGCATCAGGAACTCCGGACGTTTGGTTACCTGAGCCAACGACGCTACAATATACCGTTCTAGATATCGCGCGGAGGCGTACGCCTGCGGAGTCCTGGCCCGCCGAAGCGCCCGCTCTATCGTATGAAAGTTCTGCATCCGATAATTCAACGCCACGCGGAAACTGACCAGATACTCCCCGGTCAATCCGGGACGAACCGTTTCATCCCGCATATGCCCGAATATCTCCTGCACGCGTCGCAGCGCGTCGCCGCCAGAGGCCGCTAAAACCGTGGCCTGACCGCAATTGCCTGAGAACTCAAGGACTACATCTCGATTGTGAAAGGTATAGGCCATCCTATTAACAATATCGGCCGCCGAAGCGACCGATTTTATGGCCCATTTTTGACGGATTTGATCTAGCCGAGATACCGAAGTCTGCTCCCCGACGTCGTCAGGATAGGGCTATCCTGATGCAATTCGGCCGCTTTGACCTCTCCGAAAAAGACCGTATGGTTCCCCACCGTCACTTTGTTCACGGTCTTGCAGTCTAGATACCCCAATGCCCCCCTGAGGAGTGGGCTTCTGGTCACGGGCGATGAATCCACTTCTGCGTGCGCCAGCTTCTGATACCCTGATTCCGCCGGCCCATAATACGCTTTGGCGAATTCGGCGTGATTTTCCGCGATCAGATTGACCACAAACCCGCCATGCTGGTCGATCAGCCGCGAGGATTGATGTTTGTTGTGCACAGCCAGCGCGATGATCGGCGGCTCAGAACTGACTTGCGATACCCAACTCGCGGTAAACGCGTTGCCGTTATTCCCCTCGCCCATCGTGACTATGTACACTCCGTACTCGAGCTTCTTTAACGCGGCGGTGATCTGCTTCTCCATCATCTCTCCATATCGGGCACGTCCGCCCGTGAATTGGTGTCATCGTTCAAACGGATGCTCAAAAGTAAAATCGGGACGATAGTTCACCGGGCTGTCCAACTCCTGCACCCAGCCCCGATGGAATCCGAGTCGATCGAATTCATCGAGCACCTCTTCATACTCTGCCTGCAGTAATGTCCTCCCCAACCGCGGATGTTTTGCCACCGCCGGGATCGGATGATACTGCGACATCAGAGAAACATGCACATCCGGCGAGAGTTCCTCGGCGATCCACCGAAGCACTTTTTTGCTGTTCTCTATCTGCCCCGGCAACACCAGGTGCCGAATGACCATCCCGAACTGGATATACCCGTCATCATCGAGGTAGATATTCGGCCCCTTCTGGCGGAACATCTCTTTGATCGCGGCGGTTGCGTGGGTCACGTAATTGTGCGTGTCGGAATACGCGCCGCTAAGACGATTCTCCATGTATTTGAGATCCGGAAGATAGACATGGATAGACTCCTCTAATGAGCGTATGGTCTCAGCCTTGTCATAACTACTGGTGTTGAACACAAAGATCGGATCGCGCCCGCGGACTTTGAGCGCGTTCATGATCACGCGCACCTGCGGGATGAAATGCGAAGGCGACACAAAACCAACCGCCCGACATCCGGAGTCGAGCAAAGTTTCAATCTGCCGGATAATATCTACCAGCTCGAGTTTGTTCTCTTCGATCGTCGCGTTGCGCCGACTTATCTGCCAGTTCTGGCAATAAACGCACTGCATATTGCAGCGCGTGAAGAAGATATTGCAGATACCATGTTTGCCCGATATGACCGGTTCTTCCCCCCGATGCGCGCAGATCGACCCGACCGAGAACTCCATCCCGCTGTTGCAGAATCCCAGCTTGTCGCCGGATCTGTCCGCCTGGCAGTTGCGCGGACACTGCGTACAATGCTTCAGCACTTCCAGCGGCTGTAGCAATTCCTGCCACTCTGCAGGTGAAAACAGATTCACGGATGTAGGTGTGGGTCGGTCCATATTTGCCTGGACCTAATATACGGGATTGCAGTCCATCCCGCAAGGCGGCTCACTCGCCGACGCGGATCGGCAGGATCACGACCGGCAGCCCCTGATGATAGAGCCGCTTCTGGACCGAAAAGATCGTCTGGTTGTGCAACCAGCGATTGAAGAATGTCTCTTTCTTGAAGACCAACTGTCCGCCGAAGAAGATAGCCCGGGGGAATCTCTCAATTATCTGCGGCACCTGATTATCCAACTCTTCCAGTACATCCACGCCGATCACCGTATGGCTCTCGGCGTACAAACCGTGGCGCTGCATATAATCAACATACCGCCTCCCCTCGGACTCAATATGCTCTTTCAGCTTGTCGACCTCCGACGTCCCCTTGAAATTGCCGACATCCACCACGCCGATCTGGAGGAAAACGTAATTCTTGATCGCCCCCTCAAACAGGCTGATGACATTCAGGAGAGTATGTATCCCCAGTCCGTTGAACCCATTCACCAGCAGCACCGCGGTTTTGCCCGATGGCTGCGGCTGTAATTCCGGGACATGCGCAGGTTGCTGTTGCTCGGAAACCTGCATCGCCGTCACCAATAGATCATCAAGTCGTTTTAACTGCAAAGCGGTTTGTCTATAGTGACGCCGTACCCCAAACGCCAGTGCGATCAGCGCGCCGGTCACGACGATCGTCAACCATCCCCCTTGATCGAACTTAAGGATCGCCATGGTCACCAGAATAAACGATGACAGGGCCAGGCCAACGCCGTTGATCGTTATCTTGCGCAGCCAGACATTGGACTCCTTACGTACCTGCCACCAATGCCGCACCATCCCCAATTGCGAGAGCACGAAAGTGATGAACACCGTGATGGAGTAAAGTACGACGAGGAACTTGACCGAACCGCCGGTGGCAACCACGAGGATCAGGGCAAGACCGCCCATCAGCAGAATGCCATTTTGAGTCACCAGCCGGTCCGACAGGACTGTGAAGCGCGTCGGGAACCACCGGTCGAGCGCCATATTGGCCAACCCGCGCGGCCCACCCAGGAACCCGGTCTGCGCCGCGACGAACAAAAGCGCCGCCTCCGACAGCAATATCGCGAAGACGAACACCGTTCCGGTCGTTCCCCAGCCTTCTGAGATCCGTTCGAATAACACCGCGTTGAGTGTTTTCCCCTCCATCGGCTTGAGATCCAAGAGAAGATAAGCGATGACAAGCCCAGTCACGATCGCCGCCAACGATATCGCCATATACCACATCGTCCGACGGCCATTGGCGACTTTCGGCTCCCGGATGATCGGCAGACCGTTCGATACCGCTTCAATTCCGGTATATGTTCCGGCGCCAAACGAGTACGAACGCATCAGCAGGAGGAATATTCCGGCAAGACCGATCTCAGACTGCGCTTTTGAAAAATCGCTGGCGGTCGCGGAGACTACTTCCGGCAGTTGGTCGACATGGCTCCCCCAGGCGTAGAGTATCGCTATACCGTGCAGCACCACAAAAGACAGCATGATAGGGATAAGCGGCACCACCGACTCACGCACACCGCGAAGGTTCATTACTATGAGGAGCAGAACCCCGAACACAGTGAATCCGAGCTTGTACGAATGCCACTCGGGCGGGAGAAAGCTGAACATCGCGTCAGAACCCGCCGCGACAGAGAGCGCGATCGTCAGCACATAGTCGATCAGCAGCGCGCACCCTGAGACCATTCCCAGGGTCGGACTAAGCATCTTGCTCGCGACCAGATAGCCGCCACCACCGCCGGGGAACAGCTCGATTATCTGCATATAACTGGCAGAGATCACAAAGACCGTGATGGCCGACCCAAGCGCGACCAGCAGGCCGAGATATGTATGACTCCCCAATGCGAGGAACGCTTCCTCAGGACCGTAACAGGCCGATGACAACCCGTCGGCTCCCAGGCCAACCCAAGCTAAAAACGCTGACAGCGAAAGCGCGTGGTAGATGGACCGATCCTGAAGATTACGGCCACGCCCTATCAGTGCGGTCTTTATGCGTCGAAAAAGAGAGGGTTGAGTTTCCATTTCCTACCGGGGCAATGCCCCTAAAACTTTGGCGTAATTATGGAAAGCCGTGCTCGGACGCAAGACAATTCTGCTTTAGGCGGGTTTCTCCGCCAACCAGAACTGCCGCCCGCCGCCAGCCATGCCAAAATCGGTGGAAAGCCCCGTTTTCTGCAAGATAAAACCAACCGAGGTAAGAAGTTGACTGACTGCGTCTATATCGAAGGCCGTTTGTTCGAAAACCTCGTCTGTGCGACACCAGACCCCATCGATCCGCCGGAACATGGTCGCGTCCAGTCGACCACGCTTCAATTCCGCGTCATAGCTGTTCCGAACCGCCAGCACATGATCTGATTCCACGATCGACCAGCTCCCCTTCCAACCTTTCAGATACCCCTCCTCGACATTCAGGTCGAAAAGGAACAGGCCGCCCGGCTTCAGAGCTGCAAAGACCGACGCAAACGCCGACAACAACCGCTCTTCGGTCATCAGATGATTCAGGCTGTCATACAGTGAGATGACCCCGTGGACCTGTTCGGCGAGCGTGAAATTTTCCGCGTTCGATTCAACGAAACCCGCCAATGGCGCGTTGCGCTTGGCGAATGATAACATCTCTTTCGAATTATCCAGACCAGTTACCTTGTATCCGGCTTCGGTCAACCGTCCCGCCATCTGGCCGGTGCCACAGCAAAGGTCCAGGATTTTTGCTTCATGCGGAAGTTGCGGGAGAAACCATGCCTCAAGGACAGGATATATTCTGTCCAGGAACTGGTTCCCCCAGTAACGGTCATAGAACCAGGCCAACCCGTCGTAAGGTGTGTGACTGTCGCTCATCGCTTGCGCGGAAGGAACCATGCGTCATCATTTTTGGTGAAGCCGATATGCGGGTAATACTCCCGCGCCTGCGGTGCCGCCAGTAACAGCACCATCACCTCTTCCCCCAAATACTGCTGAGTACGCAGAATCAACTCCTGCCCGATCCCCCGTTTCTGATATGCCGCGGCCACCGCGAGGTCAGAAAGATAACAGCAGTACGAGAAGTCAGTCACCGACCGGGATATCCCTATCAGCTTGGCGCCATCCCGCGCCGACACGATCAGGTTCGCATTTTCTATCATCCGCGCGATGCGGGGGAGGTCTGTCACCGGTCGATTGAGCCCAGCATCGGCGTAAAGTTCCGCCACCTCCGCCGGTTCCACTACTTCATTGATATGGTAGAGTATGTGCATAGCGATGCCCTTGTTGAGTGACTCTTGTCTGTAATATGGAGTCCCGTGCGAGAGGGCGCAACGGGGGATTTCGGTCAGCGTGTCGGCGCGAGCGCGCCCGCTTTCTCGAATGTCACCGCCTGCAGGACGGCATCAACGTAGAAATACTGCTCGGCCTTGAAGGGCAGAAACGCGAGTTGTATCTCAACCGGGCGACACGGCTGGAACGTCTTGTTCCTGAGATAGTCCGCCTCCGCCGCCTTCCGATACCAGAGTACTTCAAGCAACGCCAGGCTGTCATCTATCGAACGCGTCACCGGTATCTCCTGGCGTATCAGGTCCCCCATCCGTTCGCACTCGATATGCTGGATCGCCGTGGTCATGCGCGAACTAAGTCGATAGGTCGTCTCGGCGTTCCGCATCTCAAACGCCGGGACGACAAATTGCTGCGTCCCCTGACGCTCCGCATTCACTTTTATCACCCAGAACGGAAAGTACGTGCTCGCTTTGTCAGTCTTCCCCCGATTGACCAGCATTTCCCTGTTCAGTTCGGCGCATGAATCAAGAAACTCGATCCGTCCGCAATTATGACAGGCGTAGACCAGCGACCGTCCGAACGGAAGATCGACACCGCAATTCGTGCATCGGTGAAACTCAACTCCGAGTGAACCAAACGTGATCGATTCTTTATCTGAAGGTGCGCTTGGACCCTCAGCCAAGGTTTCTGTTCCTGCCACTCGGCCGGTGACGGCATCGAGCACGATCCGCTCTGTCCCCCGCGAGGTATAGCGGTCGGCAAG
>JAYRFH010000117.1:0-11395 GCA_041908405.1 Candidatus Zixiibacteriota bacterium
CCTGAATTACCGGAGGAAAATAGTATGCTCTCCAAGATCGTATCATCGGCAACCCTCGGGGTCGAGGCGTACCGGGTTGAGGTGGAAGCGGATATCCAGCAACAGATGCCACTTTTTATCACGGTCGGGCTTCCCGACGGCGCGGTGCGGGAATCCAAAGAACGGGTCACCGCGGCTATCAAAAACTCAGATTTCATCTTCCCCTCCAAGCGGGTAACCATCAATCTCGCGCCGGCGGATGTAAAGAAAGAGGGGTCGGCGTTTGATCTACCGATCGCGGTGGGGATACTTGCCGCGACGGGACAGATAATCCGCGAACGGGTGGATGAGTTTGTTCTGCTGGGTGAACTGTCGCTCGATGGATCGCTCAAGCCGATCCCCGGCGTGCTGCCGATGACCATGAGCTTCGCGGCAGGGAACGGCATCAAAGGGATACTGGTCCCGAAAGAAAACGCGCGCGAGGCGGCGATGGCCGGGACGATCCCGGTCTATCCTATCAAGACACTCAAAGACGCGGTGCAGTTTCTGGAGGATGAGTCATCGATCAGGCCATTCGAGGTCGATATCTCGTCGGTCTTCAATGAGGCGCGGCGGTACACGGTTGATTTTTCGGATGTCAAGGGGCAGGAGTCGGCGAAACGCGCGCTGGAAGTCGCCGCGGCGGGCGGGCACAATATCATCATGATCGGTCCCCCCGGGTCGGGCAAAACAATGCTGGCGCGCCGTATGCCGACCATTTTGCCGGATATGACAATCGCCGAAGCATTGGAGACAACCAAGATTCACTCAGTGGCGGGGAGACTTCCGGCGAACGCGGCACTGGTCGCGACACGTCCATTCCGCGCGCCGCACCATACGATTTCTTACGCTGGTCTGGTCGGGGGAGGGGCGATCCCTAAACCGGGAGAGGTCTCGCTCGCGCATCATGGTGTATTGTTCCTGGACGAGATGCCGGAGTTCAAGAAGGATATCCTCGAAATGCTTCGTCAGCCGATGGAGGACAAACAGGTGACGATCTCGCGGGCGTCATCGACGCTCACCTATCCAGCGGGATTCATGTTGATATCGGCGATGAACCCGTGCCCGTGCGGATATTTTGGCGATCCTTCGCATGAGTGCCACTGCTCGGCGGGGGATATCCAGCGGTATATGTCGAAGGTCTCCGGCCCGCTGTTGGATAGAATAGATATTCATATCACGGTGCCGTCGGTGAAGTTCAAGGAGTTGTCGTCAGAGACAAAGGGAGAAGCCTCGACTCATATCCGGAAGCGGGTGAACGATGCCCGGAAGATGCAGTTGGAGCGGTTCAAGGATGAAAAAAACATTTACTGCAACGCGCATATGGAACCATGCGACATAAGGCGGTTCTGCACGATCGATGAGAAGTCGCAGTCGTTGTTGGCGCTGGCGATCACCAAGCAGGGATTATCGGCGCGGGCGTATGACCGGATATTGAAGGTGGCGCGGACGATCGCGGATCTGGCGGGGGCGCCGAATATCGAGATGGGGCATATCGCGGAGGCGATCCATTACCGGACATTGGACAGGAGTTTGTGGTTGTGAGGAGAGGACCCGGCGAGGGGGCCAGGTCCTCCATCAGATATCCGTGAAACCCTTACGGGCAATTTGGCAAAGTCGGGCGCGGTGTTATGGTCAAGTAGCCGATCAGGAGCGATAGGTCGCTCAAGTCGATACCTCCCGTGGCCGTGATATTGGCCTCATCCTCGCAAGGCAACGTCGGGCGCGGAGTAGTCGTCAGGTATCCGACCAGCAGTGAGAGGTCGGAGAGATCCGGCGTTTCGGCGACCGACTTATTGACGTTGCCAGTAGTGCCATCACAGCAACTTGGGGGCGGCGGGAAATCGAGTTGCAGTACATACAATCCCGATTGCATATCCGACGCGACCAATTTACCCGAAGCGAAGAATGGATAAACGGTCCAGCATCCCAAATATCCGTATGCGGCCGGACCATAGGTATCGTAGTACGCGATCTCATACGGGTTGTTCGGATCAGCCACTGACCAGACCCGTACTCCCTCTGTATAGTACGCCTGATACAGCAACGTGTCTTTGCGGTAGCAGTTGTGCGCGACCGCTGCCGGGTCGACGATGATCTGCGATATCTCCTGAATGTTGTCCAGGTCGTTCAGGTCAAATACACGTGTCCAGTTGCCTGATGTACCGATCTCATCGCTGATATAGATATGTTTGCCATCCGCGCTCAGATCCATATTGTGGGCTCCGGAACCTGAGTAGTTGAAGCGCTTGATCAGGCTCGGGGAGACCTTGTTGGAGACATCGATTATGTCGATACCGTCACCGTAGATCCCCGCCGCGTACATGGTATCATTGCGGATCGCGATGTCATGATAATAGAATGGCTGGAAGCCGCCGACCTCAACCGGGGCCGCCGGATTTGAGATATTGAAGATCTCTAACCCTCCGACGCCATGATTTCCGACGACGTATGCGTAGTCGCCATCGACCAGTACGTTGTGCGAACCGGCAACACGTCCGGTTGAACTGTCGGGTGTCATGGTCCCGACTTCGATAGGATTAGTGACGTCGGTCATGTCGAATATTTGTAGTTTTTCGTTCTCTTTCACGATCACCGCGTACTTGCCATAGACTTTGACCTCTTTGGCATCTTTGCCGGGAGTGATCGACGGCATGAATCCAACCTCGGTCGGCGGCATGGTGTTGATGTCAATGATGCTGACCCCATCGTTGCGTGCGCAGAGAAGGGCGTATTCATTCCCAAGCGAATCGGTATATCCCCAGATGCCGCCATAGGTGGATCGTTCATTCCAGTGTCCGACCAGCGCCATGTTCGAAGCCATGTTCTGCAAGCGGAAAGAGCGCTCCAGACTTTGGGCGACGAATCCGCCTGAGCCATCCGCCGCGACAATGCGGTAGAAGTAGGTTGTATCGGAAGTCAATCCGGTGTGGGTGAAGGTGCGGGTGTTTCCCGGGACAGAGTCAATAACAGTTGAGGCTGACCCGAATCCAGCCAGAATACGGAACCACGCGGGGTTGGCGCCGAAGTAGCTCCAGGAGAGGAGCATCTGGTTACCATCCGGAATAGCGTGCAGGTTCTTTACGTAAAAAACATTGATGTTGATCTGGGCGGGCAAGGTCTGGAGCAGAGTTTTGCCCGCCTCAAGCTGCGGCCACCAGGCGTATATGACATCCATGCTCGCGGCGCCGGAGAACGGATTGGCGCCGTTGTAGGTCGAGCCATCGCCATCATAGTCACTGGTCATCACAAACAGGTACTCGCGTTTGCCGACTGAGTTGCCATTGGGATCCCAAGCGAGATTGACAGCCCCCTGCCCAGCATCCTCAACAAAGCAGAGATTGAGGCGACGAGGGGTCATCGGATCGGTAACATCGTATGCCGCGCCGGGAAAGGTGCCAACGCTGGAGGAAGCGTAACCGAGGTCACGCCGGAAAGTGCGGCAAACCGAGGTCGTGACATTACTGAACTCTATTTTGACCGGAAAATAGCCGGCGTCGGAGACATTGCTGCCGAAGAAGTTCTTCCCTTTTCCAATCGAGCCGAAGAAGGCTTCGCCTGACCAGTTGATGCCACGCATCCAGCGGTCGGCCCCTTGCCAGTTGGCGCCGAGGTCCGGTTCGGTTTGGGATTGCGGTTCAGCGGCTGTCGAAGCGGCAAGGGCCGGCTCGAGCGTACGCATATCTATGTGGTCCTGATTATTTTGCGCGGGAGACCAAGCACCGAAAGCAGTAGCAGCCGAAACGCACAAAGTTGTAAGTATGGCCACAGTGGCAGACAAGACTTGAAGATAAAGCATTTCCTCTCCTTGACTTGGGGAATCCGCTGGTACGCCGTGAAGATACCATCATGTACTAATTCAGTCAATGTTTATCCGCGTTCGTCGAATTGACTTAAGTCATATGCTTAGCGATGGCCTCTGTCGAAGTTGTAAATAGATCCGCCCCCACATTGAACGGGCAGGTCAGCAATAATTCAACCTCCGGTTGTGACCGGGTAAGTTATCTGGAGGCGATATGTTTCGAACCGTGATCAACGTAGCGATGGCTGTCATGTTATTATTGATAGCCGCCCATTCTTCTACCAACGCGCATTGCGACACCATGGATGGCCCGACCGTAGCTGACGGTAAGCTTGCGCTTTCATCCGGAGATATCACCCCCGCACTCAAATGGGTCATGCCGGCGGTCGAGCCGGAGCTCAAGGCCGTATTTGACCATGTGGTGCAGGTACGCAAGACCTCGGAGTCGGCAGGCAATCTTGCGGACCTCTATTTCCTCGAGACTCTGGTGAGACTGCATCGCGCCGGCGAAGGAGCCCCATACACTGGATTAAAGCCAGCGGGGACCGAAGTAGAACCGGTTATCGGGATGGCCGATCAATCACTTGATAGGAAATCAGTGGATGCACTTGTGGCCGATGTAACGGCGGCGGTCGAAAGAGGAATCCGCGAACGGTTTGAGCAAGCAGTGGCCGCCAAGGAGCACAAGGACCACAATGTGGACGCGGGTCGTACATTTGTGGCGACGTACGTAACGTACGTGCATTATGTCGAGAACATTGCGAAAGCCGCGGCACAGGAAGCCGTGCATGGAGAAAGTGAGTCGGCTCACCAACACTGATTTGATCGGGGGAAGTTGAGCGAACGGTCAGTTGGCGGCTTCCAGCTCGACGTTGAACCAGATCATGGAATAGACGATGGTCAGGATGCCCTTGATGTCGACCGCCCAGCCGGTACCGAGGAGGTAGAGGTAGGCAACCAGTGACATGCCGAAGAACATCTTGGTCAGCCCCAGTTTGACCTGGGTAACGACAAAATTATAGAGGCCAATGAGCAGGAAGAGGCCGATGAGAGCAGGAGCGAAAATCAAGGCGAGCCAGCTCCAGACCCGGTCAAGCGAGGCTTGCACACCCATAGGAGTCGGGTCGGGAAGATTGGTCAAATAATAGAAGTGGGCGCCAAAGAAGAACAGCCCCAGGACCAGGTACAGAACACCCTCCATCCGTTCGTCGCGCAATTCGCGGACACCGACCATCACGAAAAAGAGCGCGGCGGCGATGAGGCCGGACATCATGATCAGGGATCCGTTCGCGTACAAGTGGTTCAGGGTTGCTTCCATAATTTTCTCCTGAACCAACCTAACGTAAACGGCATGCCAAACCCGCGGTGTACCGAACGGTTCAGCTATGTCCGTTGGTAATGAGCGAGTTATGGAAGCGTAAAGGATCGACTGTGGGAAGATCCCGATGTGCGGCTACGCAACCCGGATGCATCTGTATGCATTCTCCGGGTATAGGCAATCTCCAATACCGATCATGGACCGGACTTAGGGACAATTCGGGAAGGTTATCCCGCCGCTGACCAAATAGGCGATAAGGAGACTCAGGTCGGTCAGGTCGATTCGACCGGAGATGTTGATATCGCCTTCATCGTAGCAGGCAGGCTCCGCGAACCCGCCTATAAGATAGCCGATCATGAGCGAAAGATCGGAGAGGTCGATGGAGCCAACGCCGTTGATATTGCCGGTAGTGCCAACGCAGCAGCTTGGCGGGTCGAGGACTTTGGAGCGCAAGCTGTACGCATCGACCACAAAGCAGCCTGTCGAGACCGAGAACTTGAGCTCCTGAGAGCCGGTCGCGGTGAAAGCGCCGCAATTGAAGCGGAAGATCCCGGGTGAGGTAACAGCGAGCGATCCCGCAGAATTTGCCGCGCCGGGAATGCTGATATCTATGGTGCCGGGCGTGACCACTTGGTGGACGGCGATACGAACTTCCATGTCGGCATGCCAGGGGGTGAGGGAGGGAACCGTGAAATGGTTAACCATCTCACTCGAACCGCAGCTTCCCCACTGTGAAGAAGCAGTCTTGAGAACTAACCCCGGCACTTCAACTCCGCTCGCGGTGTCAAAAAGCGGCGGGGTGAGATTCATGAATTCACGCCCCTGTGCCTGACCGGCGACAGAAAATCCGGCGAGGTCATACGGATTTGAAGTCGATGCAGCATTTGGCTGGTTCGTGCGTAAACGCGCGGTGTAGGTGGAGCCTGGGTCGTCGCAATGCATCCAGAGGGTGGATTTCTGAGTCAGGGAGCCATTCATGGTGCGGATATTGTTCCCCGAAGTGTATCCCGTTGAGCCAGGGATGTTCCAATTCCAGACCGCGCGTTTGTTGGCGGTGAACCCACCAGGATAGACAGAATCTTCGTAAACCGTGACAGCGCCGGAAGTGGACGTATCGCCTGTGAATGTAAAGGTAGCCTGACCATCCTCAGGCAGGGCGAAAGCGCGCCAATAACCATAGTTGAGATGGTGACCTCGCTCCCAGAGCCAGGGGCGGGAATCGGGGGTGGAAAGTGTGGCCGCAATCTCCGCGATCCGGTTGTTCAGACCAGAAGTATCCGCAACGACTTTGGCTCGAATAGTATCATCGACCGTTCCAACCGGGTGAGCGAGTAGCCATGCGCGGTAATCGTTGCGCGCTTGCTGCCAGGCAACCTGAAGCGACGAAGAGAAGTTTACAGTTGAAGTTGTCGCGGCGGCGCGGGCGCCGATATACCAAGTCGCATTGGCAGTATCAAGGTAGGTCTGCCAAAGCGCAGAGGAGTTTGGTGACGACCAGCCGGCATCATTGCCCGCGGCGGTCATGACGGAGATCTGTGATACACCGTGGTCATCGAGTGTGAGCAAAGCGCTGGCCAGTGCGCCGGCGTTTGCGGGGGTGAGTGTTACGGTAAGGTCAGTCACCGAGGAATCCAGCGCACGTTGGAGCCAGTTGCGCAAGTCACCGGGAGTGATGACGGTTCCACCCTGCGTGATCAGTCCGGTCGGTCCCGCCTGTCCGGTGACGAAGAGGTTGAGTTGCCATCCCGGTTGGCCGAGTCGCACGGCATTGGCACTTCCCCTGGCAATGGCGGCGAGCGCAGAATCTACCGCTGCATTGGTGTACCATCGCATGGCGTTCTGGGGGATTGACGCGGTGTTCTCCGAGAGGCCATTGGCGTACATCACAAATACTTTGTCCGGGCAGTAGTTGTACGGCACCGAGAGAGTATTGTAGGCCATGGTCAACTCGCCCCAGTAGCGTCGATGGTTGTTTGATTCATTCGGGCCGCTTCCCATCAGCAGCGCGACTTTGCGGGACTGGCAGATATCGGGGTCGGGCCAATAGACGGTCGAGTCGCCCGAAGTCGATGGATACGACGGAGCGTCCACTATTTTCTCCCAACGCGGCGCATAAAGCAAAAGTTCGTCATCATCGAGAGGACTGATTGGCG
The DNA here is from genome assembly GCA_041908405.1 of Candidatus Zixiibacteriota bacterium. Taxonomy (GTDB): domain Bacteria; phylum Zixibacteria; class MSB-5A5; order GN15; family FEB-12; genus FEB-12. The sequence goes on from JAYRFH010000117.1 coordinate 7,292, forward strand.
CAGGGTCATTCCTTCGCTGCAAGTAGCCGGTGGCCATCACCAGAGAACCGGCGAAGCTGTCATGGGGTTGCGGGCCGACGACGAATGCTTCGGTGCGCGGGGGCATCGGGCTATTCTTCAGATAGTCCGGATGGAAAGAGACAAGTTTTGCTTCGGCCGAGTCAGTGTAGTAACCGACAACTGAGACGCGCCGGCTGTTGAGAGAATCCAATTGCTGGTGAATACCTTCAATCGTGCGGACTGTGTCTTCATCGGAGGCGCAGTAATTCGAGTTGGAGTAACCATCGACCCAGACCATAAAATTGCCGGCGATGGGACCGGTCCAGAATTCGGTCCACTCAGTCCACTCGGTATCGCGATATCCCCAGTTGAGGCAGTTGATCGGCGGGACGATCGTGTCAAACAGCACGGATGGATACGGTTGCGGTGTGGTGCCGTCGTATTCGATAGAGATATAGAAAGCTCCCTCGACGCAGACTGGATCGACGAGTTGAATTACGCCGACCTTGGGCGCCATGAATGAAGCCGAGTCCAGCAGATAGTGGCGACTATGCAGTAGTTCTTGTGGGCCCGCGCAGGAATCACCTGGAACCGCGCTCCAAACTTGTAGATTTATACCGAGCGGCCATCGGGCACCGGTGAAATGAAGCAGAGGGAATGAGACAAAATATATCGCATAGGGATAATCAAGAGTGCCAACACAATTCGCCGGGTTCATGTAGGAGGCGAAGCGGAATCCTGTCTGGATGCCTGAGTAGTAGGCCATGGCGGTCGGCACATGGTTCTTAAGAGAACAGGAGGCGGCTTCGGCGGGCCGATATGAGGGGCGGTAGAGGTCGAGTGGCTGCTGAAGCAGGTCGAATTGAGTCGAATCGGTTTTACCGGATGTCTCAGCCGCGACGCCTGGAAGCGCGGTGAACAGCAATATGGCCAGACTGACCCAATAGGTCGCCAGAGATCGTCTCTTCCGTATCATCCCAAATCTCCACGTCGCGAGTAGTGCAATCGGTCGTCGTAGTAAACCGTGAACGCGCCGGTGAGCATTGGCGCATCTTGTGTAATATAACTCAGGTCTCGGAATTTGCGACAGGGAAACTTCTGCGGCAAGGAGCGTCGACGACTTAGCTTTGCATGATAAGTCATTGTGCTGTAGTTGTTTGCGTGTTGGCGCTGATGGCGCGGTAGTTTTTTGATTTATCCCGGGCGGATTTAGTCTACCTTGAAATTCGAAGGAATCCCGGAAAAACCGCCATGTCAGTTACGATAATCAACACTCCATCAGATTTTGAGCGTGTGCTGCATTATCATGATTTCGCGGTCTGGGATCTGACACATTTGCTGAAGCAGGAACACGCGGCGGTTGTCGCTGAGATGAATCAGATGTTCAGTGATCTCAACGAACTCGAGATCGGCGACAGCGAGCAGCAGTTGGAGTTCATCGAAAGCGTGGAAGAACCGTTAGCCACGCTTGCCCAACATGGCTGCCGGATCATGGCAATACTTTCTAGCGGTACGATGCGTTTGGACGGAGGGGCGGAGATAACGGATTGGGTGCGCGCCCATTTTCTGGTTGTGCCGGTACATGGGTCGTTTCGGATCGGGGACTCATTGACAAGTCAGGTGCATCGGTTTGATACGCGATGTGAAAGTGCGATGGACCGACTTCGAGACGCGGTGCGCGATGGGTTGGCGGTGCATAGTTGGGCGGATGATAAGAAGTTGAAGGTCGACTATGAAGGGGCGGTCCCGTGGTGCCCACTGTGTCTTCAATTCGAATTGGCGGAATAACAGTTATCCGGAGATAAGCATGAGCAAAGTGATAGTGACGGAGTCATACACAGCCACCTACAGCGTAGTCATAGATGGACGGGCGGGAGAACTGCTCCAGGTTGGACCGGAGGATGTCGATTTTCCCGGATGGCTCTGGTGTACCGACCAGACTGGAACAAGTAGCTGGGTGCCGAAAGCGTATCTTGAGATAGAGGGAGAACGCGGGAGACTGTTGAGAGACTACAACGCGATGGAACTCACGGCGGAAGTTGGAGAGCGGTTGGCAGTGGTCGAAGAAGAATCGGGTTGGGTCCTGTGCGAGACTGAGTCGGGTCGGCGGGGGTGGATCCCGACGGAGAATGTCCGTCCGTTGTGAATATCTGTCACTTCAGAAGTCGTCTGGTGATCTCATCCGCGAGATAAATGCCTTCTTCAGACAACTTCAAGGCGCCTTCTTCGTGCAAGAGGTGCCCCGACTCCACTAACAGTTCAAACTGCCGTCGGTCGAGTTTGTCTTCGACGGCTTGACCGAACCGCGCGGCGTACTGGTGACGGTCTATTCCGCGGGAAGTGCGGAGACCGAGCATGATGGACTCGATCATGCGGTCATCGATGGTTGATTCATCGACGATGACCGGGCGCTGTCCCGATTTCAGCATCTTGATATATTCCATGACATTTGAGACATTGGCGAAGCGAGTTCCCTGCATGAACGAGTGTCCCGAGGGGCCGAGAGCCAGATAGTCATTCCCCTCCCAATACCCGAGATTGTGGCGGCACTCGAAGCCCGGTTTGGCGAAAGAGGAGACCTCGTAGCGATGGTAGCCGGCCTCGGCGAAGCGCTCACAGCCGCCCCGATAGAGCGCGAGGCAGACTTCCTGCGACGGCATCACCAATGATCCGGAGGCGACGCGCTCGGCCAGTTTTGTTCCCGGCTCGACGGTCAGTTGGTAGAACGAGACATGCGGCGGGTCGAGGTCGATGATCTCATCCAGATCGCGCGAAAGTATTTTACTCGTCTGTTTCGGGAGGCCAAAGATGAGATCCAATCCAAAGTTTTCGTATCCCAGTGCTCGGGTCAGGTAGACCGCTTTGTAGCTGTGGTCCGGGTTATGTTTCCGGTTGAGCAGTTTCAGCAGGTGCGGGTCGAAAGATTGGATGCCGAACGTCGGGCGGTTGATGCCCAGTTCTTTGAATGCCTGCAGATTCTCAAGGTGCACTGAATCCGGGTTATTCTCAATCGAAAATTCAATCCCGTTCGGCACATAGAAAAGCGAGCGCAGTTGCGCCAGCCAGTCGGAGAACATCTGAAGATTGGTGAGCGAAGGAGTGCCGCCGCCAATGAAGATAGTCGATATCTCTCTATCCTGACCGGCATAAGCGTCGGCGACCATTTCGGTCTCAATGCGGAGCGCTTCGTAGAACGAGCGTTCCATCCCAAGGTCGAACAATTCCTTATAGAAGTCGCAATACGAACACTTATTGCGGCAGAAGGGGAAATGGACGTAGAGGCCGAAAGGCATTAGAGGGGGACGCCGACCCGCTCGAACCGGATATGAGTCGGGGCATTCATAATGCCGTGACCGATCCAGCTGAACAGATCAATGACGTACGGGAAGGACCAACCGGGTGCATCTGTCGCCGGCTCCCACGACCAGTAAATGAATACCGCTTTGCCGTGGATATTGGCGGCAGGGACCGTTCCCCAGAAACGACTATCCCGACTGTCATCGCGGTTGTCGCCCATGACAAAGTATTCATTCTGCGGCACCATGAGCGGGCCGAAGTTATCCCGGAAGGAGAGATCCATCGGGATGATCTTTTTGTCGATGAACTTGGCGTCCTCGGGGACCTTGGCCGCCTGACCATCGACATACAGAACTTTGTCAATGACTTCCACCGTCTGACCCGGCAGGGCAACGACGCGCTTGATATAATCCTTGTCCGGATTATTGGGGTATTTGAAGACGATGATATCGTTGATATCCGGGGTCTTGCCGCCATACTTGTACGCCAGCTTGTTCACGAAGATGTAGTCTCCCTCGTAGAGGGCGTTTTCCATCGACGCGGAGTTGACGCGGTAGGCTGAGACCACGAAGAAGCGAAGCAGCAGGGCCGCCACGACAGCGATAATGGTCGTCTCCAGATATTCCCGCCACAGCGGTTTCCGTTCCTTGCGATTGAGGAACGTACGGGCATGCTGCTGCCGTTCAATCTGGGTATGTTCCTTGATGAGGAAATCTTGATCCATACGTACTAGGGTTATCGGATTATCCCCATAGTTCTTTAGGCCAGGGGGGCGAAAAAATCTGGACTAAATATATGCCGGATAAG
>JAYRFH010000118.1:0-6376 GCA_041908405.1 Candidatus Zixiibacteriota bacterium
ACGACCATTCGCTTCCGCCGCAAGGACGGTACCTATCGTCATGTGATGAACTATGGTGTGCCGCACCTGTCGGCCAATGGTGAACTGCTTGGCTACATCGGCTCCTGCGTTGATCTGACCGATCGCCTCGAAGCCGATAGGCGATTCCATGATCAGTATGCCCAGTTGAAACTGGCGATGCAGATAGCGTCCTCAGGTACGTTCGAATACGACATCGTTAACAATCGTCTGATCTGGTCCGAAGAAATGCAACGGCTCTATGGGATTCCCGTGGGGTCTTTCCGCGGCGAATTCACCGAGTGGACCGACCGGCTTCTCCCCGAAGAACGTCAGCAGACACTTGATGCACTGGCCCAGGATGTCGCCCGAGGCGGCGGCATGAACAATCAGTTCCGAATCTCCCGCCAGGATACGGGGGAGATACGCTGGGTCGAGGCGCGCGGCGAAGTACAATACGATCAGGCAGGCGTACCGATCCGCGTGGTCGGCGTCAATACAGACATCACAGAGCTTAAACGAGCCGAAAGCGAGCTCAAGCATTCGGAATATCTCTCCGGTCAGATGAGGAAGGCTCTCTTTGAATTGAATCGGTGTGATACAGTCGATGAGATGCTGGAACCGTTGTTGGCGGCCGCTTTTGAGTTTGCAGAATTGCAGGCTGGTGGTGTCTATCTGGTCGAGAACGAAATGGCAGTGTTACGCCACCACAGTGGCTTGACCAACCAATTTGTCGATGCTGTTGCAGCCATGCCGCTCTCCGTGCCGCATATCAAGATGGTCCTCGAATCAGACAAGATGGTTTACCTGCCAAATGACCTTCCGGACATCCGGGAGCTCTGCAACAACTGCGGCATCACCCATATTTATGCCATGCCCTTGAAGTCAGGTCGTGGTGATATCTTTGGCTTCCTCAATCTGGCATCGCACCAACCCGAGCCTCCCAAAGATCAAAACATCAGGGCCCTGGAGATGTTGGTTTCTGAGGTAGGCATCATCTTCCACCGTTTGCGCGCGGAAGAGTCGCTCGCCTCTGAATTGCTCCGCCGCAAGATCTTTGTCGAACAGTCGCTCGACGGCATTGTCTTGATTGACGAGAACGCGAAGGTCTGGGAAACCAACGGCCGCTTCGCCGAAATGCTTGGCAGAACAGTCGAAGAAGTCCAGGAAATGCATATCTGGGATTGGGATAGGCAATTCGAAAGACAACGTATCCTCGAGTTGCTCAGTGAAATCGGGCCAAATGGCGTTGTATTTGAATCTGTCCACGAACGCAAAGACGGTACCAGATACGAGGTAGAGATTAGCGTCAGTTCCACCATTTTTGACGGCAAGAAACTGGTCTATACGGTTGTCCGTGACGTTTCCGTACGCAAACAAGCCGAAAAATCGCTCCGCGAGAGCGAAGCAAGACTGGCCCAGGCTCAACGACTCGCTCACCTGGGAAGTTACGAATTCAATCTGGTCACCAAAGAAGCGGTCTTTTCAGATGAGGTCTACCGCATCCTCGGATATGAGCCGGGGTCGGTCAAACCGGGACTTGATCTCTTTGCCAGGCACATTCAACAGTCCAACTGTGTTCGTGAGCAGGCGATCCTTCCTTCCCAAGACTGTCTCGCCCAGGCCTGTGATTCTCCTTGCCGAATGATCCGGGTTGATGGAGCTGAACGATTCGTCCGAACCGTCAGCCATCCGACGTATGACGCTTCGCGAAAACTCCTGAGCGTCGTCGGAATGATTCAAGATGTCACGGAACAATATGTCGCCCAAGCCGCCCTCAAAGAGAGTGAAGCCCATTATAGAGCCATCGCTGACTTCACCTATGACTGGGAATTCTGGCGAGGTGCCGATGGAAACTTGATCTACGTTTCACCGTCTTGTGCCAGGATAACCGGCTATGCCCCGCAGGAGTTTATGAGTGATCCAACCCTGATGGAAAGGATCATTCATCCTGAAGATCTGGAACGATACCGTGAGCACGTTCATTCGATCACCGAAGGCGGCGAGCTGACCTCCCTCGAGTTCAGGATTATCGACCGCAGCGGCGAAAAGCGATGGATCGGACATGCCTGCCGCCCGATCCATGGCCGTGATGGACATTACCTTGGAGTTCGCGGAAGCAACCGAGATATCACTGAACAGAAGCATGCTGAAGCGGACCGCACGAGACTGGAAGAGCAACTCCGCCTGGCCCAGAAACTCGAGACGATCGGAACGATGGCGGCCGGGATCGCCCACGACTTTAACAACCTGTTGGTGCCGATCATCGGTTATACCGAACTGATCTCCTCTGAAGAACTACCCGGTAAATTCAGCAACGAGTATATGCAGGAAGTGCTCAAAGCCGCCTATCGCGCCAAAGGTCTGGTGGCTCATATTCTGGCATTCAGTCGTCAGCAGTCCGGCGAACGGAAACCCGTACAGATCGAATCTGTCATCGCTGATGTGGTGTCGATGTTGACCAGAACAGTTGACTCGAATATTCAGATCCGCTACCAAACAGGAAGCACCACGGCTCCCGTCCTGGTTGACCCGGGCCAGATGATTCAGGTGATCATGAATCTCTGCGAAAACGCCGTCCAGGCAATGGCCGACGGTGGGGAGTTGACCATTGAGTCGGCGTTGTTTGAAGGAGTGCCCAATAATTGTCCGCATTGCAAACGAAGACTCCACGGGAAGACGGTGCTGATCACGGTTCGCGATACCGGTTGTGGCATGGACGATGCCACGATCAAGCGGATCTTCGACCCGTTCTTCACCACCAAAGGAGTCGGCAAAGGAACCGGCATGGGACTGGCGGTCACGCATGGTATTGTGACGCAGCATAGCGGCCACATTTGTGCCAGTAGCGCCCTCGGTCAAGGTTCAACCTTCTACCTCTACCTTCCCGTGGCCGAAGCGATTCAGCCGGTTCTCGCCAAAACACTGCCACAAGCGATCAGTGGCGGGACCGAACGGATCCTGGTGATCGACGACGAACCGTCAGTAGCCAATAGCCAAGCGGCCAGCCTGTCATCGCTCGGCTACCGCGTGACGGTTGCCTGCGATCCTCGAGCGGCGCTGACCTTGTTCGAAGCGAAGCCGTCCGAATTCGACTGCGTCCTGCTGGACCAGCGGATGCCGGAGCTGTCCGGAGATATGGTCGCAGTCCAGTTGTTACGTATCCGGCCCGACATACCAATAGTGATCTGTTCCGGCTTCAGCGATTCCCTTAACATGCGGTCAGCCCAGGATCTGGGGATCCGGGATGTGATCATGAAACCGATCATCGCAGCCGATCTCAATCGGTCCATTCGCGGCGCGATGGCGGGGACTCGCCCGGTTCCGACGACCTAGCGATGGAAGCGCTCCAGAGTGGCAGTGCCAATGCTACTTTATCGATACGCATACTCTCTATTCTTCTTTTTTGAACCCGGCAAACTTGTTGCCGGATAACCGGATTTTGCTCCCTCCGTATCCACATTTTCGATTTTCCTTACAATTTCCTCTTCACACTGACCATAACAGGGACTGGTTTATCCTTGACAATTCGGTCCATGAGCGATATCTTGCGGCGTAATCGATTTCAGATCAGGTGAGCAGCATCTCACAGTAAAACAGTAGTTATTTCGGCTATCCGGGCGCGAATTGACGAGGTTCGACGCGGACGCGGTGAACTATCCCCCAGTCGAGCCTTAGGGTGGGAGGCTGAGAGAGTACGCGAAGAGTATGCCCAACGGTGTCGATTCCACTGGCGCCGCGCCTACCATCGGGTGCGAGCGCTGTCCGTTGAATTCATTAATCGCCGAGACCGGCTTTCGCCGGGCTATCCCTCAGTTTTTCACAAACGAGCATCCCGGAGACGATCACTGGACATTCCCTCGCCGGAACATTGTTCGCACTAACGTGCGGACGATGGTCTGTCGGAATCGCCCATTGGGCTTAACCACAGTGATTCTCGGAGGTAACGCATGATCTATTTGATTGACCCAAACACCGCCGGTGGCGTCTGCACTCGGTTCTGCGGAACCAAGTGCGGCATCAAGCCGCTCTATGGCATCCCCGGTGATGAAATCTAACTAACCTTTAACCCATGGAGACGATCATGATCTATTTGATCGACCCGAACATCGTTGGCAGTGCCTGCACGGCTTATGTGAAGAAGTGCAGCCCTCGCTATCTGCCGCTGTACGGCACCCCGGTATGATCTGATCATATCGGACTCAAGGCGACGATCCGGTGAATTGTTACCGGACGACCCGAAACGAAACACGAAACCCTAACTCTCGGAGACTCGGATGATCTATTTGATCGACCCGACTGTCGTCGGTAATGGCTGCAAGGTCTATTGCAAGATCCTGTGCGGCTGCAAGCCGGTGGCCGTGCCGCTCTATGGCGTGCCTGGCGACGAGATCTAATCTCTGTTAGTGACTTCGAATATGAGCTGTCGCCAAAGCTGAATGGACCCGCGTGGTATGCTTCTTATGGAGGTAACGCCTGATCTACCTGATCAACTCCATCGTACCGCCACACATCCGGACAGATGAGGCACGGCGAAATAGGACGGGTCATGTGAGATCGTGAATCGTAACGCGGGGAGGGGCCGTTCGCGACCCCTCCCCTATGAGAAAGACGAAAAGATGCCCAAATTGTCACGCTACAATCAGTTCTATCCCTGGCGGGATGGCTATTATCTGGCGTTCAATGCCCGCTCCGGGGCGGTTGCATTAATGACCGGTGAGAATTATGCCATGTACCAGCAACTTGGCGGAAAATTGGCCGGTGGTGCGACCGACGGGCTGTCGTCTGAAGAACAAGCGCTGCTCAAACAACTCGAATACGGTCTGTTTGTCCATGCCGATACGCTCGACGAGCTCGAGCACCTCAAATTTACGCATCGCCAAGCCCGGTTCGATGATTCGACCCTTGGGCTGGTGATCGCGCCAACTATGGCCTGCAACATGGCCTGTCATTATTGCTTTGAGGAGAACAAGAAGGGGCGCATGACCCCGCAGATAACCGAAGCACTCCTCGCTTTTGTTGAAAAGAAGGCTCCCCACCTGACCGCAGTAGATGTCAGTTGGTATGGCGGCGAGCCGCTTCTCGCGCTTGATGTCATCGATGATATCACCGAATCTTTGCTGGAAATGGGGAAGGTGCACAATTTCAAGTACACCTCTTCGATGATCACCAATGGCTACTTGCTGACCAATGACGTGGTCGACCGATTGGTCCGCCTCAAAGTCGGCTCGGTGCAAGTGACGCTGGACGGCCCCTCACGGCTCCATAACAAAAAGCGGCCACTTAAGAACGGAAAAGACTCCTTCGACACCATTCTCAAGAATCTGCATTACGCCTCCACCAAAATGGGAGTAGGGATCCGCGTCAATGTCGATAAGACATTTGAGATTTCGATGGTTGCGGAACTCCTTGACCAGTTGGATGAAGCCGGTCTGCGCGACCGCGTCGGTGTTTATTTCGGTCTGATCGAGGCCTCCACCTCCGCGTGCGCTAACATCACTGAAAGTTGCTATGAAGTGTCCGACTTCTCCAAAGTTGAGATCGACTACTACGCCTTGCTGCTGCAACGAGGCTATAGAATAGATAAGCTCCCGTCACCCTCCGCCACCTTCTGCATGGCGCAGACGATCAACTCATTTCTGGTCGACCCGGACGGCGACACCTATCGGTGCTTTAATTACGTGGGAGACAAGTCGAGATCATCGGGGAATATCAAGGACCCGATCAGTTTCGATAACCCCAATTTCACCAAACTTTTCAAGTTTGACCCGTTCGAGGATGACCACTGCCTCGACTGCAACATCCTTCCGGTCTGCATGGGGAGCTGCCCGGCGCGGCGCGCCGACCGGGGACTGACACGCGACAAAATATGTGAGAGTTGGAAATATAACCTGCAGCCTATGCTCGAGATAATCGGCTGGTCACGCCAACAGGCACAGCAGAAAGCACTGGCGGCAAAGGAGACTGTATGAGCGAATTCAAATTCTATCCGTCGGCGGTCGTCTGGGAGATCACGTTCGCCTGCAACATGCGCTGTATCCACTGCGGTACCTCCGCGGGAAAACGTCGTCCCGACGAATTGACGACCGACGAAGCGCTGAAACTGGTCGACGAACTGGCGGATCTTGGTTCCGAAGCTATCACCATCTCGGGCGGCGAACCGCTCCTGCGCGAAGACTGGCCGTTACTCGCTCGTCGCATGAAAGAGCGCGGCGTCAAGGCGTATCTCATCACGAATGGCTATGCCATGACGCCGGAGATCGCCAAGACCATTGCGGATATCGGCATTAATAATGTGGGCATCAGCTTCAATGGCACCGAGCCGACGCACAACTACATTCGCCAGCGTCCGGATAGCTATCGCCGCTGCCTCAATGCC
>JAYRFH010000119.1:0-3191 GCA_041908405.1 Candidatus Zixiibacteriota bacterium
GATATCGCCGCAGGCAAGTTTACTGCACAGATGACCGACATCGATGCCCACCGCGTCTACGCCTCATTTGTTTTGGCCAGAGCGGGGAAGCTCAACCAGAAAACCATCGGTTACCTGAAGCGGCTCGACCCCGCACTGCTGAACCCTGAATCGAGATATCAGCTGGCCGGGGCGCTGGCGTTGACTGGGAATGTTGCCGAGGCGACCAAACTGCTTCCTATTAACATTCAGCCAAATATCTTCGAGCCGGAAACTGGCGGCCTCTTCCGTTCCGGAGTTAAGACCGATGCCATTGCGCTTGAGGCACTACTCATTGCAGCACCCGGTTCCCCGGCTATCGAGGTTCTGGCTCGCTCACTGGCTGACCGCGCTTCCGCCGGGCACTGGTACACGACTCAGGACAACGCCTATGCGCTGTTGGCTCTTGGAAAGTACTTCAAAGGGAAAAAAGGCTTTGGCTACACCGGAACGCTGACCGTCAACTCCGACAAGCCGAACGCAATCGACTCAACCGGCTTTAAGCTATCGCAAGCCGGTCTGAGTGGTAAAAAGGTCGCCATCAACATTTCGGGCGGCGAAGGAACTTGTTACTACTACTGGCAGGCGAGTGGCGTGCCTACTGCGCCCGCCACACCGGAGTTCGATCGCGGTATGCGCATCCGACGCGAATACCTCGATCAGGATGCCCGCGCTGTTGACCTCTCCAAAGTCAGACTGGGCGACCAGGTCGTCTGCGTCATCACGGCCGAGGCTCTTGACAAGACTCTCTTTAATGTTGTGATCAATGATCTTCTCCCTGCCGGATTTGAGATCGAGAACCCGCGCCTCAAAACCAGCGCACGACTCTCCTGGGTTCCGCAGGATGGCGCTGCGGTTGACTATCAGGATATCCGCGATGATCGCCTGTTGCTATTTACCACGTTGTATCCGGGTCAGAAAGCGAAGTTCTACTACAGTGTTCGCGCCATCTGTGCGGGCGACTTCAAAGTTCCGCCGATCTCAGCGGAGTGCATGTACAATCCGATGATCGCCTCTAGCGCGTCATCGGGAGCCATGACCGTTACGCGGTAGGGAAGAACTGGCGAGCGAACGATGTCTGCGTTGCGACAACTCTCACGGCGTTCACGCCTCCTGCTCGGCTTGGGAGCCGGCACTCTGATAGTGATAGCTCTCCTGAACTGGGTAGTCTTTCCGTTGCCGCATGACAAACTAACTCGCGCGCACGGGACTTTCGTTTATTCACGCGATAACCATCTGCTCAATTGTTTCACCGCCGAGGATCGCTTCTGGCGCAAACCGGTGTCACTCGACAGCATCTCGCCGCTCCTGGTCTCGACCGTCATTGCGACCGAAGACAAGTGGTTCCGCTGGCACCCGGGATTTAATCCCGTCGCTCTCATATCCGCCGCGTATGACAACCTGAGCAAAGGTAAGTTTGTGCGCGGAGGCTCCACGCTCACGATGCAGATCGCGCGCATGATGGAGCCCAAAGAGCGCACCATCCCCAACAAACTTCTCGAGATCCTTCGCGCGGTACAACTCGAACTTGCCTACTGCAAGGATGACCTTCTCGAGATCTATTTCAACCTCGCTCCATATGGCGGAAATATCGAGGGTGTCGGCGCCGCCTCGTATCTCTACTTCGGGAAGCGACCTTCAGACTTAACCCTCTCTGAAGTCGCGATCCTCACCGCCATCCCGGCCTCACCGAATCAATTTCGTCCCGATGCAAACTCGGAGAGGTGCCGTCAACGTCGGGATCTAATTCTTGACAGACTCTTGGCCGAGAATCAAATAGATTCACTGGAGATGGCTCAGGCCAAGCGGGAAGAGATTCCTGATTCTCGTGTTCAACCTGTCGTCGCCGCGCCGCATTTGTCCCAATTGCTTGCCCAACGCTACCCCGAGCGGACTGAGCTGGTCTCCACACTTGACTTCAAACTCCAGGTAGTCTGCGAGCAACTCGCGACCGGTTTCCAGCAATCACTCCGCGAGAAGGGGATCAATAACCTCTCAGTCGTGGTGCTTGATACCCGCACCAGCGAGCTCCTGGCCATGGTCGGCTCAGCCGATTTTGGCGACACTAAACATCAGGGGCAGGTGAACGGCGCTATTGCGCCCCGCTCTCCCGGCTCGGCGCTCAAACCATTTGTCTATGGGCTCGGCTTCGAGAAAGGTCTGATTTCCCCTGAACTCCGAGTTGAGGACCTCGCAGTCAACTACGCCGGCTACATCCCGGTCAACTACGATGGCGAATATCATGGCGTGGTCCCCGTGAACGAAGCATTGATTCAGTCGCTCAATGTTCCCGCAGTCAATCTCGCATCTCGCGTCGGAGTCGGCCAGATCTACAATCTCCTCAAGCAGGGCGGGATCTCGACCCTCAACCGCAAATCCCATGAATATGGCCTCCCGCTTGTCCTCGGTTCATGCGAGGTCAGCTTGCTTGAACTTGTCAATCTCTATGCCATGCTCGGACGCGGGGGAGAGTTTCGCCCAAAAGCTCTGCTCATGAACGACAAAGCTCCCGCCAGCGAGAGGCTTTTCAGCGCCGAGACCTGTTACTTGCTTTCAGATATTTTGTCTGAATTAAAGCGCCCTGACCTCCCCTCAAGTTGGGAATTCACGACCAATATGCCCCGCGTAGCATGGAAGACCGGTACTTCTTATGGTCGCAAGGATGCCTGGGCGGTCGGTTACAATCCTGAGTACACTGTCGGTGTCTGGGCCGGCAATTTCACCGCCGAAGGTTCCATCGCCATTGTCGGCGCCGAGATCGCCGCGCCACTCATGCTCTCGATCTTCGACCATCTCTATACCAACAAGCAAGCTCCCTGGAACACCGCGCCAGAAAACATCAAGCTACGCCCGGTCTGCGCGGTCTCCGGCATGCCCGCCGGTGCGGCCTGCCCATCGACGGTCCAGGAGTCGTTCTTCGCCGGAGTCTCTTCAACTCGCGAGTGTGATATCCACCAGCGCATTCTGGTCGATGCCTCCACCGGTTTCAAACTTTGCCCTTATTGCTCGGAAGGGAAGAAGCATGCGGAGAAAGTGATCGAGCGATGGTCCCCCAAGGTCGCCTCTTGGCTGTTAAGACAGGGCGTGATTTCCTTCCTTCCACAGCACAACCCGGACTGCCGCGGCGAAACCGGGGGGGATGAACCGGTTATCACGTCACCCGAACAGGGAGC
>JAYRFH010000120.1:0-3857 GCA_041908405.1 Candidatus Zixiibacteriota bacterium
AAGCCTGGAATGTCATCCGGCGTAACAAGATCTTCCTGAAGGCCCCGATCACCACTCCGCAGGGCGGAGGTTACAAGAGCCTCAACGTGACCACGCGGAAATTCCTCGGACTGTATGCCAATGTACGTCCGTGCGTGAGTCTCCATCCGTTTGTGAAGACCAAGCATCCCGTCATGGACATCGTCATCGTACGGGAGAATGAAGAGGATCTCTATGCCGGCATCGAGCACCAGCAAACCGACGAAGTGGTGCAGTGCCTGAAGCTGATCAGCCGACCGGGTTGCGAAAAGATCGTGCGCTATGCTTTCGAATACGCGCGGCAGCACAACCGGAAGAAGGTGACCTGTTTCACCAAAGACAATATCATGAAACAGACGGACGGGCTGTTCCACCAGGTCTTCGACGAGATCGCGAAGGAGTACCCCGATCTGGAGAACGAGCACTGGATCATCGACATCGGCGCCGCGAAGATGGCCGACACGCCGGAAGCGTTCGACGTGATCGTCATGCCCAACCTGTACGGTGATGTACTGTCGGACGTAGCCGCGCAGATCACCGGTTCCGTGGGGCTTGCCGGCTCCGCCAACATCGGCGAGGAATGCGCGATGTTCGAAGCGATCCACGGTTCAGCGCCGCGCCGGGCAGGACAGAATGTCGCCAATCCGTCGGGTCTGCTACAGGGCGCTATCATGATGTTGAATTACATCGGTCAGACCAAAGTCGCAGAGAAGGTCCAGAACGCATGGCTCAAGACCATCGAGGACGGAACGCATACCTACGACATCTATAAAGAAGGCGTCAGCAAGCGGCAGGTGGGGACGAAAGAGTTCGCACAGGCCGTGATCGCCAATCTCGGCAGCAAGCCGTCGATCCTGAAGCCGGTGGAATACGCGAACAACACCACCCTCAGCCTTCCAAAGTACCAGCGCAAGCCGGCTGCGAAAAAGGAACTCGTCGGCGCGGATGTCTTCGTACACTGGCCGGGTTACGATCCCAACGAATTGGCGAAACTCGTCAAGTCGATCGAGACCCAGGGGATCAAGCTCTCGATGATCACCAACCGCGGCATCAAGGTGTGGCCCGACGGATTCAAGGAAACCTTCTGTACGGACCACTGGCGCTGCCGCTTCAAGCCGGAAGAAGGCGGACAGTTCGACAAGAAAGTCATACTTGAACTGCTCAACAACGCCCTGCATCAGAACATCGATGTGATCAAGACCGAGAATCTCTACGCGTTCGATGGCCGCGCCGCATACTCGCTCGGCCAGGGTCAATGATCGAAGGCGTTAAATAGAAGTCGGATGTTGAAAGCAAAAATTCAACATCCATCATTTACACAAAAACACCAAAAATATTCCTGAACGAAATGGAAAAGTCAAAACTCTTGTCGGTCGCAGCCCTGGTGACGACGATCGGCTTTATCACGCTATCCCTTCTGACGGAAGACGTCATGCTCCGCAAATTGATGGCCTCGTTGGGCATCATCTGCCAGGTGTTCACGGCTTACCAATTTTCCAAAACGGGTCATTCATGAAGAAGGAAAATGCCTACAGCCTGATCGAAGGGACGTTCACCGCTAGTGAGGGGAAAGATATCCTGCGCAACGTGTTCACCAGCAAGATCCAGTTTCACCGGATGAAGAACTTCAGCTCGCAGGAACGATTCGGGACCGACGACGCGGTCGCCGCCCGACGCATTCCCCAACTTTCGGAAAGCCTGAACGAAATACTCCGGCTAATCAGCGAAGCGGAGACCAACGGAGAGCAACTTGAAATCCGGTCGCAGGTCGTCATCCGGAAAGTGGACAAGCATGTTTAGCGGCAGGAAGTTGCTGATCGCGACCCGGCACGACAAGCAAAGCGTGATTGCGCCTTTGGTCGAACGGGAACTCGGCTTCAGCTGCATGGTACTTCCGGACCTTGATACCGATTCCCTCGGGACTTTCAGCGGCGAAGTCGAGCGAATCGACGATCCGGTCACCACCGCCCGGAATAAGTGTCGCCTGGGCATGCTCCTGGCGGAATGCGATGCCGCGATCGCAAGCGAAGGCTCTTTCGGACCGCATCCTTCCATTCCGTTCGTGCCGGTGGACGAAGAACTCCTCTTGTTCGTGGACAGGAGGTTCGGACTCGAGATCCATGTCTCGGAGATGAGTCCGGAAACGAATTTCAATGGTTCCGACATCTATGTGAAAGACGAGCTCGTGAAGTTTGCCAATCGCGCCCTCTTTCCTTCGCACGGTCTGATCATTCGCGGAGGCCAGCATGATTTTCGCGATATGAAGAAAGGAATCACCGATTGGGACACCTTGCTCGGTGAGTTTGAACGTATGCGTGAACAGTATGGAAAGGCCTATGTGGAAACAGACATGCGGGCCATTTACAACCCGACACGCATGGCCGTCATCAAACGAACGGCGGAAAAGCTGGTAAAGAAGATCAATAACCGTTGCCCGTCTTGCGAGACCCCGGGATTCGGAATCCAGGATCGCCGGGCCGGCCTGGTATGCGAGCTTTGTCGCAGACCAACCCGCGGCACCTTGAGTTATACGTATGCATGTCAGCGCTGCGGGTATGAGAAAGAAGAACTGTATCCGGACGGCAAGCAGGCGGAGGATCCGATGTACTGTGATTTTTGCAACCCATGATCCAATATCGATTCAATCCAGGATTAACCCGTGGACTTCAACCTGCTCCTTGAGAATCTGACCAATCCGGCACTGTTGTTTTTCGTGCTGGGCATCCTGGCCGTGTATCTGAAGAGCGACCTGGAGATACCGCAGAATTCCTCCAAGTTCATTTCGCTTTATCTGCTTTTTGCCATCGGCTTCAAAGGCGGACAGGAACTTTCGCACGAGTCGTATACGGCTGAGATCGGCTGGTCCATGGTGTTGGGATTGTTGATCTCGGTGAGTATCCCGCTCTATGCTTTTTTCATACTGAAGCGGAAGTTCAGCGTGTTCGACGCCGGCGCGATCGCGGCCGCCTACGGGTCGGTCAGTGCTGTCACGTTCATCACCGCGGTCACCTTTCTCGAATCACAGGAAATGAAACTGCACGGCCACATGGTGGCCATCATGGCCTTGATGGAAGCGCCGGCGATCATCGTGGGCTTGCTCTTGATCTCGCTCTTCAACAAAGACGAGCACGATCGCATTCAGAAGCGCAGCGCGCTGCGACATTCGTTTACGAACGGAAGCGTCTTGTTGATCATCGGCAGCCTGTTGATCGGCTATTTTGCGAACGCGAAACAGGCGGAAGGGATCAAGCCCTTTACCAATGACCTGTTCAAAGGGTTCCTGGCCATTTTCCTGCTCGACATGGGCGTTACCAGCGGGAGGAAACTCAAAGCATTCTTTTCGTTCGGCTGGTTCCCGGTCTTGTTCGGTTTGGTCATTCCACTGGTGAACGGCTGCGTGGTCGCGTTACTCAGCTCGCTGGTGACGGAGGACGTGGCGAACCGGTTCATCTTCGCCATTTTGGCGGCCAGCGCTTCCTACATCGCGGTACCCGCGGCGATGAAGATCTCCGTGCCCAGGGCGAATCCCGGCTTGCTCTTGCCCATGGCCCTGGCGGTAACCTTTCCGCTGAACATTACGATTGGTATGCCGATCTATTTTATGATGGCGCAGTATACGTGAAGTCCGTAGCATGCTCAAACGGACCGATCCTCCAAGACGGAAGTTTCTCCAGTGTATTTCTTGATAAAGCATAGGGCAGCCAACAGTTGGCTCACAATGCCACATACTTCACCGGATCCAGCGCGGTGCCGTTGAACCAGAGCTCGAAGTGGAGGTGCGGACCGGAGCTGAGTTCGCCGGAGTTGCCGATGATGGCGATGGCGTCGCCGGCTTTGAC
>JAYRFH010000121.1:0-2701 GCA_041908405.1 Candidatus Zixiibacteriota bacterium
GATCCTTGCCCATACGGTGATGGGGAAAGG
The DNA here is from genome assembly GCA_041908405.1 of Candidatus Zixiibacteriota bacterium. Classification (GTDB taxonomy): domain Bacteria; phylum Zixibacteria; class MSB-5A5; order GN15; family FEB-12; genus FEB-12. The sequence goes on from JAYRFH010000121.1 coordinate 31, forward strand.
TGTGTCATTCATGGAGAATGACGCGGAGTATCATGGCGCGGCGCTCAAGCCGGATCAGGCGAAGAAGGCGTTCGCGGAACTTGGCGGGATCACTGATGATCTTGATGAATTGATGAACCGTCGCAAACAAGGGCCGCCGCCAATGTTCGAAGCGCCGGAACATGAGTATATCAAGGTAGAGACCGGCACGCCTATCCGCTACAAAGCGGAAGATAAATCGGATAATCGTGGAGCGTGGGGGAAGGCGCTGGTCTCAGTTGCCGAGGCGAATATGAATCGCCCGGGGTTTGCGATGGCGGTGTTTGATTGCGATCTGTCGAAGTCGGTCAAGACGGATGGATTCGAGAAGAAGTGGCCATCGCATTTCTACCAGATGGGAATCTCGGAACATAGCACCGCGACGACGGTCGGCGCGCTGTCGGCCGAGCATGCGGTGGCGATCTGGTCGGATTTTGGCGTCTTCGGGATCGCGGAGACATACAACCAGGCACGGTTGAATGATATCAATCATGCCAATTTCAAATTGTTCTGCACACACTCAGGGGTGAATGTCGGCGAAGACGGGAAGACCCATCAATGTATCGACTACTTCGGTCTGCTTAATTCGACATTCGGCTGGAAAGTGATCACGCCGGCTGATCCGAATCAAACGGACGCAATCACCAGATATGTGCTGAGCCGGCCTGGTTCATTTGCGGTGATCATGGGACGCGCGGTCGTGCCGACGGTACTTCGCGAGGATGGTTCGCCTTTCTTCGGCGAGGGGTATCAGTACCGCTATGGCCGGATGGAAGTGATACGCAAGGGTGAAGAGGTCGCGTTAGTTTGTTCCGGTAATATGCTGCCGTACGGGATGCAGGCATGGGAGACGCTGAATGGAGAGGGGAGACGCATCTCACTAATCTCAGTCTCTGACTGGAGCGATCTGGATGAGGATGATCTGAGAATGCTGGCGACGTACCGTCATCTGGTGGTGCTTGAAGATCATAATGTAAAGACGGGATTGGGGACGGCGATAGCGTCATCGATGTTCAGCCTGGGACTTCAGACACAGATGACCAAGATCGGCGTGCCGCAGTATGCCGGGTCGGGAAAGCCAGATGACCTGTACAAGATGCTGGGAATGGATGCGGCCAGTGTTGCGGCGAGAATTCGCGGAATGCGGACAACAACGGGAGTCAAGATATGAGGATCGGGTTTGTTGGATTGGGGAAGATGGGGGGAAACATGGTGACCCGCCTTCGACGCGGCGGGCATGATGTGGTGGTCTTTGACACCAATCCGAAAGCGGTGAAAGCAGTGACGGATATTGGCGCGGTAGCGGCTAAAACGCTGGTCGATCTGGCAAGCAAACTTCGCGCGCCGCGGATCATCTGGGTGATGGTACCATCGGGAGAGATCACAGAGAAGGTGATCCGAGAAGTAGCCGGACACTCAAGCAAGGGAGACATCATTATTGATGGCGGCAATTCCAATTACCATGATACGAAACGTCGCGCGGCCGAATTGGCGGAGAAAGAGATTACGCTTTTGGATTCCGGTACCTCGGGCGGAATATGGGGGCTTGAGAACGGTTACTGCATGATGATCGGTGGCGATAAGAAAGCGTATGGCAAAGCTGAGCCGATCTTCAAGACACTCGCGCCGGCGGACGGGTATCTTTATTGTGGAGCATCGGGGGCGGGGCATTACGTGAAGATGATCCATAATGGAATCGAATATGGGATGATGCAGGCCTATGCTGAAGGATTTGAAATACTTGAGAAGTCGGAGTACGATGTCAAGTTGGCGGATGTCTGTCATCTGTGGAATCAGGGATCGGTGGTGAGATCCTGGCTGCTAGAGCTGTCCGAGCGGGCGTTCAAGCAGGATCCATCGCTGGACAAGATCACGGGGTATGTGTCTGACTCGGGCGAGGGGAGATGGACCGTACAGGAAGCGATGGATCGCGATGTGCCAGCGGTAGTATTGACCTACGCCCTGATGAATAGATTCCGGTCGCGGCAGGAGGAGTCATTCTCCTCCAAAGTGCTGGCGGCGTTGCGCGCGCAGTTCGGCGGGCATGCGGTGGTGGAGAAAGGAAGCGGAGGAGCCAAGGCACCCGCGAAAGGAAAGAAGAAGTGAGCCTTCGAACCGAGACCTTTGGCAATCCTTTCGCCAGTCGGTTCATGCGGGCCAAACAGGCAGGCTCATTTACATTCGTCATCTTTGGAGCGACCGGGGATCTGACTCAGCGAAAGCTGATACCGGCGCTTTTCAATTTGTATCTCGACGGGTTCCTCAGTCGGCCATTTTCGGTCATAGGTTTCGCGCGGCGGGAAAAGACGGACGGTCAGTTCCGTGCGGAGATGAAGGAAGCGCTGGCGAAGTTTTCGCGGCGGCAGGCGGAGAATCCGGAGCAGGTCGAGCGATTCATTAATTCACTTTGCTATGTACAGGGGACGTTTGAAGGCGGGGATGGGTACGCGCGACTCAAATTAAAGATAACCGAACAGGCACAGGCGCAGGGGGCCGCGGAGAATGTCATGTATTATCTGGCTACTCCGCCGGACGCGTTCCCGCAGATACTGACCGCGCTGCAGACAAATGGTCTGGTGTCGGAACATGGTGAACATGAGCCGTGGTCGCGTATCGTAATCGAGAAGCCGTTCGGGCATGACGCGTCATCGGC
>JAYRFH010000122.1:0-15796 GCA_041908405.1 Candidatus Zixiibacteriota bacterium
GGCAATAGTCTATACATCTGGCTCGACCGGCGCGGGCAAAGGAGTAATGCTGTCGCACCGGAATCTGGTGTCGAACACCATCGGGACAGTTCAGTATCTCAAGCTGACTCCGAATGATGCGGTACTGGTGATTCTGCCGTTCTACTATATCTATGGAAATTCTCTTCTGTTGACACATATCGCCTGCGGTGGGAGATTGGTGATCGACAACCGCTTCCTTTATCCTGAAGTTGTCCTCGACACAATGGAGCAGGAACAGGCAACCGGATTCTCCGGCGTACCGTCAAACTTTTTGATCCTATTAGGCAATTCGACTTTCTCCAGCCGCAAGCTGGAACATTTGCGCTATTTCACGCAGGCGGGTGGCGCGATGGCGCCCGAAACGATCCGCCGACTCATTTCCGTATTCGGACATAAAGAGATCTTCATCATGTACGGCCAGACCGAAGCGGCACCGCGCGTAACGTGGCTGCCACCCGAGCGACTGACTGACAAAGTTGGTTCGATCGGCATCGAAGTACCGGGGGTTACGGTTGAAATACTCGACGATAATGACAAGCCGGTGGACGTCGGCGAAACCGGCGAGATAGTAGTGAGCGGCCCGAATGTCATGTTGGGATATTGGAAGCAACCGACCGAGACCGACGAAGCGATCAAAGTTGGCAAATTGCGGACCGGCGATCTTGCGAAACGAGATGACGATGGCTACTACTGGGTGGTCGGACGCAAGAAAGAGATCATCAAGGCCGGCGGAAATCGCGTCAGCGCGAAAGAGGTCGAAGAGTGCCTGCTGACCAATGAGAAGATACTCGAAGCCTCGGTAGTAGGTGTGCCTGACCCGCTCTTTGGCGAAGCGATTCGCGCGGTGGTCGTGCTCAGAACCGGTGAGGTCGCCGATGTGAAAGAGATACAGAATCACTGCAAAAAGAACCTGGCTGATTTCAAAGTCCCCAAGCAGGTGGTGTTCGCGCCGGAACTGCCGAAATATCAATCAGGCAAAGTGAACAAGCCGTTGCTGAAAACGGACCAATACAGCGTGGACGCAGGGAAGCAAGCGTAAGAGACAATGTGCGGTATAGCCGGATATTTTCAGTTACATGAGCCAAAGGCTCCCGACCAGGAATTGATCGGACGGATGGTCAATATCCTGCGTCATCGCGGGCCGGATGAGTTCGGCGCCTATCTGAGCGACCGCGCGGTGCTCGGCCATGCCCGTCTCTCCATCATTGACCTCTCCACCGGACAGCAACCGCTGAGCAATGAGGATGGCACTGTCTGGATAACATTCAACGGCGAGATATTCAACTATATCGAACTCCGTCCTGAACTGGAGAAACGCGGGCACAAGTTCCGGACCAATTCAGATACCGAAGTGATGGTCCATGCCTACGAAGAGTGGGGAAAGAACTGTGTCGACTATTTCAATGGCCAGTTCTCGTTCGCGATCTATGACCGCACCAGGCAGTCGCTGTTTATCGCGCGCGACCGTCTGGGGATTCGCCCGCTCTTTTACACTGTTCACAATGGCCGATTCTATTTTGCGTCGGAGATAAAGTCACTCTTCTGCGACCCATCCATTCCCCGCCGTCTTGACCTGTGTGGTCTGGATGAGATCTTCACCTGGTGGACCACTGCCCCGCCGCGCACGGCGTTTGAGGGAATAAACGAACTCGAAGCCGGCTGCAGACTTGAGATAAAAAACGGCCAGGTGACTTCCGATCGCTACTGGCGGATGGAGTTTCCTGAGACATTTGACAGACAGCGCTCCGCCGATTCGTGGGCGGAGGAACTGCACGCCCTGCTGGTTGATTCGGTCAGACTGCAGTTACGAGCGGATGTTCCGGTTGGCGCCTACTTGTCCGGCGGGTTGGATTCCTCGGCCACAACCGCGCTCATTAAAAACTTTACGCCGAATCGGGTTGAGACGTTTTCAATAGCTTTCCATGACAAGGCGTATGATGAGTCTGAATATCAGCAGCAGATGGCTGACTTTCTCGGTACGAATCATCATCGGATCAGTTGCACGTATCAGGATATCGCCGAGAATTTCCCGAATGTCATTTGGCATGCCGAGCGGCCGATAGTACGAACCGCGCCGACTCCTCTCTATCTTCTGTCAAGATTAGTTCGCGATACGAATTTCAAGGTAGTGCTGACCGGCGAAGGCTCGGATGAGATTCTGGGCGGGTATGATATTTTCAAGGAAGCATTGATCAGGAATTTCTGGGCGCGCAATCCGGAATCGACCTGGCGACCGGCGCTGTTGCAGAAATTGTATCCGACTCTCCCGTTATCACCGGCCAAGGCAAAATTCTATCTGGAGACATTCTACAAGGATGGTCTCTCACAGACCGACAGTTACTATTTCTCACATATGCAGCGGATCGCGACGACCTCGAAGGTGAAATCGTTCTTTACTAAAGAAGTTAAGGAGCGGATCGGCTCATATGGCTCACTGCAGTCGTTCGGGCAGGATCTCCCCTCCAATCTGAACCGCTGGCACCATTTGGCGCGAGCGCAATATCTGGAGGCTCGTTCCCTGCTCTCCGGCTATCTCCTTTCATCACAGGGAGACCGAGTGACCGCGGCGCATGGAGTAGAAGGACGGTATCCGTTCCTGGATCATCGCGTGGTTGAGTTTGCCACGACTATTCCGCCGAACCACAAGTTGCTTGGATTGAAGGAGAAATTCGTCTTGAAGAAGGCGATGCGGAAGGAACTGCCAAAGGAGATACTACAGCGCGTCAAGCAGCCGTATATGGCGCCGGATTCGAATTCGTTTGTTCAAGCGGACTCACCGGCTTATGTCAAAGAGATGCTGTCAGAAGACGCATTGAAGCGAAGCGGTGTTTTCAATCCGCTGATGGTCGGGAAACTTCAGGAGAAGTGCTCCAAGCTGTTTCACGCGCATCTTTCATTCAAAGACAATATGTCCTTTGTGGGCATACTCTCCGCTCAATTGCTGGCCGACAAGTTCATTCATAATTTTGAGCAGCCACGTTCACTGACCCGCCAGGAATACAGGACCTGGCAAGATCAGACCGGACGATAATTCCCGCTGACAGAGCAAACGAAAAGGGCCCACGACAACGTCACGGGCCCTTGCTGTATGCAGCGCATCTGCTCTAACGAAGCAGCAGCATCTTCTTTCGATCGGCTTGTTCGCCTGAGACCATGCGGTAGAAGTAGACACCTGACGAGACCGCGTTGCCCGAGTTGTCGGTCGCGTCCCAGGAAACAGTATGGTGGCCGGCTTCCATCGCTTCATCGACCAGCGTTTTTACCTGCTGACCGAGGACGTTGAATATCTCTATTCGAACCTGACCGGCCGCGGGGAGATTGAACTCGATCTGCGTGGTCGGGTTGAACGGGTTCGGATAGTTCTGACCGAGCGCGAAGCCAGACGGCAGGGTCGATTTGCCGGCGGCACGCGTGATGGTGAAGTATATCTCCTGATTACTGCCGGTGACCTGCAGCGAAGTCTGCCTGCTCATGTCGGCGATGATCAGTTTGCCATCCGGGGAGTCACCCTCGCGCAGTTCATAGCGACCCTGTCCAAGCTGGGCAGCATCCCATGAAATCGTCGCGGTCGCCTGTGCAGTGCCGCCAAGATTTCCTTTCGGATTGACGGCGATCGTCCAATGGTTGGCTATTGCGATATTGTCGCGAACATCCTGGAAGAGACGTTCCTGCGATATCTGATCATAGATGGACAGTCCGACTGAGTATTGCGGCATCGACGGCGGCTGCGGCATGCTCCGCTTCTGCGCGTCGGTTCCGAGGATGATATTCGCCTCGCTGGAGCCGTCGTTGGCGACACCCTGAGCGTGGATGGTGATGATGCCATTTCCCGCGACAAGCGACGCAAACGGCTCCATTCCTCCGCCGGCAACTGGTCCGGCGCAGGTCGCGTTGAGCGTCGACGCGGCAGTGAGCTTTATCCAGTAGCCACTGTTAGCGCTAATGCTGGCGCTCGGCTGGTACGAGCCGTTGTACCCAAAGATCGCCTCAATGTTGCCGGAAGGCGTGGTGGTTGGCGTAACCGTGCAATTCGGCGCGCCGATCAGGCTCCAGCCGGATGACAGCGACCCGCTGGCGCTGGTCACCGCGGTACCGGAGAGCATGATGACGGTAGCTTCGGGCATTTTCACCCAATATCCCTTGCCCCCAGACAACGTAGTCGGTTCAAGATACTGACCATTGAATTCAAATATAGCTTCAGCTGTCGGGAAAACCGCGCTGACGGTGGGTGTCTCTGGCGTCACCGGGAGCGACACCAGATTCCACCCGGCGTTGAGAACAAGATTAGCGAAGGAGAGTCCGGCGCAGTCATCATCAAACCACTCTATGGTCAAGAAGTGCGAAGACTGAAGGTCGCAGATCTGGTATGAAGTGGTCGTACGCATGTCGGCGACGAGTACAGTCCCGCCCGGATTAGAACCATCGACCAAGCGATAGTTCCGCTTGTCACTCAACTCCGCCGGATTCCAGCTAATGGTAGCACAACGCGGCGTGCCAGCCGGAGCAACATTGCCATGCGGGTCGAGTTCCAACACGTAGTAATAACAGAGTCCGCCAGACTGCTGGATGTCTCGATAATACGGGCCATCCACGCCGCCCTTCCAGAGCTTGAGCGAGGTTGTGTATTCAGGCGGAAGCGGAGCGGCCGGCGTAGTTTGGTCTGAGTTCCCCATTCCAATGATAACATTGGACGTGCTGGTGGCCGAACCGGCAACTTCGCCGGTAGCGAGAATGGTCGCGGTCCAGTTGGTCGGCGGCAGCGTTGAAACAACTGTCACCGAGAAGGAGATTGAGTCAGCCGCGCCAAGATTGTCAAACGCTCGGAGAGTGACATCGTAGACACCAGCCTGTCCAACCGCGGGAGTCCAGACCCACTGTCCGGTACCGTCGCCGTTATCAGTGAATGACAACGCGCCGGTAGCATTGGTGACATACGAAAGTGTCAAAGGATCATTATCCGGATCGGTCGAAGCGTAGTTGATAGTGAGCATGACTCCTTCGAGTATGGTCTGCGGATCAACGACGGTTGAAATAACTGGTTCGCGGTTGATATTATTAACCGTGATAGTCACGATCTCTTCATCAGTATTGGTGCCATCAGACGCCGTAAAGGTGACGTTATAGACACCGGACTGGGCGTAGGTCGGAGTCCAGGCAAAACTGCCAGTACCGTCGCCGTTGTCAATGAAGCTCGCACCAGACGGGAGCGGGGTCGCGGACAGCGTCGGGATCTCGGCTTCAGGATCAGTCGCAGAGACAGCAAAGTTCAACGCCTGATTTTCGTTCACTGATTTGGGACCGATCGCGGCCAGGACCGGCGGCTGGTCGGAAACACCGATGGTCACCGGGTTGGTGCTGAATGGCACGGAGGCCTCGGTCGAAGAGAACGCTGTGACTTTCGCCTGCCACACCTCGCCATTCACGGTCTCATTGGCGGCTATCTTGTCGCCACCATTCGTGTAAATCATGGCAATTTGCTGGGCTGAAAGCGGATAGTTGTAGACGCGGGCATCATCGAGGAACCCATTCCAGGCGAATGAGCCCTGGGTCGCGCCGACGAGAAGACCCGGATCGGTAACATCGCGCATATTGGCGGCAAGGATGGCAGTGTCGATCGGCTGACCATCTAAATAGAGGATCATCTCGCCTGTCGAGTAATTGAACGTCACCGCCGCATGGTACCAGTGATTGGCCTGAATGGCGTTGGCGTTAGACTGTACGATTCGCCAGTCACCATTCTGCCCGGCACTAAGGCGCTGGTCATAGGCGACGCGCATACCGTGACCACCTGTCGCCGTGGTATTGTGGTCCCACCCTGAAAGGATATGATTGAAGACACCGTTGACGGTGTGGTAGATCCAGGCTGATTTCGTGTACGACGCACGAATCGGGAAGATGTCCCCCATGCTGATATATGAGGTGCCATCGAACTGATAAGCGCCGTTGCCGTCATGTCCGCCATTGGGGACATACGTCGGATTGCCAACTTTGTATCCGATGCCGCCGTTACCGGCGTAGTTTTCAAGAGAGTAGTTAGGTCCGCCTTCGAACGGCATATAGAGGATCATGATCGGGTTGCCGTTTTTGAACCAGGCGCTACCGGCGGTAGTTGCACTCAGACCGAGACCATACGATGCCTCAAGGTCCCCATTGCCAAGCGCCTGTAATTGAAGAGCCGTGAGACTTACTGTCGGGCTGGCGATGACCAACGTATAGTTCTGATCAGCCGCACCCTGAGTATTGACCGCGTGGATGGTCACTGGATATGAACCTGCCGATACGGGGATCCAATTGATAACGCCACTGATCGGATCGATAGTCATTCCGGGCGGAGCGACAGTCAGGCTGAAGGTCGGATGCGGGCCGCCGTTGGCATCGGCATTATAAGTGTACGCCTTGCCGGCAATTCCGGTGGTCACAGGAGTTGAAGTGAATGACGGCTGAGTGGCGACTATGGTGAGCGTATTGCTGGACACCATAGTCCCGGCCTCGGTCGTCGAGAAAGGGGTCACGCGAGCCTGCCAGGCGTCACTGACGCTGTTCTCCTGCTGTTTGATGCGGCTATTGCCCGACGTGTACATCGACATGAGTTGTTCGGGGCTGAGAGCGACATTGAATATCTGCACTTCATCCATAGAACCAGTGTAGTTGCCGGTACCACGGTAGGAGCCGACCGCCACGGAAGCATCAGCGACATCTTTCTGGGCGCCGATCAGGATGGTCGTGTCTTCGGGGACGCCGTTCTTGTAGAGGATCATCTGGCCGGTGTTGTAATCGAATGTAAGGGCGACGAAATACCAGGTATTCGTCAGGATCGACCATCGGTTCTTGGATTCTACCATATTCCACGAACCGTTATGGCCCGCGCGGAGGCGGTCATCAAGCGTGAACCCAAGCGCGTGACTGGTCGCGGCGGTCGCGCTGGAGGCGAGCAACCAATGGTTGACGCGCGACACAGTGCGATAAGCCCACAAAGTTATCGTATAAGATGAATTGGTTGGGAATGTGTTGCCGGCGGTGAGATAATTGGTGCCGGTAAAACTGACACCACCGGTCGTGTTGTAGCCGCTGGTGGCGGACCAGTTCGTCGTGCCACTGGAGACCGCGGTCAGTCCGTTACCCGAGCGATCTTGTAGCGCGGCCGCCGCTCCACCCTCAAACGGGAGGTATAGTTTCGACATCGGTGCGCCGTTACGATACCAGGCAGTCGCCGAACGAGTGGCAGTACCACCAAGCGTGAAACTGGAGACGATATCATCGTTAATGGTGTTGTTGCCGCTGGTCGAAGTGATGGTCACTCCGGAGACCGACGGCTGGGCCTGGACGCCGGCAATCAGCGCAAGACCCACTACCAGAGAAAAGGCGATAATGCGCCCAAACTCAGGCAATAAGGATTTAAACCACGACTGATGTACAGATGCAGATTTCATGAAATTATCCCTTCCAATTCAAGTACCCGCCCAATAAGCAAACGGACTGCCGCATAACCGATTTGCGAGGTCAAACTGAGGCAACTTGGCAATTTTGGCCTTTTCCTCACTTTTCAGGGCTGAACCCGCGATTCCCACTCCAAAGACCAGGGGCTATATTGCATTCGCTTGCATACAATGGAGTATTCATTGCGCATCTGAGGTACGACTTCACTTGTACTTGACCGGCATGATAGATCATGGGCGGAGAAAACAAGGACATATTTTATCCATATCGACGCCGGTTTGCAGAAGTACTGAAATCAATTTCCAAGCAGGAGCCTGGGGTCGGGTAGGCCGATGAAAAGCGGAACTTCGGTGTTCAGTCGATGGTAGCGCCGACCAATACTCCGAGAAGTCCCACGATAGCGCTGAGACCGGTTGCGTACACTTGCATATCAAAGAGACTGTACAGCAGCAGCAGAGCGAGAAGCGCATATCCAATCACCAGCGCTTTCTTTCGGTGAACACGCCACGACGCCGGGAACAGCTTTCGCGAATGGTTGACGCCAACCACGATGCCGAAAAGCCCCAGAACATAGATGGCGATACACCAGACTTGCTCTCGTTCCAACAGCGTCTTCGCCAACTTGGCGTCCACATAGGTTTTGGTCGGATAGCCAAGTTGCAGTGGTTCCGGTACAAGCAAGTTGATAGCGCTGTTGCGCAGCGAGCCAGCCTTGATCAAGCGGGCGGCGCTAAGGTCAGAAAAAAGCTGAGTGGCTCCGGAAGCAGTGGTGAATCGTAGCCCCGGGTCATTACTGATCTCAGCCATCATCTCTTCAAATTGCTGGAATGTCATCACTCCGCGTTCTTTGTCGGACTCGATGAAATCGTAAGGATGGATCACGGCGGTGATCAAGGTCGAACCGGAGGAGGGCAGACCGCGCGCTTCTTGGATCGCCGCCATCAGCTGATGAATTCGGCAGGTACCCGGCACATAGAGCAGGTTTCGCTCGTCAGACGCAGGGCCGCGCGGGTCGGCAGAAATGATAGAAAAGCCGGCCGCTTCGGCGGCTCTCAATGTGTTCTCGTCGTAGTTTCCCCACGGCGGGACAAAAGTCTTGATGGCGTGACCAAACTGAGATTCAAGCATCCCTTTGGCGTGAGCCAATCGCTCAAGTTGAACTTCATAAGGGCGACCGGAGAATTCGCTTAAGGTATGCAGGCTCTTCCCATCCTGCGTCTGGTGAGTGCAGCCATGCACACAGAGCTCGATGAGCCCCTGGTCGAGGTACGGTTTGAGCAGGGCTATCTTCTCTGCATCCATGGTCAGGCTGTCTGCCGGCTGCGGATTGCGGAATCCATTGGTAGTGACACAGGGAATCGCCGCAAAGATACAGGGGAGCTGATGGCGATCCAGGGTTTCGAGGATCTGAGATTCAAGATGGGTATTGCTGACGGCGCTGTAGTCATCGTAGCGCAGGATGATAGTGATCGGCTTGTGGCCGTCCTTGGGAGGAAGCATACTGCCCAGCACCACGAGAGCGGCGAAGAGCAGGACCACGACCAGGACCACTGGCCCGATCATTCGTCGGGAGAAGGGAATATGCGGCTGGGCTTTACCAATCGTCATGCAGTTACTCCACGATCACCTTATCGTCAACAACGCATTTCCGCTACCGTAATCTCATCATTAGCCAACCGGGCAATCTCATGCAGTCGGCGGCTCCGCATTATTGAACCTGTGCTGGAAATATCCGATCCGGAAGAACTTCTTCCCCCGAGGGATCAACCTTCCACCACCCGCTTTTAACAAACTTCACATTGAAACCCAATCACACTCAAGCAAACCGTATGCCAGTAGGAAAAACCTTCCCGGTGGTACGCAAAGCCGGCGTTCTAATCAACGGATTTACCTTCTACTGTATCGGAACCGAGGAGACAAAATAGAAGACTGGGGACTTAAAAACTCCATATCGGACGGTCAGAACCTGGCAGAACCAATTGGCCGGCAGAAAAGTGGACAGGCGCCGTCAAATACCATACATTGGGGCGCATTATCCGGCAGGGTTAAATCCGGGTTCTTTCCGGTACCGCCAAAATTTGCCGTGGAACCTGAACCGGGACGTCCGATACAGTACAGAGGAATCTGAAATACCTATATGGCTCAATCTGTTGCGTCAGAAGCGAAACTCATAGCCCGGCATTCCGCGGTATACGGTCTGGCCTCGGTCCTCGACCGGGTTGTCAGTTTCCTGATGTTGCCGGTCTATCTGCGCGTCCTGACACCATCGGATTACGGCGTCCTCGAACTCCTCTATCTTACCAACAGTGTGATATCCTTGGTTATCGGCATGGGTTTGGAGTCGGCGGTCAGTCGCTTCTATTTCGATTACGAGGAGGAAACCGACCGGAACCGCGTGGTGGGGACCGCGGTAGTCGGCTATGGCGGCATGATGATAGCCATTAGCCTCTTCCTGATGCTGTTCGCCGCGCCAATGGCCGGATGGGTGCTCGAATCGCGTGACCAGGCCAACTTGATGGTAGTCTCGTTGGCTTCGCTGGGAATCTCCATGATTCTTCCGGTCTACTTCGCCTACATGCGGGTTCGCCAGCGGTCGTTCGAGTATATGATAACTAAAGTGGCGATGACCGTGGTCACGCTTGGACTGAATATTCTCTTGGTCGTGGTCTTCCCTTACGGCGTGATGGGCGTGCTGATGGCCACGCTGATAACGAACGCGCTGTTCGTTCTCGTGCTCTCGTTCACCACGTTGCGCAAGACCGGGATTTCGATCAGGTGGCAGTTGCTGGTCGATATGCTGAAATTCGGGTGGCCGTTGATACCATCGAATATCGGCGCGTATATCGTACAGGCCTCGGATAGGTATTTTGTCAAAGAATATGTGTCCGTGGCGATGACCGGGATCTACTCGCTGGGATACAAGATAGGTACGCTGGTCAACCAGTTTGTCACCTCCCCCTTTCTCCAGGTTTGGGCGCCGCGGCGATACGAGTTATTCAACACAGAAGGTTATGACCGGATCTATCCGAAGATATTCACCTACTTCTGCACGTTGAGTCTATTTGTCGGGTTGTTGATTTCGTTGGTGGCGAAAGAGATCATCATGATCATGGCCGCGGAGTCATTCTGGCCGGCATACAAGGTGGTGCCCGTAGTGGTGCTGGCCTACATCATTTTTTCGTTCCACCATCATTTCAATATTGGCATTTTGATGAAAAAGGCGACCAAGTATGTCGCCTACGTCAATGTGTTGAACGGCATCCTGAACGTGGTTCTCAATTTTCTGTTGATCAAGCCGTTTGGGATCTTCGGCGCGGCGGTGGCGACCCTGCTCTGCTTTATTTTCAAGGCGTCGCTGACATTCTATTTTTCGAATCGGCTCTATCCGATCCATATGGAATGGCGGCGGGTCGGTCTGTTGTTCGCCGTAGCCTTCGTGCTGTTTTTCGCCGGAATACAGGTTGACACCGGTACGCTCTGGCTGGATATCGTGGCGAAGGCCGGGATAGGCTGTCTTTTCCCGGTCGCTCTTTTCTCCGTGAAGTTCTTCACTGATGAAGAACTGAAGCGGCTGAAGCAGGTCATCAAGACCAGATCGCTCAAATTCGATTAAGAGAGTCCGGGAGTAATACGATGTTTGACATACTGCAGTTTACCGCCAAGCATTTCTTTTTCAGGATGCGCGAGTTCCAGGAGCATGGGACCACGCTCGCTCACCTGAAGGAGATGGAGCGGGTGCAGTACATGTCGCGGCAGGAGATCGAGCAGCTTCAGTTGGATCGTCTGCGCACGATCCTGACTCACGCGTATAAGCATTCCCCCTTCTATACAAATAGGCTGAATGAGGCAGGGATAGTCCCGGCCAGTATTCAAAATTTCGATGATATCCTGAGACTTCCGGTTCTGACCAAAAAGGATATCCAGCAATCGCTTGACCAGTTACGTGCGCGGAACTATCCGGTGGAAACACTGGTTCCCAATAAGACCGGTGGATCGACGGGAAGTCCACTGCAGTTTTACCACGACAAGGATCGGCTGTTCTCGCGAAAAGCGGCGACCATCCGACACAATCGATGGGCCGGTTGGGATATCGGTATGAAGACAGCGTCCTTTTGGGGACATCGGCAGGATATTGCCGGGATGGCCTCGGTCGGATTCAAACTGCGAAGTATCTTCCTTGACCGTCTAGCCATTCTGGATACATCGAGTATTACCAAAGAACGGTTATCGCAATTTAAAACGCGGCTGAAGTCGTATCGACCGGGAGTGTATATCGCCTACGCGAATTCGATGTTCCTGTTCGCGCGTTTCCTGAAGGAGACGAACTCGACAGATCATCACCGGCCGAAAGCGATCATTACCTCCGCCGAAGTGCTCGAACCGGATCAGCGGACATTGATCGAGTCGGTCTTCGAATGTAAAGTTTACGACCGTTATGGGTCGCGGGAGACGAGCGTACTCGCCTCCGAGTGTGATCACCATTCCGGTCTGCACATCGGCGCGGAAGGATTCCTGATGGAGTTCCTGCGTGACGGCCGCCCCGCCAAGCCGGGTGAGATCGGCAAAGTAGTAGTCACCGACCTGCTCAATTTTGGGATGCCGTTCATCCGCTACCAGATCGAGGATACCGGAATGCCGCTAGCCGAGACTTGTGGATGTGGCCGAGGACTTCCGCTCATGAAGATGGCGGGTGGGCGAACCACGGATTTTCTGGTGACTCCTTCCGGCAAGATCGTGTCGGGAGCCTCGCTGACGATCTACCTGATCGCCAATACACCCGGGGTGGCGCAGGCGCAGTTGATACAAGAGAAGAAAGACGAGGTCGTTTTCAAGATAGTCAGAGGCGAAAAGTTCAGTGACGCCAGTTTGAAGTTCCTGGCCGCGGAGATACCGAAGTACCTGGGGACCGACGTTAAGTACCAGATTGAGTACGTCGATACCATACCAGTGGAGTCTTCGGGGAAGTACCGGTTCAGTATTTCCAAGGTAGACCCGGCCTCGGCGTTCTAACAGAGAAGATTTCGCAATCAGGAGAAAAGAGTGTCTAAGAAGAGATTAGGTATCATCGGCGGCATGGGTTCGGTCGCCGGAGCATACATGTTTGACCGGGCGGTCCAACTGACCCCGGCTATCACCGACCAGGAATATGTTGAGATATTCGTACACAACAATTCTTCGGTCCCGGATCGGACGCAGGGGATATTGAAGACCGGGCCAAGCCCTGTGCCGGAACTGGTTCGTTCGATGCAGTTGATGGACGCGGTCGGCGCGGAATTTGTCATGCTCGCCTGTATGACTTCGCATTATTTCATTCCGGAGATACAGAAAGCCGCCAAGGCGCAGATCATTGACGGCATCGCCGAAACCGCGCGATACACCGTGGAGCATCATCCTCAGGTCAAGACAGTCGGCATACTGGCCTCGACCGGCAATCTCAAGATGCAGCTCTTCCAGAAGCAGTTCGAGGCGGTCGGCGTGAAATCGATCATCTTCAACGACAAGGATCAGAAGTTCTACTTCATGGATCCTATCTATGAACCCTGGGGGATAAAGGCCGGGCATGTGACTGGGCAACCCAAGGTCCGTTTTGTGCACGCCACCCAGCGCTTGGTGGAACTTGGCGCCGATGCCATCATCGGCGGATGTTCCGAGGTACCGTTGGTGCTGAGCCAGCAGGATGTTGAGGTGCCGTTCGTGGACGCCATCGATGTTCTGATAGCCACGGGCCTTGGTAAATGCATGGACATCTCTCCCCGTAAGATCCTCGAACGGGCGTAATTCTTGATAAAGGTGAATAGCGACACGCATGAAAACGGCATATAGATTATTGATCGGTTCTCTTGGGGATGACATTCATTCGGTTGGGATGGCGTTGCTGACGCTTGCCTTCCGAGAATCAGGATTTTATGTCAAGAACCTGGGGATCGGCAACACCCTGGACGACTTCTTTAATCATGCCGCGGATTTCGATGCCATGTTCATCTCCTGCAACAATGGCCATGTCGATATGTACCTTGAAGAATTCCCGCACAAGCTGAAGCATTTCGCGCTCGGCAACAGTGACCCCAAGGTCTGGTACCTGGGCGGGAATCTTTCGGTCAAAGAGAAGGATGATACGGTTATCCGTCAGTTCCGCTCTTTGGGATTTGACTTTGTCGCTCCCAAACCGGTGTCATGGATGACGATCCTCGAGAACCTGAAGCGCGATTTCCGCAACAAACAGATTTATCCGCGTGACCTGCTCAGTCATGGTGAGCACGAGATCCCGCCGATGCCGGATCTTGATACCGTTACCGATGATCCGATGAGCCAGCAGGAGTTCGAACTGACTCGCCGCGATGTGTTGGCGAGTTGGCCGACCGGTGCGTCGGTCTGGCTGACCGATGTGAAGAAAAACCACGGTGTGCCATCCAAGAACCTGCACCACCTTATCAAGACGCAGCAAACCTCGCCGTATCGGCCGCTCCTTCAGCCTCGTACAGGAGTCGCGCATATTCAGGATGAGATCGAGATACTAAAACTGCTTCGCGAGAACGGCATGGATGTTTCCTCCATTCAGCTCGATGCCGCCAGCCGCAAGAATATGTACGCAAAGGCCGAGGAAGGTGTTCGCCGCTCGGAAAAGGGCGGGACATCATTCCTTAACGGCTATCCGGTACCAGTACATGGTGTGGCCGGGATAGAAGAAATTCTCAACGCGATCGAGACGCCATTCCAGATCCGAGCGGGGTCACCCGATCATCGCCTGGTCTATGAAATTGGTATTGCCGGTGGAACCAGTTCGGTGGAAGGCGGCTTCCTCTGTTACCTTTATCCGTACGACAAGCGAACGTCCCCCGTCGCGAATCTGAAGAACTGGAAATATGTCGACAAGCTGACCGGCATCTATCAGCAACAGGGGATCACGGTCAATCGTGAATACTTCGGGCCATTGACCACCAGCCTGATCGAGCCGTCGCTGGCGATCGCCATCAATGTTGTGCAGGCGATCCTGACGGCCAAGGCCGGTGGTGTCTGCGTTTCGCTTGGGCTGGCCGAGCAGGGGAATCGCATCCAGGATATTGCGGCGATCCGCGCGCTCGACAAAGTTGGCCGCGCATGGCTGACCAAGTATGGTTTCCCGAAAGTCACGGTCTCGACTGTGTTCCATCAGTACATGGCGGCTTTCCCGAATAATCTCGAGAAGGCGCGCGAACTGATCGTTGCCAGTTCCACCACTGGGGCGTTGGCCCGGTCAACCAAGTTCATGATCAAGACCCCGGTTGAATCGATTCATATCCCGACCCGCCATGATAACGCCGAGGCCCTCCGCCTGACCAAAGCCGGGGTGGCCAAAGCTGGAGACACCAAGCCCGAGTGGTCATTGGTGGAAACCGAAATGGCGATGATCGAACGGGAAGCCAACATCATTCTTGGCGAGATTGAGAAGCTGGGGCTTGGTTCAATGGCCCGTGGCGCGATAAAGGCGTTCCAGAATGGATTGCTCGATGTTCCCTTCTCCCCCAGTCTCTACAACCGGAATGAGATCATCACGGCGCGTGACTGCGATGGCGCGGTCCGGTTTGTCAACCCGGAGTTGCTGCCGTTCGATGATCAGATAATCGAATACCACAAAGAGAAGATCCATCGCCGGATGGTGATGGAGCGCAGAACGAAAAGCTCGGAACTGATCGAGCAGGATCTGACCCGTATTTGGAAGGGCGACTACGTCCGCTGGCCGCTTGATGGACTCTATGTTCACTAGAGTCCGTGCCGCTACTTTTTGTCGATAAACATCCGGTGAAACAGCTCGAACGCGACCAGGTCGGAAAGTTGGAAGAATGAGTTTCCGCCTTTGCGCTGACGTTCCAGGAATTTTTCTATCGTCGGCCGGTTGAAATAACCGCGTTGGACTGTCCGCTGGTCCAGCAAAACTCCCTCGTAGAACTCTCTCACTCGTTTGTCCGCCCGGTACCACTGACTGAAATGGCTGTAGTTTTTCGGATTGTAATACTTGAAGTGACCCTGGGTTAACCGCTCCAGCAGATAGCCATAACGGTTGACTTTCGCCCGGAGTTTCTGTTTCCACGGTTTTGGCTTTGAGAAGAGATCAACACCGGTTGATTGATAGGTGACACGAGCCAGGTCGGGGAGCTTGGTGCGGAAGTAAGCGGATATCACCGATTTTGAGAGCTTGGTCGCCGCGGGAATCTTGAGGTAGAAATCGACCAGCCGGTCATCAGCCAGCGCGAAATGATCGTGCCACATAAACCGGTTGCAGTCGATCAAATTCATATGGCGGCCGATACGATTTCGAATGAAGAAGTTATCCTTCTGATTGCAGTAGAGGGGCGAAACA
>JAYRFH010000123.1:0-29775 GCA_041908405.1 Candidatus Zixiibacteriota bacterium
TATCATTTTGCCGTTCGGCAGACCGGCCTGAGCCTGGATTTTCATCTTCAGCAGTTTTTCAAGGGGAGTCAGGTATCATTCCACTACTTCACCCATTTTGACACGCTGACGGAGATCTCGCGACATTTTCAGTTAGCCGCGATATTTATCGGAGGGAAGGGGGACTTCTTCGAGGAAGTCCAATTGGTTCACTCGATCAAGCAGAATGTCTTTTTGTCGATCGTGCCGGTGATCCTGTTTCATCCCGACCCCGAGGTCAACTCGGTGGTAGCGGCCTTTGAGAATGGCGCGGAAGAGTTCATTCATGGGGAGTGGATAGACCGCCTGGTCGAGGTCCGCATTCGTCGCGTGATAGAGCGGAGCCGTCGAGATATCGCGGTGAATCCATCGACGCAGCTTCCGGGGACAGCGATAATCGAGCGGGAAATTCGGCACCATCTGGATATGCGAACGACCTTCGCGCTTTGCTACGCCGATCTGGACAATTTCAAAGCCTACAACGATTATTACGGGTATCACAACGGCGACAAAGTCGTAAAGCTGACGGCCAAGATACTTCGCGATGTGGTCTTTGATATTTGTCGCGAGGGATTTGTCGGGCATATAGCGGGGGATGATTTTGTGTTCATCATCCCGAATGACCTGGTGGATACGGCCTGCCAGTGGATCATCCGGACATTTGATTCAGTTATTCCGTATCGCTATGAAGAGGTCGACCGGGAGCGCGGGTCTATCACCACGATGAACCGTCGGGGACAGAAGGAAGATTATCCGCTACTGACTATCTCCATCGCGGTGATCGTCAATACGCACGGGCAGTTCCAGCATCTGGGAGAACTTTCCAAGATGCTGGCTGACCTCAAAAAGGCGACGAAGCAACGTCCGGGCTCAAACTATCTCGTCGAGCGACGACAGAAGTACTGAGACAACCACGACTAGTCAGACAGATAAAAGACGGAGTCGCTGCATAGCGGCTCCGTTTCGCTTTTGGTCTGTATGAGATCAGTCTAAGAAGATTTTTCTTTCTTGCCGCCTATGGTCATTCGGTAGAGGAAGACCGCCAGCGCGGCATAGAGAATGATTGACAGAATCGGTCCGAAGCTCGTGGTCAAGGATGTCCCTTGATCGGCATGGGCGTTGAAGTATTCGCCATACCAGGACCATCCGCCAACGAGGAACGCGAGTAACACGCCAATCAGCGAGTCGCCCGCGACCAGGCCCGATGCGAAGAGCGTTCCGCGCATCGTTTTGGCTTCGACCTCTTCCGGTTTGCTTCGCTTGTTGACGATCCACGCGACCAATCCACCAACCATGATGGGAGTGGAAAGCGACGGCGGGAGGTAAAGACCGATCGCGAACGGCAGCGCGCCATGGCCGAGTAGTTCGACGCAGATGGCGATCATGCCGCCGACGATGATCGGGAGCCAGGGAAGATTCTGGTTCATGATACCAGAAACGACCGTCGCCATGACGTTGGCCTGCGGGGCCATCATCGGAGCGCGACCAGCGACCTCGCCTTCGACAAAGCCGAATGTCTCACGCAAGAAGAAGAGCATGGCGCCAATGACAAGCGCGGGTGCGGCCATACCGATGAGCGTGGTAAGCTGCATCCGGATAGGCGTACCACCGAGCAGGAAGCCGGTTTTGAGATCCTGTGAGATATCGCCCGACATACAGACGGCGATACAGACGATGGTGCCGACCATCATGGCGGCGACCATGCCATTGATACCGGTGTGGCCTAGCCAGACCAGCAAAAGGCTGGTTATGAGCAGTGTTGCGATGGTCATGCCCGAAACAGGGTTGGAGGATGAGCCGACCAGACCGACAATTCGAGCGGCGACCACCACAAAGAAGAATCCAAAAATAACCGCCGCAACGATACCGACCCAGGGAAGGCCAGTGTTCGGGATCAGCGCAATACCGGCGATGACGGCAAGAATGCCGAGGAGGACCCACTGCATCGGGAGGTCGTAGTTGACTCGGTCTTTGCTGGCTTCACCTTTTTTGCCGGTGAGCGAGCGGAAGCCTTCTCTGAAGGATGTCACAATGATGGGCATCGATTTGCTGAGCGAAATGAATCCGCCCATGGTCACTGCGCCCACACCAATATACTTAATGTAGAAATTGCGAAGTTCGCCCGCGCTCATGTCGCCAAGAGGAGTCGTGCCGGGCGGGACAATTAGGGTGCTCGAGTGCGATCCGATGAACGAGAGGAGCGGGCCGATGCCCATATAGCCGAGGACCGCGCCAGAGAGCATCATTGCGGCGATGCGCGGGCCAATGATATAACCAACCGCCGCAAGCGCGGGTGTTGCCTCAATGCCGAGTTGGCCCCCTTTGAGGATGCCACCAAAGTAGTGGTTCACAGTCTCAGACCAGGTCTTGACGCCGGACATCAGTATTTTGTAGGCGGCGCCGATGCCAATGCCGAGGAAAACCAACTTGGCGCGACTTCCACCCTGGTCACCGGCGACGATGATCTCGGCGCATGCGGTACCCTCGGGATAGGCTAGTTTGCCGTGCTCGGTTTCGACCAGATACCGACGCAGGGGGATCATGAGCAGTACGCCGAGGGTTCCGCCCAACAGCGCGAGGAGAATGATCTGCCACTGGGCGATCTGGAAAGTGTAGCCCTGTTCCTTCAGTTGAGCGCTAGCCGACCAGATGAAGAATGCTGGCACGGTGAAGATAACGCCCGCGGCCAATGACTCACCGGCCGAACCCATCCCCTGGACGATGTTGTTCTCCAGCACGGTCGCACGCTTACGGAACATGCGAAGGATGGCCATCGAGACAACCGCCGCCGGAATCGAGGCAGAGACGGTCATACCGACTTTGAGGCCGAGATAGGCGTTGGCAAGTCCGAAAACGAGAGCCAGGATAATACCGAGGACGATGGCTCGCCCGGTAACCTCGGCGGGGGATTCCGATGCCGGCACAAAGGGAGAGTGCTTTGCTGGTGCCGCGTCAGCCTTTTTCGCTGTCTGCATTAAACCTCCAACGGAAGCTCACAACCTGTCAATTCGGGTGCAAGATTACCGGAAAGGGTTTACAAGTCAAGCATTTACTCGAACGGGGCCGCGTGCGGGTGGCGGGGAGAAGTTTCTTCCCAGTTATCAAGGACCTGACTTAACGATGTTCGCAGAACCTGCGCCGTCTGACAGAACCCAAACTTGAGATTAATGGAAAATTATGTTTTCTCGTGGAGCGCAGTGCGTATAATCAGCGGCGGATGTACGATGGCCGGCTCAAGCTGTCTCTGTGATACGGAACTTGCGTGTGACAGTGACGGTTAGGTCATAAAACATCTTGACATAACGAACGGCGGTACGTTATGTTGGAGACAGAGGGACGACAGGTATTTGCTCATCAGTTTTTGCTCGCTTTCACGATTGCATTTCCGACAACCGCCGAACAATTAACATCGCCGATTCATATTGCGAATAGAAAACGGCTGCGTGGCGCATAGGATTGTGCCCTGTCACGACAGCCAGATCGTGAACCATAGCTAAACCCTTAGGGGGTGAGCCTTGATGAAACGCACATGGAAAGTAACAGTTATCGTCGCTCTTCTCGCATTCCCGCTGGTTGCGTATTCCGCCGGTGAACGGCTGAATATCGGAAAAGCGGAGGTCGGTGAGGGGAATACGGTAACCGTCCCTCTTGAGGTGACCAATCAGGATGATCTGGTCGGGATCGATATCGCTCTCAAGTATTCGGAAGGTGTGACGCTCAAAGAGGTTCGATTCGAGAATGCTCGTATCGACTACTTTGATCTGAAGGCCACAATGCTTGATGCCGAGAAGCGCGAGATCGTGATCATGGCGGTCCCTCAGACTTCGATGACGAAGAAACCGGCGCTGATGGCCGGAACAGGCCCGGTAGCATACCTGGTCTTTGAGCGGAACGATGCCTCGGTCAAGGAGATCGAGTTTGAGCCGTTCGTCATGGAAGATCCACATCACTCGAATTTCTTCGTGTACGGTAATATTGCTACCGGACAGTACGAACAGTGGCGCGAGGATCCGGAGATCGAAGGGACGCGAGTCTCTTTGAGCGCCGCGAGCGGCAGCATGCCGAACTCTTTCGCGCTGCGACAGAACTACCCGAATCCGTTCAACCCGTCGACCGAGATCTCCTTCGATCTGCCGAAAGCTTCGGCGGTTGAACTTCGCATCTATAATGTGATCGGGCAGGAGGTCCGGACCCTGGCGAATAGCGCCATGGAAGCCGGCCAGCACAAGATCGTGTGGGACGGTCGCGACGAGGGTGGATCCTCGGTTGCCAGCGGAGTCTACTTCTATCGGTTGACGGCAGGGAGCTACACTGATACCAAGAAGATGATGCTTCTGAAGTGATCGTGCGGCTTGCCGTGCGATGATCAGTTCGCGTAAGATAAAGTGTTTAGCCCGTTCGGACGGTCACTCCGGACGGGCTTTTCGTTGGCCGGAAATCGCATGATTTAACGAGAACAAGGGGGACATTCGCATCTCCTGCGCTCGAACGAGCCGACTTAAGGTGGCAGCACACAGCTAACTTATGGTACGACAATGCCATATCGGTTTAGTGTGAGGCTGGCACACCAGTTGATAATACATAGGTCAAGCAGACCGACCGTCATCGGAAAGCAGCCATACAGTTTTTCGATGCCTGGCCTTTTCGGTTCTGAACAGAATTTCTTGGCGGTTATGCTGTTTAGACCTGCATCGGTTTGTTGAGTGAGGAAAGAAGGTCCTGACGTGAGTCGGGACCTTGTTTTTTTAAGGATCGGGGGAATTGGCTACCCTGAGTCGCATCTCTAACTGACGCACAGTCTTGAGGAAAGCTGGCCGGCAAAGCGCTTGACTCTGTTCCGCCAAAGTTCTACCATGAGCGGATTCAGAAAGGTATTTGGCGCTGAACTGTGTTAGGCTGGCTTAAGAATTTCGCATACGAGTTTCAGGGGCTCTTTTTCTTCTCCTTCAGAATGCTCAAGGGGATGTTTGGGCGGCCTTTCTACCTGATGGAGACCCTGGAGCAGATGTATTTGTTGGGGGTAGGTTCACTCTACCTGGTGGCGCTGACCGGGATGTTCGCAGGGCAGGGGTTCGCGTTGGCGTTTGCCAACGAATTGGCTGACTTTGGCGCCAAGAACTACCTAGGCCGAATCATGTCTATTTCTATTATTCGCGAACTTGGCCCTACGCTGGCGGGTTTGATCATCGCGGCGCGAGTATCATCGGGAATCACGGCAGAGATCGGCGCCATGAAGTCATCCAATCAAATTGACGCGATGGTGGCGTTTGGGATCGATCCGATCAAGAAGATAGCGGTGCCGCGTCTGGTCGCGCTGATGATCATGGTGCCGGCATTGACGATTGTCACGGATGTGGTGGCTATCGTCGGAGCGTGGATAATCGCGGTATACCTGGCGCACATTTCATCGACTTTGTACTGGGCGAATATCTTCGAGCGGCTGGTATTCGGGAATCTGTTTCTCGGTATCGCCAAGCCTATCATTTTTTCGTTCGTGATCGCGTTCATTGCCTGCTATAAGGGATTCACGTCAGAGGGCGGCACCAAGGGGGTCGGTAAGGCGACCACCGATTCAGTCGTGCTGAGTTCGATAACGATCCTGCTGGTTAATTTCTTCATCACCAAAGTGATATACCCGTATCTCAAGGGGTACCTATGATCGAGCTGAACAATGTCAGCTTTTCATATGGCGAAAAACCGATCCTGAAGAATGTGACCTTCAAGATCGAGCAATCGGAATCCGTGGTGATCATGGGGCCATCAGGTTCGGGGAAATCGACGATCCTTCGCCTTATCCTTGGGCTGAATTGTCCGCAGAAGGGGTCGTTGCTGATCGACGGCGAAAATATCTGCGTGATGTCCGAGGAGCAGAAGCGTGAGATCCGCAAGGGGATCGGGATGGTGTTCCAGGATGGGGCGCTGTTTGACTCGCTGACGGTTGGTGAGAATGTTGGCTACTATCTGCTTGAGCATTCGAAGATGCCGTGGGAAGAGATAGAGGTCAAGGTTCGCGAGATGCTCGGCTTTGTCGGGCTGGACGCAGATGAGATCATCGACAAACTCCCTGAGCAGTTATCGGGCGGGATGCAGCGGCGCGTGGCGATCGGACGGGCGTTGCTGTCGACTGACCCCAGGGTAATGCTGTATGACGAGCCGACCACTGGTTTGGATCCGCAGTCAAGCGAGACGGTGCTGGAATTGATCAACAAGTTGACCGGTCAGCGGAAGATATCTACCATTGTAGTGACGCACGAGATCG
This sequence comes from Candidatus Zixiibacteriota bacterium, assembly GCA_041908405.1. GTDB lineage: Bacteria > Zixibacteria > MSB-5A5 > GN15 > FEB-12 > FEB-12. The sequence continues at coordinate 6,278 of JAYRFH010000123.1, forward strand.
CCGACGCGTTCGCGGTGGCGAACCGGTTCATGCTGATATGGGGTGGGGAACTGGTGTTTGACGGGAATGTGGACGAATTGCGGACATCGTCGGACGATCGGGTGCGCAGTTTTCTCGAGCCCTTCAGGGCTTCATTCGCGGGCGTGATGGAACGGAAATTCGTCTAATGAAGCGATATCAGATTAACTGGATAGGGTAGGAATATGAAGAGATCGATACGCGTGCCATTTGCCAATCTCAAAGTCGGCTTGTTGCTGACTTTCGCGCTCGCCATGGCGTTGTGGGCCTCGTTCTCCGGCGGCGGCACATCGATCTTCCAGGGGAAAGAGGAGTACATAACGTACTTCAGGAATGTTGCCGGCCTGCTAAAAGGATCGCCGGTCTGGATGGCAGGAGTTGAAGTTGGCAATGTCAAGTCGATCAAATTCGTGAATCTTGACTCTTTGCGCCAGATAGAGGTTAGTTTCAGGATCAACGGTGAAGTTCAGTATATGCTGACGGAGGGGACAGAGGTACAGTTAGGGACGATCGGTTTCCTCGGTGACAAATATATCGAAGTTGTTCCAGGGACGCCAGGCGGGCCCATGATCCCCGCCGGATCGGTGATCATGCCGCGGGATGTAGGGGAAGCATCGGCGATGTTCAAAGAAGGGCAGGAGGCGATCCAGGATGTTCGTTCGCTGACCGGCGGTTTGGATACGCTGATGAAGCGGATGAATCGCGGAGAGGGGACGCTTGGCAAACTGGCGGTTGATTCGGTGTTGTATTTGAATATGACCAAGTTGATGTCGAGTTTGACCCTGTTGGCGAGTGACCTTCAGAAGAACCAGGAACGGATAGTCGGTTCTCTCGAGCGGACCTCGAACTCGGTCTCCGAATTGGCTGACAAGGTGAATAAAGGTGAGGGGACGATCTCGAAGTTGGTGTCGGATCCAGCCCTGTACAACAATCTCGCGGCAACCACCGCCCAGTTGGATACCATCACCATGAAACTGAATCAGGCCAAGGGGTCGTTGGGGTTAATGGTGAATGACACGGCGATGTATGTCCAGATGGTCGACCTGCTGGCGCGGGTAAATACGCTGGTGACGGATATCCAGAACGATCCCCGCAAGTATTTCAAGTTCTCGGTGTTCTAAGCGGGAAAAGCGACTTGTATCTTCGGTCGGGTGCTTTATATTGGACCTGATAGATACATGTTAGGACACACCTGCAACGCCGGGAGACAGTATGATCAACGGCGGCCTGGCCACGATATTCGTATCAGACTTCAATCGCGCGGTCACATTTTATACTGAGACGTTAGGGATGAAGCTGGTTTTCCGTTCTGGGGATTTTTGGGCGGAGATCACTGCTGGACCTGGATTGACGATCGGACTACATCCCAAGTCAGACTCAGCCGCCGCTCCGGGAACCAACGGCGCGACATTGGTTGGGCTGGAAGTACAAGGAGAGATAGAGCCTGCGGTAGCAACACTGCGAGCACAGGGGGTTCGACTCAAGGGGGAGTTGGTTTACGATGAACCGGTCAAAATACAAACGTTCTTTGATCCGGATGGAAATGAACTTTACCTGTTTCAGGTAATGCACACATAGGAAAGCCCATGAAGACAGCAATCCTCACATTGCTTGTGTTCGCGACTTCGCTTTTGGCGCAGGTCACCGACGCGCCATTGCGGAGTGGACAGGGGAGAAAAGTCCTGCAACTCAATTGGCTGGTAGGAGACTGGGAGCGCCAGCAGAAGAACTCCGTCTTAGTAGAGCGCTGGCATATGGTGGATGACACGCTGATGGAGGGGGAAAGCGTGACGATCAAGGGGACGGATACCACCGTCAGCGAAACAATGCGGATGCTGGCACGCGACAGCTCGATCTATTTCGTGGCGGAGGTTCCGCACAATGATTCAGCGATCTTTTTCAGGCTGGTCGATGTGGATTCACTGGGGTGGAGATTCGAGAACCCGAAACATGATTTCCCGACTGTCGTATGTTATAAGCAAGTTTCAGCGGATTCGATGTACGCACGTATCCAGGGGATTGTCAATGGCGAAACCACAGGGATCGATTTCCGATTCCGCAGAGTGGAGAGTAAATAGAGATGCCGACACGCGATGTCAAGATTCCGCGAGGGTATGACGCGAAAAAGCAGAAGATCGTCGGTTTGTTCGCCGGCCAATTGGATGACCAATTGAGACTTCTGACCGGGTCAGTGAAAGACCTCACGGTAGCGCAATTGGAATGGCAGTACCGTCCGGGGATGAATACGATCGGGATGTTACTGGCACACCTGGCAGTGGTCGATCTCTGGTGGGCGGTGATCGCGCCGAAGGGGATGCGGCCTGAATCGGAAGCGGATGCCATCAATCTGAAAGTGATCGGGATTCGGATGGATGATGACGGGTTACCATTGGCTAAAGGTGGACTCCATCCGGCGACACTCAAAGGAAAGACCGCGGCGCAGTATCTTGAGATGCTGAACAAGGCGAGGAAGGCGGTGCACAAGGAACTGCGCACATGGGATGATAAGAAGCTGGCGACGACGTTTATTCGCAAACGGGGGAAGAAATCGATCAAGATCACGCATACCTGGGCGCTGTATCATCTGCTGGAGCATTTCGCGGGGCACTATGGGCAGATCCTGCTGGTGAAGCATTTGATGCGCGATGCCGGGCTATTGGTCTCGCCGGCGGATTGAACTGTTTTTAGTTGCATCGGGCTTTCTGTTGAATTACGTTCGCGTCGGCAATGCGAAAGGTCAGCAACAGGGAAAAAGACGATGCATGATAATACTGGCGAGATAAAAGTTCCGGATTTCCAGTGGAAATTCGGCACCTGCACGGTGTGCGGTAAGCAATTCCGTCATCTCAAGAAGACAGCGCCAAAAACCTGCTCCAACGGGGACTGCCGATACAAGTTTCAGTACAAGATAGACCGTCACCTGTGGGCAGATTATCAGCCGACATTGTTTGAGGCTGAGCCGAGAGCCTAGGTTTTTCGATTCATTGACTGCAGATTCATGGCCATTGGCCGCATTGGCCTGTTGATTTTCGCAATCGGTCGTAGATTCTCCTCACCAACGTGAGGAGTTTTTTTATGTATAAACTATCCTGTTTTCTGTGGATGCTGTTCGGAGTCATGATGACTCTTCAGACGAGCGGTTTGCGCGCCCAGGCCATTGATTCCGCGACAATTCTGGCGGTCCAGCCGTATGTCGATGCCTCCAACGCCAAGTGGTGTGAAGCGCACCGGATCGGTGATTCCAAACTGCTGGCTTCGCTGTTCACCGCGGATGGCGCTTTATTGGGTCGAGACGGGAAGATTTGGAAAGGACCGGCGGCCATCGACAGCCTGTTCTCCAAAATATTTTCCGCCTATGGTACGGCGGATATGACGATCACGACGCTTGATCTCTGGGTGATCGACTCGATCGCGTACGAGTACGGTCGCTATACGCAGAAGCTTCACAAGCCTCCGGATGCTGATACGACGACCGGGACGGGGATGTATTTTGAGCTCTGGAAGAAGCAGCCCGACGGGAGCTGGAAGATCTGGCGAGACGCGGGAATCCATCCCGACCGGAAGAAGTAGTTTGTAATCAATCTTGCTTGGGTCCACTTTTCCGTGTTATCTTCCGGCGCACGGAAGGAGCGAATATGTCCAAGCGAGTATTGATGATCCTGGCCGAGGGGTTTGAGGATGTAGAGGCGATCGCGCCGATCGATGTTTTGACCCGGGCGGGGGTGGAGGTGACTATCGCCAGCCTCAGCGCAGGACCGGTCAAGGCGGCGTACGGTACGACCATAGTGCCGCACAAGATGATCGATCAGATAGGCGATACGTTGTATGACGGCGTGATATTCCCTGGTGGGCGTCGCAACGCGCAGGCACTGGCGGCTCATCCGCGAGTGCGGGAGATCGCCCTGAAACATTATGCCGGCGCAAAGATGATCGCGGCGATTTGCGCGGCACCAAGCCATGTGTTGGCCGAAGCATGTGATCTGCTCCGGGGGAAACGGGCCACCGGGGACCCCAGTTTCAATGAAAAGCTTAAGGCCGGTGGGGCGATGGTCACTGACCAATTAGTGACGGTCGATGGCACAATTATTACGGGAATGGGGCCGGGGGCGGCGATGCCGTTTGCGCTGCAATTAGCCGAATACTTGGTCGGGCGGCATGTCGCGGATGAGTTTGCCACCAAGTGGCGAATTGCGAGATAGGTATTCGGTTCGGGAGTGCCCGAAAATTAACTTGCCGGGGTCTTTGCGGTCTGTTTTCTTCCTCAGGAATATCGCTGTACTTTATTGGCGGACATGCCGATATAGTTCAGGAAGATGTCTCTAAACAGATCCAAGGACCAGTATGTCATTACGCGTCTGCATATACGAAGATGAAGCATTCGACCGGTTTTTCCCGTTAACGCTACTTCGGCCAGTCTATTTGCTGCGGGCCGGGATCCTGCCGCTTTTCAAGCGGATTCCGATGCATTTTCCGGATGCATCGTTGACCCTCATCGCGCGCGATCAAGTTACCGGCGCCATGGCGGATCTGGCGGCCGAATATCCCCTCAATATCGTCAAGCATGAAGCCGGCTCGGATGTTCTTTTTCTCAATGGGCGCATCCGGTCTTACGGAGATTTGGCTCGGTTAGTCAAGGAAGCGCGCATTTCAACCAGATTCACTTCCGGCGGCGACGTGGTCGCGGTGCTCTTCAAAAAAGAACAACTCGATGCGGTACCGCCGGTGGCGACGCAGGCAGAATACCTTGAAGCATTCAGCCGCGCGGGTGCGGATATCTCCGACTATGAGACAACCGCAACACTGTATAAAGGATGGTGGGAGTTTGTCGCGGATATTGATTCCGCGATAGCTGAAGACGCGGCATTTCTGAAGCAGCACGCGAATACAGCGAACGATCCGGTGGTCCATCCCGGGGCATTTCTGGTCAAGAAGGATGAAATCCAGTTTGGCGCTAATGTAGAGATCTTCCCGGGGGCGGTGATCGATGCATCCAAGGGTCCGGTGGTGCTGGGCGAGAATGTCAAAATCGAATCGCACGCCGCGGTGATCGGTCCGTGCTATATCGGCGCGGACTCAATAGTGGTGGCGGGGAAGATCGTGGCGTCATCGATCGGGCAGACCTGCAGGGTTGGAGGAGAGGTCGAAGAGTCGGTTTTCCAGTCATATGTAAACAAGTTTCACGCGGGATTTATCGGTCACAGTTATGTGGGATCATGGGTGAATTTCGGCGCTATGACGACCAACTCGGACCTCAAGAATAACTATTCGAATATTCGGGTCGCGCAGCGTGGCGAAATGGTCGACACTGGACAGATAAAAGTAGGGTCATGCATAGGTGATCATACTAAGTTTGGTATCGGGACATTGCTGAATACTGGCATTACGATAGGTGTTTGCTGCAATATCTTTGGCGCTGGACTTACGGCCGATAAGGAAGTTGAATCTTTCCAGTGGGGGAATAGCGGGGCCTGGCAGGAATATCAGTTTGAGAAAGCGATCGAGACGGCCGTGAGGTCGGCAGGGAGACGGAAAGTAACGCTCTCGGAGCGCGAGGTAAAACTGCTCGACGATATCTGCCACCAGAAGATCGATCCCCGGGGGAGCCTGAGGTTTTAGGAAAGAGCGCGAGGAGAGGTCGCTGTTGACAGAATCCTCTGCGGCGTGTAGTTTTGAGCAAAGTCGAAAGTTGAAATATGCCTGAACTTCGTAAAGACCCGATCATAGGACGCTGGGTGATCATTTCCACCGAGCGGGGGAAACGTCCGACTTCATTCGCGCCGGTGCCCAAGCGGAGCCAGGAAGTGACGCTCTGCCCTTTCTGTCCGGGGAATGAGTCATTCACTCCGCCGGAGATCATGTCCTATCGCCAGCCGCAGACTTCACCTAACCGACCGGGGTGGAAGGTTCGGGTCATTTCGAACAAATATCCGGCACTGGTTATCGAGGGGAGTCTGAATCGGGCGGCCAAAGGTCTGTACGACCAGATGAACGGTATTGGCGCGCACGAGGTGATCATCGAAACCTCGGACCACGCGCGTGATCTGGTCGATTTGAGCGAGCATGAGATACGGGATGTGCTGTGGGCGTTTCGGGAGCGGATGCTCGACCTGATGCGCGATGCCCGGTTCAAGTATATCCTGATATTCAAAAATCAAGGGGAAGCGGCGGGAGCATCGCTCGAACACGCGCACAGCCAGTTGATCGCGACGCCGATCATCCCGAAGCGGGTGACCGAGGAACTGGATGGCGCGCGGCAGTATTTCCAGTTCAAGGAGCGCTGCATTTTCTGTGATATCATCCGGCAGGAGATGCTGGAATATGAGCGGGTGGTGCGGGATTACGATTCATTCATATCGTTCGAGCCGTTCGCGTCTAGATTCCCGTTTGAGACCTGGATAATTCCCAAAGCGCACCAGTCGAGTTTCCTCGAGATGAGTGACAGCGATTATTTCGCGCTGGCGGCATCGATGAAGGATACGCTACTTCGATTGCGGTTTGCGCTGAATGACCCGGCGTTCAATTTCATCCTGCACACGCGGCCGACCTCGACCGAGTCGCACGAGTATTTCCATTGGCATATCGAGATCATGCCGAAGGTGACGAAGATGGCGGGTTTCGAGTGGGGATCGGGGTTCTATATCAACCCGACCTCGCCCGAAGAAGCAGCGGCATTCTTGCGCGGTATCGATGTCAACGCCCGCCACAATTCTCGCACTGAAGCAGCGGCGGGTGATGTCTAGGCTGCGAATCCTCGAGGTATCACCGGAGGTCGCGCCATATGCCCGGACCGGCGGTTTGGGGGATGTTCTTGGAGCGCTGCCGCGAGCTTTGGCGAAGCAGGGGCATGAGGTCAAGGTTTTCCTTCCCAAGTTTGGTTCCATTGACAGCAGTAAGCATGGGCTCCGCAAGTTGGATCGGACGCTGAAAGTACGGGCGTGGGGAGAGGATATCTCGTTCGGTTTGGAGACGTTGCACGATAGTCGACAGAAGATAGACCACTACTTTGTGGTGCATGAGCCGTATTTCAAACGAGCATCCTATTATCTGGATCCGGCGACCGGTAAAGATTATCCTGACAATGACGATCGGTTCATTTTCTTCTGTAAAGCGGTGCTGGCATCGATGTCCGCGCTCAACTGGCGACCGGATATCATTCATGTGCATGATTGGCAGTGCGCGCTTATCCCGGTTTACTTGAAACAGATGTATGCAAACGACGGTTTGTTGGGACAAGCGAAATCAGTGCTGACTATTCATAATCTTGGGTATCAGGGGATATTCCCCGCGGAGCGATTCAAACGACTGGAGTTACCTGAGAAATTGTTTTACGCGATGACCGGGCCATTCGAGTTTTTTGGGAAGGTGAACTTTCTCAAGGCAGGTTTGATTCTCGCAGACAAATTGACCACGGTGTCACATCAGTACGCGAAAGAGATACAGTCGACCGAGGAGTATGGGTACGGGCTTGAAGGCGTACTGACCGAGCGAAAGGCTGATCTGTCCGGTATCCTTAACGGAGTCGATTACACCGTTTGGTCTCCGACGAGAGACAAGCTGATCCCGTTCAAATACGCGACAACGAACCTGACCGGGAAGCGTGAGAACAAAGTAGAACTCCTGCGGCAGGCAAAACTTCCGGTGCGGCCATCGGCGCCGTTGATAGGGATGATAAGCCGGATGACGGATCAGAAAGGTTGGGATCTCATCGAGCAGGCGGCCGACGAGCTGTTCGCGCTGAATATTCAGATGGTGGTGCTGGGGACCGGCGACAAGAAGTATGTCGGTTTGTTGACCAAGCTAGAAAAGCTGTATCCGGACAAATTGCGGGCATTTATCACCTTTGATGACGCGCTGGCGCATCGAATAGAGGCGGGTTCGGACATCTTCCTGATGCCGTCACGCTGGGAGCCCTGCGGACTGAACCAGTTGTATTCACTCAAGTACGGTACGGTTCCGGTAGTTCGCAAAGTAGGCGGATTGGCCGACACCGTTGTTGACTGGGACGCGAAGAAACAGACCGGAACCGGCTTTGTTTTTGAAGAATACGATGCCGACGCAATGCTCGAGGCTATAAAGAGAGCGGTTGAGCTGTTCCCTCATAAGCGAGCCTGGACGAAATTGGTCAAGGCCGGTATGGCGCGGGATTTTTCCTGGGAATCATCCGCAATTGAATATAGCAGGCTTTTTGAAGCGCTTGCCGCCAAGTGAACCATTAGACCATTCAACAGTAGAAGCATAGTGAAAATCACCCAACGCACCTTATTCATTATTCTCCCGGCGATCGCGGTCTTCGGCTACTTCGCCTGGCAGCTCAATTTCACGCAGGATGACGCGTACATCTCCTATCGCTATGTTGCCAATTTCCTTAATGGTCACGGCCTGGTGTTCAACATCGGGGAGCAGATTGAGGGGTACACCAACTTCTTCTGGGTGATCCTGATGGCGCTGGTCGGGGGAGTCGGAATAGACTACATATTCTTCTCAAAACTGCTTGGCGCGTTGTGCGCGGCTGGGTCGATCGTGGTGACCTACTTTATCGCGGAGAGAGTGTTTCACGGACGGTCAGTCTGGTACACTGCGATGTCGGTTATGCTGGTTGCGGTAAATGGCGCGTTCGCCTACTGGTCACCGGCGGGATTGGAGACGGCGGCGTTCGCGCTGGCAGTGTCGCTATCTATCTACTGGTATCTGATGGGGAGTTGGATGTTGACCGCGTCCCTTTGCTGGGCAGTGTTGCTTCGGCCGGAAGGGGCTGTCGTGGCCGCACTCCTAATATTGGCGGAGTGGATCTCCGAGCGCAAAGTGCCGCGATTCAGTTTTCTGGCAGGGTGTATTGCGTTTATTCTGTGCCTGCCGTTTGTCGGATTCAAGCTGGCTTATTACGGGTCGATCCTCCCCAATCCATTCTACGCCAAGACCGGGATGAACATGACCCAGTTGTCGAATGGCGTGGATTATGTCTGGCTATTCCTGAAGCATTATGGATTTCTTGGGATCGGGATAGGGGTTGCTGTCGTCTTTTGGCAGAAACTGACTGCAGAGCTTCGGGCGTTGCTGGTGATTTTGATAGGGTACTTAGCGTATATTCTGCTAGTAGGAGGAGATGTCCTCAAGGTGCATCGGTTCTATCTGCCGCTGTTCGGTTTGAATGCCATAATCGCGGCGACGGCACTACATCTCCTGATCGGAAAGCTACAGGTCAAGACGCAACAGTTTCTGCTGATAGTTCTATTGATTCCACTGCTCGGGCTTACCTGGTGGATTCCCCGGCAGTATGTTGAAGACTACAATCGCCATGAGCGGTCGTTTGTTTTCAGAATGGGAACACTGGCGAGACAGATACAGGAATCTGACGCGACGCAGTTTTCGGTCGCAACGCCAACCATCGGGATATTCGGCTACGAATTACTGAATCACCGGGTTATCGATATGCTGGGGCTGGCGGACTCGACGATCGCACGGTATTCAGATCCGCCAATCGAAGGGATGAAGACGACCTGGAAAGAGTCAAAGCATAACTCGACATATCTGCTAACCTGCGCGCCGGATTACATCGTTTTTTCTACGGGGATCAAGCCGTCAGCTCCGGCGGAGAGGGCGCTTGTGCTATATGATGAGTTCCAGCGTTCGTATCGGGCATTAGTCTGGTGGTTCCAGAATGCGGAGTATTCACCGCGAGGAATGCTGAATATCGCGTATAAAAAGATGCATGAGGTGGGGAGGCCGGAGAAGCCGACCTACCCGGTGGAATTCGCAGAGAAATTGAACATGGGGTTGGATGCCGGCGCGGATGAACGTCCGGATGACGCGATCAAGTATCTGAATGAGGCCGCTCGAATTGCCGGTGGACTGGAAAAGGTGCATTTCACTGAACTTCATTGGTCGCTTGGCCAGGCGTATTTGGTGAAACGTCAGAGCGAGCAAGGGATAGCCGTTTTGGAAACAGGGATGGCGATTGATTCGATGACGCCGGGGTTGCACAGGGATCTTTATACGGTAGCGAGGCTACTCGATGACACGGCCAAAGCAGCGTATCATCGACGCTGGATGGAGCGCCTGATCCCGTGGTATCTTCCACGACTGGATTCGCTTACCCAACAACGGCTTGAGCGGTCGCGGACGGGCTCGCAGCAGCCCTGATTCTGAAGAAATCTGCCACGAATCCTGTTGACAAGGTTTGTGGTCAGTATATATTGAAAGCCGCCTGAAGTTTACAGACAGGTGGCATAAGCGGGAATAGCTCAGTTGGTAGAGCACCACCTTGCCAAGGTGGCTGTCGCGAGTTCGAGTCTCGTTTCCCGCTCTTTTTTTTCGGGCGCCATAGCCAAGTGGTAAGGCAGAGGTCTGCAAAACCTTTATTCCCCAGTTCGAATCTGGGTGGCGCCTTATCTTTTCATCCCCCAAATAGTTCCACAGACAGGCAGCAGAGCTAACTCGACTGGAGATCGCTGTTTCACTGAGTCGCATGAAGCGTGCTTCATCAATTGTGAATCTGCGTACAAAAGATGGTGAATAGGTGGTCGAAGCGATCAATCCGTACCGGTCGGTATATGATTGCGGGAGAGCGGATTAAAATCTTGGAGCGGTGAGGCATTTCCTGCTTGTGACATTTTCATGATTGCATATATTTGCGCCGAAGGTCTATGTTAAAGCGCTGACGTAGTCAGAAGGAGTCTCTGTTATGGCAATGAAGATCAATGAGGATTGCACGGCATGCGGTCTCTGTCTGCCCGAGTGCCCGACCAATTCGATCTCTGAGGGTGATATCTACGTAATCGACGAGAGCACCTGCAACGAATGCGAAGATCAAAGTGATGGCCCGCACTGCGTGGCGGTCTGTCCGGTCGACGCTATTCATAAAGCCTGATTGCGACCGTGTCGCAGCAAAAAGGCCGCTCATGAGAGCGGCCTTTTTCATTTGGGAGATTCAGAGCGAGCCACAAAAAAAGAGGGTGCGACTCTGGTAGGGTAGAGGGGGCTAGGAAACTACCCAGGGACAGCAGAGAGACACCCTCGCATATCCGAATATAAGATTTGGTATCGCCAGATTGTCAAGTACTTAATCTATCGGCAGAATGTGGTAATACTTGAATTGATGTGCGGGGAGCAAAACGCGCGTGTTTTAATAGCGCACAATCTTAACCGGAATAGTCAGAATGAAGGGATTAGCGCCCTCGGATGGATCAAGGCGCAACCGGAAACTGGAAAAGTAGGTGCCCTTCTTGAGATCCGGAGAGACAGTGACCTCGAGGTCGGTTGCCTCACCTTTGCCAATGACCTGCTTCACGACTTTGACCGTGAAAATAGAGTCGGCACGATCGACATAGGTGATGCCAAGTTTGTTCGCGCGCGGGTTCGACAATTTGACCTTCTTACTCTGGTGCGCGGGCAGGAAGAAGACTGAAGGCGGGTCGGGTCGCACACCCAACAACCACTGGCCAACGTTGCTGATGTAATAGTATTCGAGGACCGGATAGGATGGGTCGGTGGTTGAGATAGTAAAAGCCTTTGTGGTGGGGCCAAAGACATTCTTGGTGTCAAACTCCAGTCGAATGGAGGTTGAATCTCCGGGGGCGACAAGGGAATCCTTGATGGTCACTTTGGAGCATTCACAGGGCACATTCTTGGTTTTCAGGACCACCGGCTTGGATGATTCATTGACATAGGTGAAGGAATGGTACACGAGAAAATCGACACCGACGGCGCCAAAATCGACCGTTCGCCGGCCGTCGGTCTGTGCCGCGAGAAGGTCAGGCATGCCCATAACCAGAGTCACAAGGGCAACTGCCACTATTCGCACCATGTTTGAGATTTGTCGGTAGCTACTTTTCATTCCTGTCCGTCCATATAACTCAGGTGGCACTCTGCATCGGAGAGCATTCCCTCAGGAGATATACCCCTGAATTGGCTAATTGGACTATTTCCGGCTCGTGTTTTTTGATGGGCCAGATCTCCTGCCAACCAGCGAAACTCAAGTCCCAATGGTAGGAAATGGAGACAGAACACGCAAGATATTCCGTACGACCCGGGTTTCTCCTTTTTTTCGTTGACAGGCGATGCCGCTGACCGCTAAGATTGCCTGCGGTAGTTCACCCATTAACAGTCAGGCAGTTACGTGATTCAGTACAGGCGGATTTTTTTCGGGTTGGCCGTGGCATGTCTTGCCATGCTATTGTCGATAACCGGATGCTCAGAAGAACGGAAGCGCGAAGCAGCCCGTATTGCGGCAGAGATGGAAGCGAAAGAGCGTGGCGAGACACTTCCTCCGGAGCCGATTGAGCTCGATACCATGGTTCAAGACGCCCTCGATACGACCGGGGACGGGACCCAAATGGCGCAAGATGCTGAACAGCAGGTTGATTCGGTGACTCAACTGGTTGTCGATTCAGCTCGGTCCCTGGTAGAATCAGAGCGGACCGAGCCATCCAATCGACTGGCGGTTCCGGGCAGTACTGCATCCATGCCCCCGGCTATCACGGATGGTTGGACGGTGCAGGTGGAAAGCTCACCTCGGCAATCGTATGTCGAGTCGCAGGTGCAGGTATTTAAGGATCGCGGTTATGACGCGTACCTTGGGTCAGTCACGAAAGAAGATAAAACGTACTATCGGCTTCGTGTCGGGAGGTTCACTGACAGAGCGGAGGCGGTCAGGGTGAGCACGGAGATCAACTCCATGTACAATCTGCAGAGTTGGGTTGATCGCGCAAGCTGGTGACAAGATGATTCATCCAAATAAAAACGGCAGGCTGATCGCCTGCCGTTTTTGTATCTACGCCATTCCAGAGTGAATCTAATGAACCGTTTCTTCCGGTTTCATCTCCGTATTTTTCAAATATGAGTTGAGGAACTGGATCTGCTTTTGGTATTCGGGAATGATGTTGGAGCGTTTCCCCGCACCATGCCCCTCGTCGGCCATGATCATTGAGTCGACTATGCCGCCGTTCTGTTGGATAGCGGCGATGATCTGGCGGGCCTCGCCGATCGGGACACGCGGGTCATTGACGCCATGGATTACGAGCAAGGGCGTCTTGATCAGATGGGCCTTATGAATGGGGGATATCTCTTTTAGGAACGCGGAATCGGAGAGCGGACCGTATTCGGCCTCGCGTAAACCACGTCGGTATGGGGCCGTGTTCTGCAGGAAGGTCACAAAATTGGAGATACCGACCGAGCCGATAGCGGCGGAGAAGAGATCCGGATAATCTGTTATCATGCCGTATACGACATAGCCACCGTAAGAGCCTCCACGAATAGCCATCTTTCCAGGGGCAGTATAGCCCTGCGCAACGAGCCATTCAGCGGCCGCCTTGTAATCCTGCAATGAGTGCTTCCGGTTCTTGTAGTTGTCGAGATTAAGATACTCACGTCCGTAACCCTCGGAACCGCGGACATTGGGGAGCATCACACCGTAGCCATTCAGCAACAGGAACTGGATATTGCGTGTGAAGTACGGTTGTGACTGTCCTTCGGGCCCGCCATGCGCTTCGATGACGAAGGGGATCGTGGTGCCAGGTATGTAATCCTTAGGAAGGTAGACAAACGCAGGTATCTGGAGGCCGTCAAAGCTGGCGTAGTGGATAAGCTTCGGCTCGGAAAAGAGTTCGCGGTCAATACCGGCATAGGCGGCGAATGTCAGTTGGGTTAGCTCGCCGGTATTCGGATTCCATCGCCAGACATCATTGGTTCGCGTCGGGCCGTTGAAGGAGAAAACGATATTGCCATTCTTGTCGAATCCGCCACCCGTGATGATGCCGTCGAGCGGGGGAGTTTTCAGGGTCTGGCCGGTTTCCACTTCGCGAAGCCTGATCCGGACGTAGCCATCTTCGTTCACCAGCGCGGCCATATATTTGTAGTCGCGCGAGAAGGAAAGCGAGGTGATCTCCCAGCGCGGGTCGATCCAACCATCGTCGATGAACTCCACACCCGGCTTGCCAAGTTTCAATTTGGCGACGCGGCTGATGCCATCCTTGTTGTCATTGGAGAGCCAATAAATGGTCTGGTTGTCCGGCATCAAGGTGGCTGACTGGTAGAGGACATTGCCGCTGTCACTATTCAGTTTCTGGATCCTGCCGGTGCCAAGTTCAAAGAGATAGAGGTCGTTGGCAACATTCGACCGGAGGTTGGTGATGATCATGCGACTGCCGTCCTGCGACAGGTCGGTGATCCAGTTGTAGCCGCGAATGCCACCGGTGGTATCGCCGAAGATCTTCTGCGAAGTCCCGGTAGTAATATCCATCTTGTATATGAAGAAGTCTTTGCCGTTTTCTTCGGTGGAATTGAAATAAATGGCCTTGTCATCGTTGGCCCAGGCCACAGAACCGTAGCGGGCTTTGGGATTATTGGTCAAGGTTACCAAACGGCCTGTTTCGGTGTCCATGAGGAAAAGCTGTGATTGCTCTGAGCCGCCGATAGACGCGCCCACGATCCCCATATCTCCGCCCCAGGAGAGGGAGAAGAAGTCAACGCCATCCTCGAAGGTCGTAAGCTGGTAGGGCCAGCCGCGATCAGTCAGGCGATAGATCTGGGATGCGCCGGATGCCGACGAAGTGAAATAGACGGTGCTGCCATCCCAGCTCGTGGCGGAGAAAGAATTGGCGCCGATCTGCAGGAAGGTGGCGATATCCGGAATGTAGGAACCTTTGTTCAACAGGGACTGCTCTTTCCCTTTAGGCTGGGATATGGCGCAAGAGACAGTAATGGCCAGTAGAAGGACAGTGCAGACGATGGACCGAAGCTTCACTCAAACCTCCTTATAACGATGAGCATGGCGTACCGAAGAATCATATAGGTCGAATATATAGACGGATAAAGGGGGAGAGGCAACTGCAAAAAAAGAGCCGGAATCCATTCCGGCCCCATATAAGTTGGTTTGAGTGGCGGTTTTAGACAGCCACAGAGGCGAGACGTCCAGCGGTCCGCTGTTCTTCCTCGAACACGACCCTGCGATAGAAGTCGCAGGAGTGGCAAGAGCGACCGTAGCAGGGAGAGTCGGCGGTCTTGGCGACCATCCAGCAGGCCCGCCCGGCCCCACGCCCATCGTTAATGCCGTCAAGCTTTAAGCAAGTCGAAACCGGACACTCGGAGTGTCCGTCGGCCAGGAGGCCGCCTTTCTCAAATCCACAGTTCTTGAACTGCCAACAGTTCAGTTTGCTCATCGCACCAGTCCCGGTTACTGTTCGTTTTGGACCACCCGGAGGACGGCACTATAGGCACGATCCTGCTCGAGCCGCGATAGTTGCTCCTGGGTCGCCGTTTCTTTGAATTTGTCGTAGCTCTTCTTAACGTTTTTCAGGTCATCATCCCCGAAATAACAGAGCATGAGATACTGATAGATCACGGGATCATTCGGATCTTCAGAACGGGCATCTTTGAGATGCTTGATGGCCTGCTTGTAGTTTCCCTGAGCGAAGCGGGCTTCGCCGAGGCCAAAGTGGGCTCGAGCCGAGCGTTTATCGACTTTGAGGATTGCCTCGTAGTCAGCGATCGCCGCGATCTCTTCCTGTCGAGCCATATGGAGTCCGGCACGTCCCAGGAGAGCGGGCACCGAGTTTGGCATCATCTTCACGGCATTATTGAACGCCGTCATGGAATGGCCGTATTCGCCGTTGATCCTGAAGATCTCCGCCGCGCGCAGATAATCATCGTGGGCGTCGGTCCGACGAGAAGCCAGAGTATAGGCCTCGGCGCGGCTCAAGTATGCCGCAGTGTAATTCGGATGAGTTTCAAGAATTGAACTAAGTGAAGCAATAGCGCCATCGACATTGCCGGAGCGCAACGTACCCACCGCCTGATTGTACTGCCCTTCAAGGGAGATGACGGCAACATTCTCGGCCGGCTTGAGGGCGACCTCAAGAGTGACTATGGCGTCGGATGGGACATTGACTGTTCCAGAGGCAGTCTGGTAACCTTCTTTAGAGACTGTATAGGATCGCTGGCCGGAAGAAATACGATTGAAGGTAAGGTTTCCGGCGCCGATCACAGTGCCATCGATCGTCAGTCGCGCGCCATCGACATTGGCCGCGAGAGCTATCTTTCCGAACTCGGATTTCTTTGAAGTGCTTCCCGGTTGGATCGGACGCTGGAGATCCTCTTTGTGCGGGACCGCGGCCGGTCGGCTGTCGTCGTAGGCCTGATCATAATTCTGCGGTTGGTCCGGACCGACGGACGGGAGATCCTCGACCGACGCAAGTTCGCCAGGGAACAGGGTCATGGTGGTCAGATCACCGGCAGTCACGGTCGCGTAGTCGACTTTAATGGTCTGCCCATTGACCACGTATTCGACCCGGTGTGTGCCGGGGTTAAGACCCTTGACGCGGAAGAACCCTTCGCCGTTGGCGGTCGCCGACTTGCCGCTTTCGGGAAGGCGTATGGTCGCGCCTTCAATGAAAGGCTGATGATTTTCGTCCAGCGCGACGCCGACGATCTCACCTTGCCCATTGTGAGTATCGCGGACCAGCATCGGGACAAAGATGGCGAGCAAGACCAAAAAGGCCGCGCCTGCCACAATACCATAGGTTTTAGTATCGAGCCGCTTTTTGCGAAGCAGGTAGGGACGGTCATTGACGATGATCTCATCGTTCTCATGCAGTTCCACCTCGCCGTGGATCTGGATGTAGTTTTTCATGAAATAGGCGAGACCGCGTCCGCGTTTGGCCGCGGCGGGTTTGTGCAGATCTGCCGGCTGGAGGACCGGGGCCAGATGAGCTCGGGGGGCCGTGTCGCCTTCGATCTTCCTGAGAGCGGCCTGTTTGTCGGCCTCGGAGAGATATTTTTCTTTGGAGTACAGCTTCTTTTCGATCGACTCCAGCTCTTTTTCAGACAACTTGCGCACTTTTTGAGTGTCGCTGACGTCGGCTTGCGCAGGTTTCGCCACCGGCGCGACGGGAACGGGCTGGGTGATCGGCTCGTCCTCCTTCTGGCCTTCCAGCCATTCGGCGCTGGACTGTACACCGAGCGTATCTTTGGCTGGTCGTGCGGTATAGGTTTCGGCGTCGTCATCCTTGCTGTCGTGCGCTTCAGACACCGTGAATTCGAGAGCGTCATCTTCTTTGGGCGTGGGCTTGAGAGTCACGCCGCAATGTTCACAGAACTCCGTGTTGTCAAACAGGATTTCCGTTTTGCAGTTTGGGCATCGCTTCAAAGGAAAGTCCCCGTGTTTGCTGGTTATCTCTTTTCTGTAATTATCGACCTGTGGGGAGATTTCTTTAAATGTCTGGTTGGGGGCAACCGTCTATGCTGCAAGCGCAAACCGTCAAAATATGCCCTTGACACCCGCGCGAACGGCGTGTTATACTGGCGGTTCAATTTGACGCATATTGGTTCAACACATCCGGTTCGCCCCCGGAGGAGGAAGAGATAGATGCTAAGGCGAATTAAATGCTTGCCTGTATTGCTCTTAGCTGGCTTGGTCGCTATGATGGCGGTTGGCTGTTCTCAGGATGAGGATATTGTCAGTCCGGTATCTACGACTGAACTAACCCTGTCGGCGCTTCGGTTGCCGACTCCGCCGCCTGGCATGATGTACGAATTGTGGGCTGCCGGCTCCAATGATACGGTGTCTTTGGGGAAGTTCTCCTACAATCCTGAGGTCCAGAAATTCCTGGACGCATCCGGGAATGAGCGCGACGCCGTATTCACTTTCAGCGGCGATCTGTTCGATTACAATTCGGTGTTTGTGTCGGTCGAAGTGCATCCCGACAATGATCTGGCAAAGCACGGTCCCATTATGCTGATCGACGATGTCAGCGATCCGGCTAATTCACCGTTCCAGTTGGTATTCCCGCTCTCCGACTCATTATGGGAGGGTTATGCCCGATTCAACATGGAAGGTGTCTCCGACCGAAACCGGAATAACAATGATGGCAACGGTCTCTGGTTCTCGCGTTATAGCCAGACCTTCTATACCACTCCGGACACTTTCGCGATCTCGATCGCCGAAGATACGGTTTGGGACAGCACAGGAACCGATTCCGTTGAGTTCATTATCGGTATCGAAGATATCGAGACGACTCTTGTGGCGGTTGAAGCGGACACTGGATTCTGGCGGAACGGGATGATCTGGTTGGGTAATCAGCCGCTGATGCATCACGGGTTGAGCTATCGATTCGTCTTGCAGAAGGTCGCGCCGCCATACCTGGTGGTCAGAAAGACGCCAACGTTTACAACGGGTGTCCGCAATGATCAGATCGATTATTTCACTCAGGATTATAGTGCCCTCCCGGATTACACTGAATGGGGTTGGAAGTACAAGGGCTGGGTAGTGTTGTCACACTACAACTCAGTCCCAATGACGACCCGTTGGCGGATGACTCCGCCGGCGTGGCGGTACAAAGCCGCGACGTTCAACTGGCTCCCGGGCGATACCGGTGTGCTCTTTACGACAGGGACGTTTGCCACAATCGATTCTCCGGATGACGCCAATCCTTACAAGCTGGATGGGCCGATCCCGCCGTTCCCTGGTGAGGATTTCCTTAACGAGACCGCGATGCAGGCGGCGTTTGGGATCAGCTCGGTTGAATTGATGCCGAACGCGTCCGGCAACGTGGGGACCGTGTTCATTTCCCTGGAACCGGAGAACGCGGTTTCGGATACGACGAATTTCCCGCTGTTGCTGATGACGGAAGCGTTGCCGAACAATCGGTCGACTATCACCGCCAATACCGTCCAGGTGGCGATGACGAACCGTTCAGGGACAGTTGACAGTGATCCGCTGGCGCCAGGTTTTCCACAGATCAGTGTGGCGCTGAAGCGGTACTAGCTCACGCTAGAATGGAAAGAATGGTCATTGAGAGCCTGTCGTTGACAGGCTCTTTTTTTGGACTTTATACGGCGAGAAAGCGAGCATGGCGGGGGAGATGAGTGCAAACAAGTTGCAGCCCGCAGGCGGACTGGTTGCGGGATGGCCAGTTAGGGTGTGGAGGAAGGCGCTATAATTCATTGCATTATCTGACCTTGAAGTGTATATTTTATCCACATCCGCCAGCGGCACAGCGCTTGCTTGGTCCTAATTTGTGAGAATGCGTCTACTATTCCCTTATGTGAATTCTCGCCACGTGTAAATAAGGGAGTGGTGAGCGCTGGTTCGCCAGCCACCTGACGTTAGAGTCGGGCATCCCCCCTCCACCACTCCCTCTTTTTTTCTTCCTTACAGCTTCGCCAGAGTTCGAAGTACTAGCGTAAACCTTTCCGTGAAACTGTCGATACCACATCAAGTATGTGGTTTTTCCCGAGACCAAAACTTCGGTCGACGGGCGGTGATGACGCTGTCCTGCGGACCGGATTTCTCGCCAGGCTCGGCAATTTGATCGTGCTGCAGGCGATCTTTGTCTTTGTGGCCATAGCGCTTATTCTTTTCTATCCCGGTCAATCGCGCGAACATTCAGAGACAAGCGGCCCCGTGCATGCCCTCATTCAGGATCTGGGGCATCGGCTGCTTGAGCAATATTTGAACAGTGTGGCGACCTCTAGTGGAACTACCTCAGGGACACTTCGCGAGGAAATCCAATTGAGTGGCGAAGGCATTACGTCCGCCTCTCTTTATCTGGTCAAGAGTGACGGAGTGGTGGAGTGTCTGCATTCTCAGGGGTCTCAGTCGCCAACCGCGGAGAGCTTCGAGTTTTCCGAGGGAATATCAACTATCCGCCAGGGTTTGATCCGCCAGGCCGCTGTTGAGTCGCCGGGATTCTATCTCACGAACATCGTGAGCGATGTTGAAAAGAATATTTACTATCGTCCGCTGGGTACCGACTTGCCAGTCGTTCTGGTAGCGGGTGTAAATCACGATCTGCTGATATCAAGCAAGTCGGAATTGCAGTACGCGCTGTTGCTGTTGTTCCTGGTGACGGTGCTATTGTCGCTGATGACCATTTACCTCATCTGGAAGCGCTTCCGCCAGCCGTTGGTGCACTTGATCAAGCGGCTTGAAAAGACCGCTGATGGCGAGCTTTACTACCAGCTTGAGACAGAGGGGGATATAGAGTTAAATGTTCTCAGCAACAGCTTCAATCGCCTGACCAAGACGTTGTGGTCAAACCAGCAGGAGATGAAGTCCTACAATAGCCGGTTGCGTGAGATCAATGCATCGTTGTTGCAGTCGCGCCTGTTCCTGGCGACGCTGATAGACAGTTCGCCTTCGGCCATTGTTGTAACTTCTCGTGACGGCCAGATAATCATATTCAATCGCGAGGCGGCCAAGGTCTTCGGGTATTCGTCCGACGACGCACTGGGGAAAAATGTCTCCGACCTGTTCAAGCAGCCGGTTGACATGAAAGTCGCCGATGAGACTGAGAAGCCGGGCTTTGAGGCGATCAGTTTGCGGGCCGATGGTTCGGCGTTCCCGGTCTGGGTAACGATGACCCCATCGCGTTCGGATGAAGGCGATGTCTGGGCGTTCGTTTATATCATCCACGACATCACCGAATCGACCAGTTTCCAGGAGATGATGATCCGCCTCGACCGTTACTCGACACGTGGCGAGATGGCGGGAGATATCGCGCACGAGATCAACAACTACCTGGCGGTGCTGTCAGGGAATCTGGAGCTCTTGCCTATCCTCTTGAAGAAGGGGGATCCTGTAAAGATCGAAAAGAAGCTGGAGTTGATGCGCAATACGGTAGACCGTGTGGCACGATTCGCGGACGGCCTGATGGATACCAACCGGGATGAGGCGACACCCGAACCGACTAGCCTGAACCAGGTAGTTGAGAATGTGCTCGCTTTTCTGAAGCCGCAGAACAAATTCGACTCCGTCGAATTTATCTCGCGACTCTCTTCCGAACTTCCACTCATAGGTCTTGACCCGGGTCAGGTTCAGCAGTTGATGGTGAACCTCGTAAATAATGCCACCGATGCCGCAATCGCGCTGGGCGTCAAGCCGCAGATACGGATCACCACTCAATTGGTGAAAGAGGACGGCAAGTCCTTTGCGCGGGTTGAAGTCGCGGATAATGGCGCGGGGGTGCCTGATGAAAAAGTGGAAGCGCTCTTCAACCGTCGATTCACCACAAAGCGCAAAGGGCACGGCATCGGCCTCGTTACCTGCAAACGGATCATGGATGCTCACCAGGGGACTATCAGCTATCGCACGGACTCGGGCGCGGTCTTTACCTGCACATTCCCGTATGAACGAACGGCCGTGGTGGATGACGCCACCGCGCCAACAGGTTCATCTCAGTCGACGCCGTCTACATCTTTGGTTCACGCCTAACTTTATCTTGCCGCCATTGGCGTGCTGGCATACTATACTCCTATGAGTCAGAATCGGGAAATCCAGTCTCGACTGGATCAACGCTCCACGGTCGTGATCATTGTCGCGCTTGCCGTCGTGGTGTTGATCTTCACCTGGATAAGTACCAGTCAGAGCCGAAAGGACAGTTTCCAGTTGCTGGTGCGGCAGGGAGCGGCCTTTACGACGTCGCTCGCCGAGGCATCGCGGAATGCGATCGAGGCGGAACGATTCTACGACCGCCTGGTGCAACGTCGATACGGGGATCTGGTTACAACTCTGCTGGGGAATAGGCAGCATACTTCCAATCAGGGATTATACGAGTTTGTCCGCGACCACGAACTACTGGGGGTCTGGCTTTACGAGCGTGACAGCACCGGGATAATCCGGTCCGAGTCAGGTTCGGCGAAGATCCAGTTGCCGGAGTTCGTCAGGTTGGAAGCGGACACCTTGGCGCTGTCCCAGGTTCCACAGTTCGTGCAACTTCTCGATGAACAGGAAGAGCGGGGAGAGATCGCGCTTTACTATATTCAATTGACCGATAGCCTCAATCGCGTCATTATCCTGGCGGCGGACGGGAAGTCATACCAGGCGGCTCTCGAACAGACCGGGATCGGGTACCTTTCTCAACGCATGGCGCGCGAAGAGGGGGTGGAGTACATAATATACCAGGCAATGGATGGGATCATCTTCGCGTCGCGCAAGCCCGGCGAACTACTCGCGATAGAATCTGATCCGTTCCTTCAGGATGCGCTCAAGTCAGATACGACCTGTAATCGCATATTCGAGTTTCAAGGAGAAGATGTGCTTGAACTGGTACATCCATTCTCAACCGCTGATTATCCTCAGGGAGTGTTTCGGGTTGGACTCTCACTTCGGGGGTATCACGCGGTCTCGCGTGGCTTTGACTGGCAGATGATAGTTCTATCGGTTGTCCTGTTTGGGCTGGTGATCACGGCTATCCTGTATCTCAACAGTCGGAGAAAACGCCGTGAGATATCTCTGGAATATTCACAGATAAAATCTCTGACTGACCGGATATTTGAGCAGATGGAGACAGGGGTGGCGGTGATCAGTCGGAATGGCATGGTGCAATTTGCCAATCGCGCTGTAGAACGGGCACTCGGCGGGAATGAAATGGTAGGTCGCACCTGGGAAGCTGTGGCCGGTGACACGCACCTCGCGGGAATCGCCGGTATCGATAAATCAAAGGGAGAAACAGAGGTTTCTCTGACACTGGGGAAAGAACCGCGCACGTTATTGGTGGCATGGTCGAGAGTTGAATTTGAGGAGCGGAATGACTCGGCAACTGTGCTGGTCGTCTATGACGTGACCAAGATCCGGCAGTTTGAGCAGGATGCGGCCCGCCGTGAGAGGCTCTCCGAAATGGGGAACCTGGCGGCAGGGGTGGCGCATGAGATACGGAATCCGCTCAATACTATTTCGATCGCGTCGCAACGTTTGGCGACCGAGTTCACGCCGAGTGAACGGCAGGATGAGTTCAGGCAATTCACGCAGTCAATTCGGAATGAAACGAAACGACTCAATGATATCATCACCCGGTTCCTTGCTTTGGCCCGAGTCGAAAAGAAGCGGTATCAGCGAGTCGATCTGAAGGATACAATTGAAGCGAGTCTCTCGCTGGCTGAAGTAGAGGCATCGCGCCTGGGAATATCGATCTCAATGGACATCCCTGCTGAAATCGCGGTGGAAGCGGATCCCGATGCTCTCAAGCAGGTGTTCATCAATCTTTTCAATAACGCGAAAGAGGCCGACGGAGGTAAACCACTTCAGATACGAATTGCAGCGGAGAGACTCGAAAGGCAGGTACTGATCCGATTCTCGGACAACGGACCGGGAATCCCGCCAGAGTTGCGAGAGAGAATATTCACGCCGTACTTTACGACCAAAGAGGCAGGGACGGGGCTCGGACTTCCGACCGTCTACAAGATTATCTCAGAAGCTGGGGGAGAGATACGTGTTGATAGTAGCTACACAGGCGGCGCGCGATTTGAGATATTACTTCCGATAACGCCATAAATCAGAAAGGCGGCCCTGCGGCCGCCTTTGTTCAATCTACAGAGATCGACTTACTCTCAGCCTTTGGCCTTGGCGACCTGAGCTTTGAGCCAATCGGTGCCGACGGATTTCGGACGGGTGATCGGCGTGCCGAGCGCGCGGTTCAGCACCAACTGCGACAGCATTCCCATGGCACGAGAGACGGAGAACAATACGGTGTAGTA
Organism: Candidatus Zixiibacteriota bacterium; assembly: GCA_041908405.1. Classification (GTDB taxonomy): domain Bacteria; phylum Zixibacteria; class MSB-5A5; order GN15; family FEB-12; genus FEB-12. The sequence goes on from JAYRFH010000123.1 coordinate 29,762, forward strand.
ATCGAACTCCTTCA
>JAYRFH010000124.1:0-2092 GCA_041908405.1 Candidatus Zixiibacteriota bacterium
AACCATCGGCGCGCAGTGCAGACCGGTGCGGCAAGCGATATTGTAGTCAACATCAAGCATCGTCCCGATCTCACCAGCCTCCGTACCGTCGACATTAAACGACAGAACGCCTATATGGTTGGTCAAGTCGTCCTGACAGTACAGGGTCACACCGTCGATCTTTCTGAGACCGTCGCGCAGCAGACGGAGCATCCGCATCTCGGACTTTTCGATATTCTCCAGTCCATGCTTTTGTAGCCACTTTACTCCGGCCTGGAGTCCGGCGATTCCGAGAAGGTTAGGAGTGCCATACTCAAGGCGGTAGGGATATTCATCCAGATGAGGGCGAATTGCCGAACGGACACCAGTACCTCCGGCGCGGGTGTGACGAACTTCGACACCTTCGCGCACATACAGCCCGCCGATTCCCATTGGCCCCATGAGCGACTTGTGACCGGTGAAGGCGATGATATCCAGGTTCATGGCCTGCATGTCGATCGGGATCTTGCCGGCAGTCTGCGAGACATCAACAATGAGAGTGATATCCCGCTCTCGGCAGAGTTTGCCGATAGTGGCGATATCCTGCACTGTGCCAATCACATTAGAGCCATGGTTGACCGCCACGACCTTGGTGTTCTTCTTGAAGAGCTTCTTGATCTCGTCGGGGGAGATAAAGCCATTCTTGTCGAAAGGCACATGGTCCACTTCGACCGCATGATCGCGCCAGAGATGGTAGAGAGGGCGAAGCACTGAATTATGCTCAAGGGCTGTCGTGATGGCGTGGTCGCCTGATTGAAGAGTCCCAAATAGCGCCAAATTGAGCGCATCGGTGGCGTTGTACGCGAAGACCAGACGGTTCGGGTCAGTGCCGTTAAAGAAGCCGGTCAAAAGTTTGCGGGTATTCTCCACCACTTCGCCAGCCGCGATGCAGAGGTCGTAACCTGACCGACCGGGGTTGACCCCGTAATTGCGGTAGGTGAAATCGATCGCCTGGTAAACTTCCTCAGGTTTCGGAAAGGTCGTGGCGCCATTATCGAGGTATATCAATCTATCCATTCCCGTCGCCTCACGAGTATCAGTGTTTGAGTTATAATAGGGAATATAGGCAGATTAGTCAACAATGACGTCAAAAAGGGGAAGATAAGTCTTCGTTGTCAACCTCGGTTCTAATTGGCCGAATACGGGTCATAGTATCCTGATGATTCGCCAAGGACAGTCTGAAGATCCCATCACCACTCCCGAGAGGTCAGATTCCTTACAAAGTCCTTGCAAAATGGATAGTTTTACTCTATTCTGACTCCTCGAACCGGGTTAGGTTACCCCTTACTCAACGCGCATCTATCCATACTTAAATCTCCAAACGAGGTGGGCATGTCCGATCTGCTGGGAAAGAAACTGGGTCCGTATGAAGTTCAGTCCGCGCTGGGCGCGGGAGGGATGGGCGAGGTCTATCTGGCCAAGGATACGCGCATTGACCGAACAGTCGCCGTCAAAGTTCTGCCATCCCAGACAGCCGCCTCGCCGGAGATACGGCAACGGTTTGACCGGGAAGCGCGGGCCATCTCATCGCTCAATCATCCGAATATTTGCGCGCTCTACGATATTGGCCAGCAGGATGGGATAGACTATCTCGTGATGGAGTATCTCGAGGGGGAATCGCTTTCCAAGGTACTCGAGCGGGGGCCTATGCCGACCGCTGAACTGCTCCGGATCGCCATCCAAATAGCCGATGCGCTCGATAAGGCCCACAAGCAAGGGCTGGTCCATCGCGACCTCAAGCCGGGGAATATCATCATCACTAAGAATGGTGCCAAACTTCTGGATTTCGGTCTCGCCAAATGGCAAACCTCAGGAGCGATAACCAATCTTTCGATGACGCGGACCTCGTCGCCCCTCACTACAGAGGGTACGATAGTGGGGACCTTCCAGTATATGTCTCCTGAGCAATTGGAGGGTGGGGAGGCTGATGCCCGAAGCGACCTTTTCTCGTTTGGTGTGGTTCTCTATGAGATGGCGACCGGGATACGACCGTTTGCCGGGAAAAGTCAGGCCAGCCTGATAGCGTCTATCATGAAAGAGGAGCCGCGTTCGATCTCGGTGATCCAGCCGATGA
>JAYRFH010000125.1:0-3591 GCA_041908405.1 Candidatus Zixiibacteriota bacterium
CGCAGCAAGGCAACCAGAACGTGCTGACGCAACTGGCGTCGCGCTCCGATATCATCCTCGCGGTCGCTGTGATGGGGATCATTACCGTCCTTATCATACCGATCCCGGCGATGGTGCTCGATTTCGCGCTCGCCTTCAATATCACCTTCTCACTTGTCGTGTTGATGACCACGCTGTACATCACCCGACCGCTTGACCTGTCTGTGTTCCCTGGAATGTTGCTGGTCGTCACGCTGATGCGCTTGTCGCTCAACGTGGCGTCGACCCGACTCATTCTCGGTCAGGGGTACGCCGGCGAGGTTATCAACTCGTTCGGCAACTTCGTGGTGCAGGGGAACTACGTAGTCGGCTTCATCATCTTCGCCATCCTGGTCGTGATCCAGTTCGTGGTCATTACCAAAGGCGCGGGTCGTATCTCCGAAGTCGCCGCCCGGTTCACTCTCGATGCCATGCCCGGCAAGCAGATGGCGATCGACGCCGACCTGAACGCCGGAATTATTACTGAGCAAGAAGCGAAAGCCCGCCGCGAAGAGATCGCGCGTGAGGCTGACTTCTACGGCGCCATGGATGGCGCCTCTAAATTCGTCCGCGGCGATGCCGTCGCCGGTATCCTCATCACTATCATCAATGTCATCGGCGGCTTCATTATCGGTGTTGCCATGCATGACATGTCGATACAGGAAGCGCTGAAGACTTACACGCTTCTGTCGATCGGTGATGGTCTGGTGACGCAGATCCCGGCGCTTCTGGTGTCGACCGCTTCCGGTCTCATTGTCACGCGCTCCGCCGCCCAGTCGAACATGGGCGCGGATCTGACCGCGCAGTTGAGCCGTCAGCCGCGAGCAATCATGATCGCCGCCGGTGTGCTGCTGCTCTTCTCGGTCGTTCCCGGCATGCCAACCCTGACCTTCATCACACTTGGTCTGCTGGTCGGCGGCATCGGCTACGTCACGCGTGAAGCACAGAAGAACCGCGTGGCTGCCGCGACTAAGCAAGAGCAGTCCAAGAAAGAGACCAAGCAGAAGCCGGTCGAACGCACCGAGGATCTGCTAAAGGTTGACACTATCGGTCTTGAGATCGGCTACGGTCTGATCCCGTTGGTCGATGCCAACCAGGGTGGCGACCTGCTCGAGCGCATTTCGTCCATTCGCAAGCAGCTGGCCACTGAATTGGGCATTGTTGTCCCGCCGATACGTATTCGTGACAATGTCCGCCTGAAACCGAACGAATATCAGGTCAAGATCAAGGGGATTCGCGTCGCTGGTTTTGAACTGATGGTTGACCATCTGCTGGCTATTAACCCCGGCTATTTGGTCGAGCATCTCGACGGATTCGACACTAAAGAGCCCGCGTTTGGCCTCAAGGCGACATGGGTGCTGCCGAATCTTCGCGATATCGCCGAAGCGAAGCAGTTCACCGTAGTTGAGCCGACCGCCGTCGTGGCGACTCACCTGACCGAAGTGATCCGTCAATCGTCCGCCGAAATACTGACACGCCAGGATGTGCAGCACCTGGTCGATACGCTCAAAGAAGATTTCCCTGCGCTGGTTACCTCCGTCATTCCCGAGATGGTCTCGCTTGGCACCGTGCACAAGGTGCTGCAGTCACTGCTCTCTGAGCGCATCCCGGTTCGCGATCTGGCGACGATCGTTGAGACGGTCTCGGATTACGCGACGGTCACGAAAGAGACTGATGTCCTGGCTGAGTATGTTCGAATGGCTCTCAAGCGCCAGATCACCGAACTCTACAAAGATAACACCGGCAAGATCAATGTCTTTACACTCGATCCCGCGATCGAACAGAAGCTCTCCGACTCAGTGCAGAATACCAAGCAGGGGCTGATGCTCGTGCTTGATCCGGCTCTGACCGACCTGCTGCTGCGCAAGCTGGGTGAACAGACTGAGCGGATGCAGGCCGCCGGCCTGACTCCGGCCGTCATCTGCTCGCCCAATATCAGACTCGCGCTGCGCCGTCTAGTTGAGGCGTCCTTCCCGTCGTTGGCAGTCATCTCCTACAACGAGATCCTGCCGACCGCTGAATTGGTCTCCGTCGGAATGGTGAGGTTGTCAGATGATAATTAAGACTTACGCCGCGGAATCAGCCGCGGCCGCGCTGAAGATGGTCCGCGCCGAGTTGGGCGCCGATGCTGTGGTGCTCAAGACCCGCGAACTCCCCGTTGGACGTGGCGCCGAACGTATCGAGATCACCGCGTGCGCTGACAGAGCGATCGCCAACGAGCCGGAACGAGCCGCGGCTGCTCCCAAAGTAAGCACCCGTCAGGTCGTGCGCGCCAGTTTCCCGCAAGTGGAAACTGGCCGGACACAGACGACTCAGGCTCCCATCAGCCAGCAAGCCAACAAGACCGAACAAGTTGTCCCCGCTCCTATGGCTAGCACACGCATCGACCAGCTTGAACAGAAGATCGACCGAATTCTGTCCTTGTTGGCGAATCAAATGACCAGTGATCGGCAGCATCAGATCTGCACTCATCTTGCCGATCGTGACCTTCCGGAAGCATTTATCCAGGAGCTCGTGATTGAAGGGCTCGACGGCACCACGCCGATCCGAACCGCGTTGACCGACTCACTCACTTCGATCATGATCCCCGGGCTGACTTTCGAGGCCGGTGACTCTATCGCGGTGCTGGGCTTCGCGGGCGCGGGGAAGACCTCAGTGCTCGGCAAATTAGCCGCGAAACAGGTTTTCCAGGAGAAGCAGTCGATACGCCTGGTCTCGCTTGATACGGTAAAGGTGGGCGCGTTCGAAGAGCTTTCCAGCTATGCCGACATTCTTGGTTCCCAGGCGGTTGATTACGCGACCGCCAAGATCACCTCTGATACAAATTCGATCACGCTGATCGATACTCCGGCGCTGTCGCGTCAAAACCAGCATCTGGTCACTCTGCGGGATCAAATCGATACGCTGAAGCCAAACTACCGGCTGGCCGTGGTCTCCGCGCTCACACGCGCGACCGATGCCGAGTCGATCATGCAGCAGTTAGCGGTCTTCGCGCCGACGCATATCGTCGTGACGATGCTTGACCTGACCGAGCGGTGGGGTTCAGCGGTCGCGGCCGCGCGCGCTTCGCGCCTGCCGATCTGTTACGTCACCAACGCTCCAGCCGGTATCGGCACCGTTGTGACTCCGGACGCGGCGGCATTCACCAAGATGTTCCTGACGGAGGAGAGCAATGCGTAATCAGGCTCTTCCGCAGGCATATCTCTCCGCGCTATCGCCGCGCATGGTCTCTATTCTCTCCGGTAAGGGGGGAGTGGGGAAGTCGGTGATAGCGTTTAATCTCGCCTCGGCTCTTTCTGCCCACGGCACGCGAGTATTGTTGGTCGATGCTGATTTCGGATGCGGCAATCTCCACTTATTGGCGAATGTCGCGGCCGAGTTCGGCATCGGCGAATACGCCTCGCAACAGTTGACACTCGCTGAAGCGCGTCTGGCGCTGGCGCCGAATCTTGATCTGCTCGCCGGCACCTGGCACGAATCACTCGGTGAGGATCGCAATATGCGCTTCACCGCGACATTGGTTCAGCGACTTCGCGATGACGCCGCCGATTATGACTTCATCATCCTTGATCA
>JAYRFH010000126.1:0-9233 GCA_041908405.1 Candidatus Zixiibacteriota bacterium
ACCGACATACCAGTTGAAATTACACCGCCCGCCAAACGATGTGTACAGCACTTTTGCTGCAAACGCACGTTCGACACTTACACTGTCAGTGAGTTCTCCATCGTTATCGACCACATAGCCTATCCGCTCTGATTGCATACCTCCGGCTATATCATCGAGGTACCCGCTCAGGTAGACCGGTGTGACATCCGGGTCAAAATAGAATCCGATATACCCCTGCCGAATAGCCTCTGTGCCGATGTTGGTCACTACCAAATCATAGATCAAGCAGTACTTTGCCTTTTCATCTTCCCAAACATACCCACAGTTGGAGAGCGAAATATTAAGCGGGCGATAGGGCGTGCTGTCCATGAAATCTTCGCGGTAGACCATTCCGGCATGGACCGTGTCATCAAAGACCGCGCCTACACCGACCGTAGCTGGTGAGATACACCGTACAAGATTCCCGCGAAATCCGGGTGACGGATAGTGATCCGGGTAGATCTCAGGGGATGAAAGCCAGCCGTCGACAGCCACTGAGACTATCGTGTCCTGACCGACAATCCCGCCGATCCAGATTCCGCCACCATAAAGATATTCCTTCTCGCTTCCTCTGGGAGATTCGAACGAGTGGACTGCGGGTGTGCCGGGAACGAGCGTGCTGTATGGTCGTCCAAATTGCCCATAGCCGGTCATATTCGAGCGAAACTCAGGTGTGGCAAATTCGAAATCCAGAGCAGGCCATTGAGTCGTTATAGCGGTGGAGACAGAGAGTCTGGCTCGCGATGAATCGGGAATGTCGACATACCCCAACGGTCGCGCCAGCGCTGGTGACCATCCGAGCACTAGTGAAAGAGCAATCAAACTGAGCAGAATCGTACGATACCGATTTAGCACCATAATCCCTCCCAAGGCCGGCGAGCGCCTTGATCGTCACTAGGACGTGCGGTCCCTGCCAATAATCTAACCCGAATTGTTGAATCAACAAGGAGTTTGCTGTCAACTGTTGGCCTAACCGCCTCCCTTTCAACAGAATATGGGATTGGATTAGTGTTGATTCTCCGTGAGTATAAGCCGATAGAGAGAATTAGTTGAAGGAAACCCGCGAACCTGCTACCATGACCTCTGATATGCGACAATCAATCCTTCGAATACTCGGAACCCTCCTGCTCCTGCTCTGTCTGGCTGGTTTGGTCGCCGCGGATGACCTGATCTGCGCCAAATGCAAGAAGCCGATCGAGACGGGGAAGTGGTTCAAGATCGAAGGTCGCGCCTACCATTACAATCATTTCGTCTGCGCCAACTGCGGCAAGCCTATCGGTGAGCAGCGGTATATCAAGCGGGATGGCGCCTTCTATGATTCGCTCTGCTTTGTCGAGCGCTTCGCCAAACGGTGCGCCTACTGCGATGGCCCAATAATGGAATGGGTGACGGTCGGCGGCAAAGACTACCATGACTCCTGCTTCACCGAACATGTCGCCGAGCGGTGCGCCATATGCGGCAAACCGATCATGGGGAGCTACCTGTATGACCCGCACGGCGCCAAGATCCACAAGGAACACCAACAGTCTTTCCAGCAGTGCGACTACTGCAGTCGCTTTATAACGGCCGAGACCGATGGCGGAGAGAAGTACGCCGATGGCCGGGAGATCTGCGGCATCTGCCTCAAATCAGTCGTGCGGACCCGGAGCGAGGCTGACTCGCTTTTGCAGATTGCCCGCGAGCTGCTGCAAAAGGAAGGGATAGAGATCAAGCGGAAGTCCTTTGACCTGGCCCTGACCTCGCGCGACGGCATGAACGATGTCTCCGATGGTCACGGCGCCGACAAAGCCGGCTTTACGCACCTCCAGCAATCCAAGTATCTAGGCGGGCTGTTCAAGGATAACGATATCAAGATCTACATCATCGACGGCATGCCCCGTATCCATGTGCTGGCAACCGCGGCGCATGAGCTGATGCATGTCTGGCTTGGCCTGAATGACCGGTTCAACACCGAGGATCAACTGGCGGAGGGGAGTTGCAATTACGCCGCTTATCTGGTGATGAAGCACTTCGGCGATGAGGGGGAGTATCTGATCCAGCGGATGCTCGAGGATGATGACCCGATCTACGGCGAAGGGTTCCGCCGGGTGAAGGTGTACGCCGAATCGGTTGGGATATACGGATGGCTGCAGTACCTGAAGGACTACGATTTCCCGCCCTGGACAGAGTAGTCACCACAATTAGCCTCATGCCAGCGGAGGCTGGCATCCACTTGCCAACGAACCGGCTACTACAAAATTATCTTGCGAAAACTCCAGAAAACTATTCATACTATCCCTGGTCGGGCGGAGCGCCGCCGCCGGATCCTGAGCAGTCGCTCATCGCGCAGTGCGTCGGCGAACAACACTTTTTAGTCAGGAGGCCGCAATGGCTAAGGGAAAAGACAAGGGAAAAAAGGAAAAGAAGAAACCGCCGAAAGCCAAAAAGTAGGCGATGTATACGCCCGCTGAAAGTGCGGGCTTGCCACACGAGCACACTAAGCCCACCATCCGGTGGGCTTATGATTTTTCCGCCATCACCGGCGGGCTATCCACACTCTCCAAGTATTCTGCCTCCAACTGAGCGATCAATTCTTGTACCGAAATGATCTCGGTGACCCGGTACGCATTAGCTCCGGCAAACGCGAAGCCGTAGGCCAGCTTCCCTTTTTGCGCATTGATCAATGCCTGGGCAATACAGTACGGAGTTGTGGCGACATCGCACGTCGAGATGCAGTGATACGGGCACTTGTACGGTTTCTTGACGCCCATTTCGACATCTCTGAGATATGCATTGCGGATCGCCCGCCCCGGCATGCCGACCGGACTTTGGATGATCGCAATATCCTCCCGCTGAGACTCAACATACATCTGCTTGAACAATGGGTCGGCATCGCATTCACGCGTGGCCACGAAACGAGTCCCCATCTGTACTCCCGAAGCTCCGCGGGCCATGATGGAGCGGATATCCTGGCCGGTGTAGATACCGCCTCCGGCGATCACCGGGATCGGTTGGCCGGTAGAGGCGCCGTAACGGTCGGCAACTTCCAGAACGGAATCCAGGATCATCTCCAGCGAATACGCCGGGTCCTCAATCTGGAGCCTGGAAAACCCGAGATGGCCTCCCGCTTTGGGGCCTTCGACCACGATCGCGTCGGGGAGGTAATCATACTTGTGTAGCCACCGTTTGCATATAAGATCAGCGGCGCGTCCGGAAGAGACTATCGGCACTAGTTTGGTGTGTCTGCTGCCGTTGAGATAGGACGGAAGGGTCATGGGGAGCCCGGCGCCACAGAAGATGACATCAACCTTCTCTTCAATTGCGGTGGCAAAGTACTCCGCGTGGTTGGTATTGGCCATCATGACATTCAGCCCGATCACGCCATCGGTCGCCGCTTTCGCCTTGCGGATCTCGCGGCGCAATGCCCGATTGTTGGCTTCAATGAAATTGGTCTGGAAATCACGTTCACGACTGCCGATACCGGTCGACGCGATCACCCCGATCCCTCCTGCAAGGGCAACTGCCGAAGCAAGCCCGGCCAGCGATATCCCCACGCCCATCCCTCCCTGAATGATAGGGAGCGGCGCGGTTTTGTCCCCGATGGTCAGTGGTTTCTGGCGGAGAGAGAACACTAGTGTGGAGATCTCACTTTGCTGGCTTGAGCGAACGTGGAATATGCCACTTCAGACTGAACAGCCGGCTCCAGTGAGATGGGGAGATATTCCCGCTTGGGTACCGAATCTATGAGCATGAGCATGGCTCGCATGATACGTACGAATTGACCGAATCGAAAGCGTTGGTTTGCGAAAAGTCGATAAAATTGTCCAACGCAGAATAAGGAATAAAAGAAGGACTTTACGACTCGATTATTCTGCTGTTAGGCAATGCGTTGCGCCGGATGCACAGGGGAAGAGATGCGGGGGAAAACAAAAACCTGACGGTCCGGTTAGGGAGACGTCAGGTTCGGTTGATCTGTTGGGATTTAGTTAACTCAGCCCAACAAAAACTGTTGGGAGAGGCTAACTATCAGCCACCTCACGTGTGTCGCATTTCAAAACTGGACCACCTCCTTTCACGTGTACTTCTAATACAATATCCACCTATTGCGAGTTCAACAAAAAATTCAATCCGGATGAAAAAAAAACGGCTCCTGGGGCCGGTTCATGCCTTGCGACCGGATTGGCAGTCGAACTGGCGGATCATCATCGCGGTCATTTTCTGGAAACCGAGTTGCCGGTATGCTTTCTGAAGATTCGGGTCGCAGGTCAGGTCGACCATGTAGAGGCCGTCGAGCAGTGCCAGCATCCGTTCCATCAATTCCCGCCCGATTCCGCGAAATTGGTATTCGGGGAGTACTTCCAGTAATGGAATATAGGCGCTGAGGATCTTGTCCGAGATGGCGGTGACAAAACCGACAACTTGGTTAGTCTCGTCATCGATTGCCAGGACCACATAGTCGCTCTGCTGGAGAATGCGGAGGTGTGTCTCCGGCGATGGAGGATTCGGCCACCCGACAAAAAAGCCGGTGAGCATCAAAGGCGTAATGCCGGACAATTCAGAAATGTAAGTCATCATGTCGCCCTAAAGGGGCCTGCAGGGGGGCGGAAAGTTGAGCCCAACAGGTATCGTCAAGAAATAAATGAGTCTGGAAAGGTCACTGAGATCGACCTGTATTGCTGCGTCCGAATTGACATTGGCCTCAGCACGACAGGGTAAGCTGATTGTCGGCGACACCGTCAAGTAGTGAATGAGCATCGACAGGTCTGCGAGATCGGGCATATCAGAGATACTTTGGTTGATATTTCCAGTCATGCCAATGCAGCAACTACACTTCACCTCGAACGGGCCGATCTGCACACCACAGCTATTGTTCGCCGGCGCGCACGGGGAGTTGTCGCGAACGAAATAGTTCGCAGTGTCCGGAAAACAGAAGAGCGGGTCAGCGGAGAGATTCCCCTGGCCATCGCCTGCGTCACCCTGGACCCCCAGATAATTCGCGCTGTCGTTTCCCCAGGAATCACTACATGTTACATACATCTCACCGACCCAGTAATTGAACAACCCGTACCGCCCGTTACCGAATACAATGGTATTGGACACATAGGAATCCTGACCGGCCGGGTTGTCGGGAAGAACCTTTGGCATATCCACGAATTTGAATATGCCATCCACGCCGTTGTTGCCAATCAGGCAGTTCTCAATATAATGGTCACCGTGGTCAAACAATTGAATACCACACGAGTCATTGTCCAGCACCAGCGTTCTCGAAATCCGCGCACTGGCACCACTAAACATCGGCACTCTGCCGATCCGAATACCGTTCAGATTTCGCTCGACGCGACAATCCGTGATCATGGGATTGCCATTATTGAAAACTGCTATACCGTGGTGGGCGTTGTCGGAGACCGTGCAATTGATGATCTTCGGCGAGGTTCCGTCGCAATGGATCGCGCCGTAATATCCCGGCATGGGCGACAGCAATTTGTAAGCGCCGCTGACCGTGAAGCCATCCACAACTGAATTACTATCCTCACCAGCATGAATCCAGATGCCGATATGTTCATCCGTATCTGCCCCTCCACACTGGATAGTCACATCCGAACCATAATATCCACCTCCCTTGAGGTAGACCTTTTTGCCTGCGAAATCTATATCCCGATTCCCGTCGCCGGTGTAGGTGCCTGGCGCCACCAGCACCGTGTCAAAATCACTCGCGGCATTGATGCCGGCTTGGATCGTCGGCTGGTCGGCCGGGACATTTATGATCGCGGCGTACGACGAAGCTGCGATCAGCAATGTGGCAGTAAGGATGAATGCGGCTTTCATGGTTTCCTCCGGGGACAGCAGGGTCCACTATTCATAAAATAGCCGGCCGGTCGAAATCATGCAATGCCTAACTGGAACAGGGAGAAGACTTGTATAGAATAGACTTGGTTAGCGGCGACTTCCCAGCACTCGCGCCGGAAACATGATAAGCGCACGGAGGAACTCAATTAGGCCATCAACCGCGATCCCGACGATGCGAAAGGGGAGAAGTATCAGCCACACAATGGGGAAGAGGACCAGCGCCAACAGTGCCAGCGGCCAGGCAAGAAAGAGCAAAATCAACCAGAGAATGAATGTAGCCATCTGTCAGTAACCTCTCCCCAATTATACGATGTACGGGCCGCCATGTTGCGCCAAATCAGTTGTCGTCGGTCTGCAGCGAGAACGGCGTGAAATCGGTTTTCCAGTCGTAGTAGTCCTCGCGCTCGATCCGCTTGAGGAAGTTCACCACCTTGTAGGTGAAGGGAGTGGCGACCGCCTCCCAGAGTACTTTAAGCGCGTAGTTTCCGGCCATCACCGCGATGATCTGCTCGTTGCTCCAGATGCCGAAAAACGCGACCGGGTAAAAAACGAGGGTGTCCACTCCCGCGCCGACTATCGTCGAGCCGATAGTGCGAACAAAAAGGAACCGTCCCTTGGTCATCAGCTTCAACTTGGCGAGTACATATGAGTTGCTGAACTCGCCGATCCAATAAGCGGAGATGGATGCCAGGATGATGCGCCAAGTAGACCCAAAGACCGACTGCAGCGCCTCCTGACCTTCCCAGCCTTTTGCAGGCGGAAGCGCAAGTACCACCCACGCCATAAACGACGCAAAGACCAGCGCGCCGAAACCTGCCCAGACCACTTTGCGCGCGCGGGCATAGCCGTACACCTCGGTCAGGATATCGCCAAACAAATAGCTGATGGGAAAAAAGAGTATCCCCGCGCCAAACGAAAAATCTCCCCAGCTCCAGATCTTGCTAGGCCCGATTAGATTCGAGCAGAGCAGTACCGTGACGAACAACGCCATGATTAGATCATAGTAACGATAATGGTGGTGTTCGTGCGGGGGAGTAGGTGATGAATTGGTCATCGGATTACCTTCCCCAACATACATAAAGTGGACTTGATATGTCAACAGGTCCCTTATGCCGTAAAAAAAGGGTGGCCGGAGGGCCACCCTTTGTCACCTGACGACGATCTGTCTTACCAGATCTTGATCATATTCTCAGGAGTGCGAAGCATTGCCGCCTCGGCGGTGCAACCGAACGCCTTCTGGAACTCGACCATATTCGCCAATGGTCCGCGGAGACGGAACTCTGACGGCGAGTGCGGGTCGGTGTTGATCTGAAGTTTGAGCGCTTCAGGGCGCATCATCGTCCGCCAGTCGGAGGCAAACGCGAGGAAGAAACGCTGCTCGGGCGTAAAGCCATCGATCTTCTCGCGTGACTTTCCTTCCAGCGCTTTCTGCAGGCCGTAGTAGGAAACGAGCAGGCCGCCGAGGTCGGCGATATTCTCGCCGAGGGTCAACTGGCCGTTGATGGTCATGCCGTCCACCACGACATAATTATTGTACTGCTCAACCAGCTTGTCGGTGCGGGCCTTGAACTGGGTCATGTCCTCTTCTTTCCACCAATTCTGGTAGGAACCATCGGGACCGAATTGTGCGCCCATATCATCGAATCCGTGGGTGATCTCATGTCCGATCACCGCGCCAATCGCGCCGAAGTTGGAGGCATCATCGGCATCCGGGTCAAACGCCGGCGGCTGAAGGATAGCGGCAGGGAAAACGATCTCGTTCATCAGCGGGTTGTAATACGCGTTGATCGTCTGCGGAGTCATGCCCCACTCGCCACGGTCGACCGGCTTGCCGATCTTGTCGAGCTGACGCTGCATTTCAAACGCGTCGCCGCGCTGGATCATCTCGAAATACGGCATGTCCGATGTGATGGTCAACTTGGAGTAATCGCGCCAGACATCCGGATAGCCAACTTTCACAACAAATGTCGAGAGCTTCTTGAGCGCGGCGGCTTTGGTCTCAGCCGACATCCAGTCAACCGCATTGATCCGGTCACCCATGGAAGCGAGCAGATGGTGAACCATCTGATTGGCTTTCTCTTTGGCGCGCGGGGGGAAGGTTTTCTCAACATACAGCTCGCCGAGAGCTTCGCCAAGCGCTCCCTCGACATGCACCAGCACGCGCTTCCAGCGGGGGCGAAGTTCCTTCACGCCGGAGAGGGTCGCGGAATAGAAATTGAAATTCTCATTGATGAATTCGGAGCTGAGATACGGAGCCGCCTGATGCACCAGGTGCCAGCGGAAATACGCCTGCCAGTCGGCCATCGGGACTTCCGACAACATCGTATTCAGTTCGGCGAAAAACTTGTCAGGGAAGATGGAAAAACTGGTGATCTGCGGCTGGTCCATCGCCTTGAAGTAGGCGGTCCAGTTGAAATTCGGCGTCGCCTGATTGGCCTGGTCGACTGTCTTGATATTGTACCAGGCGGCCGGGTCGCGAAGCTCAACATTGGTCAGCGACGCGTTGGCGAGGCGGGTCTCGATCGCCAGGATCTTCTCGGCGGAATTGCGCGCGCCATCTTCGCTTTCGCCCAGAAGCTTCAGCATATTGGCGACATGCGTGACATACTTCACACGAAGATTGACTGACTCTTCATCCGTGCGCGTGTAGTAATCACGATCGGGGAGACCGAGTCCGCTCTGCGACGCGTAGAGGATGATCTCTTCCGGCTTCTTCATATCCTGGTCGACAGACAGGTCGAACAGGAACTCGGAACCGGAGCGATGAAACTTGTTGATAGCGGCTTGAATGTCGGCCGGGGTCTTCATTGCGGCGAAATAGGCAAGATCAGCGGCCAGCGGCTTGGCTTTGTCGGCCTCGATCTTGGCGGTATCCATCGCGACTTTGTAGAAAGAACCGATCTTCTGGCGGGCGGAACCGGCGGCGGCCTTCGCGTCAGCGGCGGCTTCTTCGCAGATCTCCCGGAGGATCGTGTTATTGCGCTCGTACATTTCATGCATCGGCGACCAGGAACTGTATTCAGCGGGGATCTCTTTTCCCTTAAACCAGTTGCCGTTTGCATAGGTCCAGAAATCAGCGCACGGATCCACCGAGGCATCCAGCGCCGTAACATCGACTGCTTTTGGTTTGGGGTCAGCAGCGACAGCGAATCCGGCCAGTAGTGCACACGCGGCCAAAATCGCCATGAACGTGAAGAATCTCTTCATGATACGCCCTTCATCTTGAGTGTCTCGAATAGCGGAGGGGCCGTGCCGGCCCGCCCGGGAAGCATCAAGCTACTATACGCTAAGAGGTTGTCAATTGTTTATTGGAGAATGCGGGGTGTGCCGTCAAACGCCGGTGTGTGTGCCTAACACGCTATTTGAAAACAACTTGCGAACGTTCA
>JAYRFH010000127.1:0-16850 GCA_041908405.1 Candidatus Zixiibacteriota bacterium
GGCTGAATGCCGTATGGGCATCGTGGGTGTATGACAATCCGGGTGTCGACACCGATGGGAATGGCTCAAAAGGTGATTTCCGGATCTGCTATGCGGATGTCAGCTATGACACGATCAGCACCGACCCTCTGGAGATCGATACGGTCTACGGGATGCCGGACACGCTGTATTATCGGGGAGATGGCGCGCCGGATTTCCGTGGAGCATCTCCTCCCCCCGCACCTCTCTTCTGGGTGTATCCGTCGAGTGGAGAATTACGGGTACGCTGGAACGGACTTCGGTCAGAAACGGCTGTCGATGTTTTCAGCCATGTCGCCGATTTTGAAGGCTATCGTGTGTATTTGAGCCGGGACGACCGCTCGGCCTCGTACTCGGTGGTCGAATCATTCGACCAGGAGAATTACAACAAGTACGTGTATGTACAATCGAAGCCGGGTGGCGCCGGATTCATGCTGTTGGATAACCCCTACTCGCGCGCGGATCTGGTGGCGTTGTACAGCGGCGGCAATCCGAACTGGGATCCGGAAGCGTACAGTTCATCAAGTCCGTATCGCATGCCGGGATTCCTCGGTGATTCGATCTTCTATTTCTCACCGCAGGATTACAATCGTTCGGAGCTGGGAGTCTCAACGCGTATTCAAAAGATCTACCCTGACGCGGTGAAGCCGACGATCCTGGACGCTGATTCCATTCCGGTGGCGGAACGCCCGATCTACCTGACGGAGGACGGGTACTTCAAGTATTTCGAGTACGAACTGGTGATAGAGAATCTTTTGCCGACTGTACCGTACTTTGTCAATGTGACCGCGTTTGACTTTGGTTCACCGCAGTCGGGCCTGGGAAGCCTGGAGACCTCGGTGACGGTAGGCGCGGAGGTAGCATACCCACAGGCGAGTTCAGACGCAGTAGCAGCCGAGGACCTTCCGGTATATGTCTACCCCAATCCGTATCGTCTGGATGGTGACTATCGTGGTAGCGGGTTCGAAGGGCGTGACAAAGAGACGCGCGATAACGCGCCAGATCGTCAGCGGAAGATCCACTTCGCGAATCTTCCGCCACAATGCACGATCCGGATATTCACGCTGGATGGCGATCTGGTGAAAGAATTCGAGCATGATGTCGATCCGGCGGATCCAACCTCCACGCACAATTCCTGGGATCTGATCACGCGGAACACACAGTTGGTGGTTTCCGGACTTTACTATTGGGTGGTGGAAGAACCGGATGGGACGACCCAGATGGGCAAGCTCGTTGTCATCATGTAGGGTGGAATAGACTATCGATGCCGAGTCGTGATCGGACATTGGGCCGCTCCCCGAATATCTGGTTGTGTGGAGCGGCCTTTCTATTACTGGCGTGTGCCGTCGTGCAGGGTCGCGAGGGGTACCCGCAGTCGAAAGAAGACGCGTTGCATTCGTTTCAGCAGCGCGAGCGTTCGATTGCGGCGCGCGCGGAACCGGTGCAGTATATCGCGCACGGACGCGGGAATATCCAATTGGCTTTGGCCAACAACGGCACGTTCGGGACCTATGGGCAGGAGCTACCAGATCCGTTCACCGGCCAAGCGATTCCCTCCTGTATTTATCCCAAGAACAGCAGTCTGGTCTACCTGTGGGTGGGGGCTTTCTGGATAGGCGCGGTGGTGGGCGAGGATACACTGGTCTCCTGTGGGACGGAGGATTTTTATCAGACGCTTGAGTTTCAGCCGGAATTGCCGGATTGCGATGAACGGTTCGCCCGCAATGGGTTCTGCTACTATTCGATAGACGAACGGAGCGATTTCTTTTCGCCGCAGGCATTTTCCGAACAGGATCTGGTCTGCTGGTATGTGGATACCTTCAGCTCGCAGTCGATCGTCTCCCCTGACCCGGTGGATGGTCGGAGTCATCGTCCGCTAGGTATCAAAGTGAAGCAGCGCTCGATGGCCTGGAGTTATTCGTACGCGGATGATTTCGTACTGTTTGATTACAGTATCGAGAACATCGGAAGGGATCAGCTCAATGATGTCTACATGTCGATCTGGGTGGATGGAGACGCCTGGCACACATCGAGAAATAGTCCTGAGGGATGGAATGATGACCTCGTCGGGTTTTATCGAGAACATCCGGCGATGGAAGGTTGCGGATTTATTGATACGATCAATGTGGCATATCATGCCGACGCGGATGGTGACCCGGCGGGGAATGAATGGGATGCCCGCTCGACCCGAGGTGTGGTAGGCACGCGCGTGGTGCGCACACCGGCTGATTCCCTGGCATATTCCTTCAATTGGTGGATAATCAATTATACGGACCCCCGGTTCGATTTTGGCCCTCGCATGGCGCCACGAGTGGGTGACCCGTTTCGCAATATGGAAGGCCGTTTGGGTACGCCAACCGGAGACGCCAATAAATATTATGTCATGAGCAGACCTGAGTTTGACTATGACCTGCTGTATACCGCGGTTGATCATAGCGATTCCGGGTGGTTGCCGCCGCCATCAAACGCCGCGATTGTGGCCGCCGGGTATGACGCGAGATATTTGCTGTCGTTCGGGCCATTTGACCTGGCACCCGGACAGCAATTGCCGATCTCGTTCGCCTGGACTGGCGGAGAAAACTTTCATGTGAATCCTGATGATTTTGACCGGCTGTTTAGCCCGAGTTCTCCGGATGCTTACTATCAATCGCTCAACTTTGACAATCTGGCGGCCAATTCACGCTGGGCGTCCTGGGTGTACGACAATCCGGGAATCGACACGGATGGCGATGGATATGAAGGGAAATGTCGCGTCTGCGTGAAGGACTCGGTGATCGAACGCATCGACACAACCTTCACGCAGAATGACACACTGATCGATACATTGTTTCGGTCGGTGCTGGCGGATACGACCTACTACGAGGGGGACAATGTACCGGATTTTCGCGGAGCGGGCCCTCCCCCGGCGCCGTTCATTCGGATTATCCCACAACTCGGCAAACTGACGATCCGTTGGAATGGGTATCGCTCTGAAACCTCGAAGGATATCTTTCTGGGCAAGGTCGATTTTGAAGGGTACCGGGTATATATGGGGCTGGATAGTCGGCCGGGGAGTCTCTCGCTGGTGGCGTCGCACGATCGTGAGGACTACAATCGATTCCTGCTCAAACAGACCGCGCCGGGGGGTTATTCCTGGGTGCTGACGGAGATTCCGTACACGCTGGATTCATTGCGCAAAGCGTTTGATGACCCGATCTTCAATCCAAATAATCACCCTCTGGCCAATCCTTACCAATTTGGCGATTCGCTGTTCTACTTTGAGCCGCAGGATTTCAACGCATCGGACCTGAATCTGCCCAAGGGTATTCGCAAGGTTTATCCGGACGCGGTTCCACCGCCGAGTGACACAGCATTGTGGACAGATGATCTGGTAACATGGGAACATGGGGACCGGCTGCCGAAATACTACGAGTATGAATACGAGTTGGAGAATTTGTTGCCGACGATCCCATATTTTGTTGCGGTGACGGCGTTTGATTTCGGGTCGCCCAAAGCCGGTCTACTTTCGCTGGAAACCAGTCCATATAACGACTTTGTGATGGAGTACCCGCAGGTATCGTCGGATACGGCAATGGCGCAGGGTCTGGAGGCGTTTGTGTATCCAAATCCATACCGGATTGACGCGGATTATGCGTCGATGGGGTACGAGAATCGGGAGCAGATTGACCCGGAGCGAGCCCGCCGCATTCATTTCATGAACCTCCCAAGAGTATGTACCATATCGATTTATTCACTTGATGGTGACCTCATTAAGCGGCTTGAACATAGTTACCCAGAGGGGGGGCCGGGGGCGATGCATGAGTCGTGGGACCTCATCACTCGGAACACGCAGGCAGTGGTCTCGGGGCTGTATTATTTCGTAGTGGAATCATCGCAGCGGACCCAGATCGGAAAGCTCGTAATCATAAAGTAGCCATTGACATCAGGTCGGGAAATGGCGACCTTATCGGCCTGTGGTCCGCCGCCAGCGGCAGTCTGGAATTCGGGTCGATTTCTGCCTGAGACATTCCTCGCTGAACGGATTCACACATTACAACGTCAATTATTGCGTACTTTTAACATGATGGAGTTGTGGAACGTATGTTCAAGAACTTGACGCTACGGACAGTCTTCGCTGTTGGGATAGGACTGGTCGTGAGCGGCTCCGTGGTGGCTCGATCCATGCCTCGCGATGAGAGTGGTCCAAAGGGACCGATCAGCGGGGCGACTGCCTCACCGGCCTACTGCGCCGCCCTTCATAACGTCGGCAAAATGGCAATTTCGGTGACCAACTATGGAACCTTTGCCACGGGCTCCGGCGGTTTCATTCAGGGCGCGCCCTCGGACTGCTTCACCGCTCAGGCGTTGGTAGCCTGCGAGTATCCGAAAGGCTCCAATACCGAATACTGCTTTGCCGCCGCTTTCTGGATCGGCGCGGTCAAGGGCGAGGATACACTGGTCTCTGTGGGCGCGGATGGCTGGCTACAACAGCGCGAGATGCAGCCCTACGACGCAGTGACCCAGCCGAACGACGGGATGAAGACCCGGTCGATCATCGACCCGGAATCCGAGGGGTACGAGCTGGCGGTATCCGAACAGGATATCATCGCGATCTATACAGATTCTTTTACGACCGGTGTCCCGGGGCTTGGGCAGGATGAGATCGACGGGCGCAACCATCGCCCGCTCGGTATCGAAATCTCCCAGCGATCCTATATGTGGTCCTATTCGTATGCCGAAGACTTTGTGCTGTTCGACTACACGATCAAGAATAACAGCAATGAGCGTTTGGACAACGTTTACATGGGGTTATATGTCGATGCCGATGTGGGTGAGAATGGCGATGCCAACGCGTACATCGATGACATTTGCGGCTTCTTGAATGACATTCCTTCCCCGCCTAACTACTCGGGGAGTTGCACTTATTTCCGCGACACGGTGTACATTGCCTGGATCGCCGACGGCGATGGGAAACTGAATGATCAGACGCCGGTACCTCATATCACGGGAAGCAGAATCATCAGAACCCCCGGCGACACGCTGAATGTGTCGTTCAACTGGTGGGTATCGAACGGTTCCGCGCCGTTGGATTTCGGGCCGCGACACCGCGATAAAACACGCGATCTATCGACGGGCGGTAAAGGCACTCCGGCCGGTGATCGCAATAAGTATTTCTTCCTGCGCAACACCGAGCATGATTACGATCAGGTCTACACCGCGGATATCTCCATCAGTGACACACTGTGGGAGTATCCGAACCAGGCCCTGGCACAGAATCTTTCCAACGGGTTCGACACTCGATACCTGTTGTCATTCGGACCGTTCACGCTTCAGCCGGGCGATGACGGGCCGCTCTCATTCGCGTATGTGGCGGGAGAGAACTTCCACACTGTCGCCAACAACTGGAGCGTTAATCTGGATGCCGGGTATGATCCGGACGCCTACATGGCGAACGTGCACTTTGAAGATATCGGCCTGAACGCCATGTGGGCCTCATGGGTGTATGACAACCCGGGAGTCGATACGGATGGAAACGGCTCAAAGGGGAGTTTCCGTATCTGTTACGATTCGTGTATGTATGACACGATCACGGCCGATCCGCTGGTGGTCGACACGAACTGCTTTGGACCGGACACGCTGTATTACACGGGTGACGGCGCTCCGGATTTCAGAGGAGCTTCGCCGCCGCCGGCTCCGCTCAAGTGGATCTACCCGAGCGAAGGGAAACTTCGTGTGCGCTGGAACGGTCTGAATTCGGAGACGACCAAGGATGTATTCAGCCGCGTTGCCGATTTCGAGGGGTATCGCGTGTATTTGGCGCGCGATGAGCGGGCGGCTTCGTTTGCGCCGTACGCGAGCTTTGATATCGAGGATTACAACAAGTTCGTCTATACCACCCAGATGCCGGGTGGCGGCTCCGGGTATGTGTTGAAGGACAACCCCTTCACCCGCGAGCAGTTGATCGCTCTGTACGGTGGCGGAAATCCGAACTGGGATCCGGAGGCGTATTCGGTCAACAATCCGTATCGTCTGCCGGGCTTCCTGACGGATTCGATCTTCTACTTCCAGCCGCAGGACTTCAACCGGTCCGAGCTTGGTGTCTCGACCCAGATAAAGAAGATCTATCCGGACGCTCCATATCCGCCGGTGCTTTTTGCTGACTCGATCCCGCCGGCCTCGCGCGACACCTTCCTGACCGAGGACGGGTATTTCAAGTATTGGGAATATGAGATGGAGATCGACAATCTCCTTCCGACGGTGCCGTACTACGTAAACGTGACGGCGTTTGACTTCGGTTCACCGCAATCAGGTCTGGGTAGCCTTGAGACGTCGGTGACGGTGAATTATGAGGTTGCGTTCCCGCAGTCGAATTCGGCGGATGTTGCCGCGCAGGATCTGCCGGTGTACATCTACCCGAATCCGTACCGCTTTGACGGTAACTATCGCGCGGACGGGTTTGAAGGCCGTGCGAAGGATACCCGCGGCAAGGCGCCGGATCGCCAGCGCGTAGTGAACTTCGCCAATCTCCCGCCGCAATGCACTATCCGGATATTCACGCTGGATGGCGACTTGGTGCGCGAAATCACGCATGACGTCGATCCGGCGGACCCGACCTCTACGCATGGCGAGTGGGATCTGATCACTCGTAACACACAGTTGGTCGTGTCGGGGATCTATTACTGGACGGTGGAGGAGCCGAACGGTAAGATCCAAATGGGCAAGATGGTCATCATCATGTAAGTGATGAACTAATCAGTGTAAATCAAAGGCCACCGGTCAACCGGTGGCCTTTTCATTTGGGGAGTCTCTTCCCTATTCTTTGACGTTGAATTCTCGTGGAAGGGATCGCCCAAACCGCCAGTAGCCGAACGCGGCGACCAGTGCGAGCGATGATATCAAGAGCCAGGCGATCGCGGGCTGTGTGCCGAAATGATCCAAGATAACGCCGCCATAGAGTGGTCCGAGAGACCACCCGGCGGTCTCCATAAAGCCGCGGATTCCAAGGTAACGACCAAGCCTTCCGGGGGGCGCAAGGCGCGAGGTCAGTGTCAGGCCAGGCGGAGACATGGTAACCTCACCGACCGTCACAACGAACAGCGCAAGCATGAAGTACTCGAAGCCAATGAGTATTCCCATCATCCCATATCCAACGAAGTAGAGCATCGACCCAAGGGCCAGTTGGAAAGTGAATGTCTTATGAGCGAACATGCGAGTGATCGGGATCTGAAGAACAGCGACCAACAGGCCATTGACGGTAAAGAGCAGCCCGAGTTTGGCTTCGGAAAGACCGATCATTTCCACGGCGTAGACTGAGAACGGGGCGATGAGTTGGGCGACGACGAGATAGAGAATGAAGGTCAGACCGGCATGGATGGCGAGATTTTTGTCGTCCTTGACAGCTATCAGGTCGCGCATACGGAACTTGTCGGTCGGAGCGTTGGTCAGAGGCGGCACCGTCAGGTAAAGGCGGAAGATCATCGCGGAGAGAAAGGTCAGGGCCGCGGAGATATAGAAAAGCGACGGATACGAGGTTTTGGCAAGAAAGCCGCCTATCGCGGGGCCGACTGCCCAGCCAAGGTTGGAGGCGGAACGGGCGATGGCATAGCCATACAGACGTTTTTCGGGCGGCAGGATATCTGAGACAAGCGCGTTGACCGCGGGCATGAACAGTGAACCAAAGATAGAGTTGATGGTAAAGAGCAAGGTGATCCACCAGAATCCCCAATGGTACGCGATCGATACGCCCAGGAGGAGAAATGAACCCGCGCGGATAGTCTGGGAGTGGATGACGAGGCCACGACGTCCAAGACGGTCGGAGAGCTCTCCCCCAACCGCTTGAAAGAGGGCGCGGACGATCGCCTGACCGGCGAAAAAGAAACCGATCTCTGAGGCCGACAGGCCAAGCTCACCATGAAAATAGATTGAAAGGAAGGGAATTGAGGCGGCGAAACCGAGGGCAGCGACGAACCATCCGGAGACTAACACCCATAGGCGGGAGTCGAATTCGCGGAAGAATGCCATGCTTCGCTGTATCATAGATAGGCTGGAATATAATCGGGAGATGAACACGTCAAAGAGAAAAACAGAATATAGCCGGGGTCAGCTTGAAACGTGGCCGAATCGGGAGGCGAGGTGACTGGCAATGGTCTCAAAACCGGTGATATCTCTCCCCTGCCACCCGGCGCGCGCCATGTCGAGTAGTTGACCGCGGTGGCGAAGCGAATCCAGACGCGCGCCAAAGGCGTGGGCGTGATTCTCAGAGAGGGTGATCGCCACTTGACGTTCGAGCAATAGGTCACGGTTGAGAGGGGCGAAAGAGCCCTTTGGCGGCTCGAGAATGAACATCGGAAGTCCCAATCCGATCGCCCAATTGGAGCGTTCGTGGGATGGCGCGACAACAAAGTCGAACTCGGGAAAAAAGCGGCTGGAGAGGATGGATTCTTCCCGATGGTTCTGGTGAAGAACCAGCGTGAGTCCGTGCAGGTCGGTCGATATTTCGCTAGCCGAGTCTATGACGCGCGCGGGATAATCTGCCTGAGAAAGGATCGGTTGAACAAGTTTGGCGAGCCTCTTCCCTTTCGCCGCAAAAACGATGGAGCGATGGCCATTGGCGATGGCAGCTTGGGCCGCGGCCAGCAGTTTAGAGATATGGTCGGAAGGTTCCGCGCCGGAGGAGAAAAACGCGCCAGTCAAAGGTTCGGTGCAGGAGATGCGCTGAAGGCGCAGCTGGTACGAATCATGAGCCTGCCGAACTTTGGCAGACTCAATACAAAGCCCGGACACAAATATCTGATCCCGGCTGTTTCCGACTGAGAGAAAACGGTCGGCGACGCTTTCTGTGGGGACGATGACCATGTCCGCGCCAGTGACGAGCGATTCTCGTGGCGCCACCAGTTCACCATGCTGGTAGATAAGGTGGCACTTCCCTCGAAGAATCGGAACGAGAATTGGGTGAGAGACAACCACCGGAGAGCCGGCAGCGCTTAATCGCTTGGCAATTCCGGCGCCGAGATAGGACAAAAACAGAGAATCGCGATTGAAGTCGTTTTTTCGCCTGAGGCTATTATACAGTCTGCCGAATTGCCCTGGCGAGGATCCGATCTGGTAAAGCCACTGGATGCCGCGCCACGCGACCCGTGAGTGCGGCGGAGACAATCTGAAAAGATCTTCCACAGATCGTACAAGGTTGATTTTGCCAGAGCGATTGCAGGCCTCCACTATCCCTTCCAGATAGAATGGGTGGCCACGCCCAATGGGGAGATTCAGAAAATTGATGCGGGTCTGCGTGCTCATATGGCGTTCCGCTGGAAAAGTACTGTTTTCTGTCGGGTTGGGCAATCGGGATGCTTACAAATTGTCTGGACGGTTGGGTCCTAGATGCCTTACCTTGGTACAAGAATATGGTGCAAGAGACTCTTAAAAAGCGTGTGCCGCAGGGGCTGCTTATCGGGCTGGCCCTGTTCCTGATATGGCAGACCGGATGCAAAAACGATATCTCAGGACCCGGAAGCGGCCAGGATAATCTGATAACAAATCCGAGTTTTGAACCCGGGGATTATCCATCGTTCGCGGGGTGGAATCTGAACGACACAATTTTCGACTCAATCCAGCATTTCACAAATGACGTGCCGATTTTGGGCGGAAACTGGTCGCTGAAACTTGTGCCGGAGTTCTCTCCGGAAGAAGGATTTGCCGACTGGTACGTGGTCGGACCAAAAGATGAAGCGGTGTATCGGTTGACGGTGTGGGCCAAAACTCTCAACGGGTGGGATGCCGGGTCAGTTCGATTCCAACTTCGTTCGCCGGGATCGACGATAGAACGTCAGTCGACCCCAGTGAGTGTCGATAGCTGGCAGTACTACTCTCTGGAGGACACGGTCAGGCTGTTTGAGGATGATACGCTGGTAGTGAGACTGAGTGCCGGGGGCGGCAATCCCGCGGGGACTGAGGCGGTGCTATTCGACGAAGTCTCGTTACTTAAGTTCGACTGACAATTCTATCCACTACAAAAACGAAAAGGGCCGGGTTGACCGGCCCTTTCTGCTGTTTGGTGACTGAGACTTAGTTGCTCAGGGTCGCCAGTTCGGCGGCATTCACGACCTTGGAGAGGTCGAGGAAGATCAAGAGGCGATCCTCAAGCTTGGCCACTCCCTTGATGTATTCAGCATTGACGCCGGTGACGATCTCGGGCGGCGGTTCGATAGTGCTGGACGAAAGACGCAGTACCTCGGAGACGGCGTCGACGATCATCCCCATGATGTTGCCGTTGATATCCACCACTACGATGCGCGTGTTTTTGTCGTACTCTTTGACATCGAGGCTGAACCGCTTGCGCAGGTCGATGATCGGAATGACCTTGCCGCGGAGGTTGATGACGCCCTCGACATAGTGCGGCGCCTGCGGTACACGGGTGATCTCCACCATCCGGTTGATCTCCTGAACTTTCAGGATCTCTACGCCGAATTCTTCGGAGCCAATATTAAACGACACGAGCTGCAATTCATCGCCGTTGCCGACGTTGGTCTTGTCGCCATGGATCAATGAGTCTGTTTTCATTGCCCGAATCCCTTCTGATAAAATGAGTTCCCCTTTTCTGGAGAGTATCGGCAGGCTGGGGGAAATCTGCACGGGGCTGTCCGGTTTCCCTTGTCGACCACTCCCCCGACAAGTACGGTCGACGTAATTGTTTGCACTTCAACACGATACGCTGACTACCTCAAGAAATTGCGAAGTTCTGGCGGATATGTTATGTTCGAGGCTCATAGAAGAAACTGACCTGACAGGAGCAGGAAATGAAAGATAAACGGAATGAGATACTTGGTCGGCAATTGATCGACTACTCCCTGAAACTTCAGAAGGGCGAAGTGCTCTACCTTGAGATCAAGGGGAAAGAGACACTGGAATTAGGGAAACAGATCATCCGGATCGCGACCGAAAAAGGGGCGATCCCATTCTGGTTCTACAATGATGAATCACTGATCCGTCAATGGGCCCGCACCGCCACGGATGAACAGCACAAAGTGCAGATGGAGCTGCATCTAAAATTGATGGAACGAGCGGACGCATATATCGGGTTGCGCGGCTCGGACAACCCTTTTGACCTGGCAGACATTCCAACGGCGCAGATGGACAAGTATAATACCCTGTTCTACAAGCCGGTGCATTTAGAAGAACGGGTCAAGCGGACACGCTGGGTGGTGTTGCGATATCCGAACAACGCGATGGCGCAGTTGGCGCAGACCTCGCAGGAGAGTTTCGAGGATTTCTATTTTGATGTATGCTGTGCCGACTACGCGAAGATGTCCAAGGCGCAGGACAAGTTGTTTGCGCTGGTGAATGCCACCGACCAGGTGCGCATAGTAGCGCCGGGGACGGACCTGAGGTTTTCGATCAAGGGAATCCCGCCGGTGAAATGTGACGGACATCGAAATATCCCCGATGGCGAGGTCTACACCGCGCCGGTGCGTGATTCGGTGAACGGGACGATCACGTACAATACGCCTTCGCTCTACCAAGGGGTGGTCTACAATTCCATCTCGCTTACTTTTGAGAATGGAAAGATCGTCAAGGCGACGGCCGACGCCAATGTTGAGAAGCTGAATAAGATACTGGATACGGATGCCGGGGCGCGGTATGTGGGAGAGTTCGCCATCGGCGTGAACCCGTTTATCCTGCATCCAATGAAAGATACCCTGTTTGATGAGAAGATCGCGGGGTCGATACACTTCACCCCGGGGCAGTGTTACGATGAAGCGTTCAACGGGAATCAGTCGGCGATCCACTGGGATCTGGTTCTGATACAGCGCGCTGAGTACGGCGGCGGCGAATTGTGGTTCGATGGAAAGTTGATCCGCAAGGATGGCGTTTTTACCGATGCTGAGATGGAGAAGGCCTTCTCCAAAGAAGCGCTTCGCCCGGTCGGCATGGACTGAGACTGTTTTTCGGGAGGCGGTTCACATTTTGGACCGCCTCTCCCCTCTGTATTCTCGTATAACTCATTGAACCTT
Organism: Candidatus Zixiibacteriota bacterium; assembly: GCA_041908405.1. Taxonomy (GTDB): domain Bacteria; phylum Zixibacteria; class MSB-5A5; order GN15; family FEB-12; genus FEB-12. The sequence goes on from JAYRFH010000127.1 coordinate 12,006, forward strand.
GCAGCCAACGCGAGAGGACAATGGACGACGAGCACAACGATACTCCATCTGACAATCCAGTTGATCAGAAAACGACTGCGCCAGTCAAACTGCTCGAAGACTCTATGGAGCGGCTAAGGGGGCGAAGCCGTACGATCAAGGATACCGGGTATCGAGAGTTTTGGAATGAAGCGCGAAGTATCCTTGAGCTATTCAAGACGTTGAAGCCCCTGGCCCCGACAGACAGACAGCGACTGTGGGAAGTCTATCGCGAGGTGTGCGACGCGGTGCATTCAGGGCAAGTGGAGGAACGTCACTCGCTACGCGAGGAGTCGCAGGCGAAGCGTGGTGTACTTGAGGCTCAAATAACAGAGGCGCGCGGATTCCTGACCTCTGAAGCTGAGTTTGGGGCCGTGACCCGCGCTCGGGATCTGTTGATGGCGGCTATGCAGCAGATGAAGTCTCACACTGAGGCGATTCCACGAGAGAGTGCGATGGAAAACCAGGACGGGGCACATCCAGTACGAATCCTCAAAGATGATCGCGAGGCAGTCTGGAAGCAGTGGCAGGAAGTGCGGGGGATGTTGGCTGAGATTCAGCTGAAGTGGCAACGCGAGTTTCAGGCAAGGGCCATCGGCCTAAAAGAATCGGCTGAGAATGGTGAACCGGCCGGGATACTCAAGCAGATCAGAGAGCTGCAGCAGGAGATCTTCAAAGTCGGCTTGAGTCGTGACCAGCGGGAGGCATTGCGGGGGACGCTAAATGATGCGTGGAAAATCGCGATAAACCGGCTGCAGGTGCTTCGGGAGGAACGCCGGACACGGCACGCCGAGTGGAAAACGCGGATGCAGGAAAATCTACGACGTTGGAATGAGCAGGTTGAACGCCGCGAAAAAACATTGGAGCATCTTCGGGGACAGATCGAGAAGCTTGAGGGGATGCTGGAGACAGCGCGGAGCGATGACCATGCCGAGCGGGTGCGCGGATGGATGAGTGAGACAGAAACAAAACTCCGCAACGCCGAAGAAACGCTGGTGAGTCTTCGGGAGAAGATCGCATCGGTGCATGCCAAGCTGAAGCGCGGATAGCACGGGGCATTATGTCGACTCGCAATCGGTCTTATTTAGGGCCGCGACGAAATGAATCACTTGCTCCATGAAGTAATAGGCATGGTCGCGTGAGATGACTATCTCTCCCTTCTGCGGGTAGAGCGAGTGGATACGGAGGATTCTTTCTCCCGCGGTAGTGCGGATGATCTTCAGTTTGAATGGACGAGTAGCGTTACCCTCTGACTTTGAGTTTAAGTATCCGTTATTCGAGGCAATTCGATCTTTCATCGTTATTCTCCCCTAATGCTGTTGGAGAGAGGATAGACAGATTCACTGACAGGGGCTGTCAGTAAAAAACGCCATCGTACACCATTTGTACAGCGTAAAGTAACTCACTACGGCACAACAGTATATACAGTGAAATACGGACTTCGCTAGTCGGCTAACCGGCTGTTTTTGGTTGAAGGTGTCGTGCCAGACGGTATATTCGGGCAACAAACTCTGGAGATGCAATAGTCCATGTCGCAACATCTGGTCCGGGAAATCACTCGCGTCAAACAACAGATACTGACATTGGGAGCGGAGGTCGAGGACTCCCTGCGTCATGCGGTAACCTCGCTTATTAGTCGCGATACCACGCTGGCCAAGCAAGTGATATCGCGCGACTCCGAGATCGACCAGCATGAAGTGGATATCGAAGAGGACTGCCTCAAAATACTGGCACTGCATCAGCCGGTGGCGATCGACCTTCGGTTTCTCATTGCGGTGCTTAAGATCAATAACGATTTGGAGCGAATCGGCGACCTGGCGGTGAATATCGCAGAGCGGTCGCTGTCGTTAAGTCTGCTTCCGCATATCACTCCCCCGTTTGACCTTGCGGCGATGGCCAGCCGAGTGCAAGGGATGGTCCGTAAGAGCCTGGATGCCCTGGTGGAACTGGATACACAAAAGGCGCATCAGGTGCTGGCCGAGGACGACGCGGTTGACAACGCGCACCGTCAAATGTATGACCATGTGAAGGCTGCCATACGCAAGGAACTCGAGCGGACCGATGAGTTGATCCAGTTGCTCGCGGTGTCGCGGTATCTCGAGCGAGTCGCGGATCATGCCACGAATATCGCCGAGGACGTGATTTATCTGGTCGACGGGCAGATCGCCCGGCATCGGTCGGATAACCAGCTTGGTCAGTGAGTCGGGCTAGAGCATCAATCTGAAGAGATAGAAACATCCGGCAGAGATGAGCGCTGAGGCGGGGATGGTAAAGATCCAGGCCCAAATAATTCGCCCAGCTATCCCCCATTTGATCCCCGTTAGTTTCTGAGTTGCGCCCACACCCACGATCGCCCCGGTAATAGTGTGCGTCGTGGAGACCGGAATGCCCATATGCGTAGCCATGAATAGCGTCGCGGCACCGGCGGTTTCCGCGCAGAATCCACCCACCGGTTTTAGTTTGGTGATCTTCATCCCCATGGTCTTGACAATGCGCCATCCGCCGAAAGCGGTACCGATTCCCATGGCCAGGTTACAGGAGATGACGATCCATGCAGTCTCCGGGTGGCTAAGCGAGAGTTCGGTATTTGGTTTCAAGGTACCGCCGGCAATGAGCAATGCCACAATGATCCCCATGGTCTTTTGGGCATCATTTCCCCCATGTCCCAGCGAATAAAGTGCCGCGGAAAGAAGCTGTCCTTTACGGAAGATGCGGTCAACTTCGACCGGGCGGAATTTGCGGAAGATCCAGAAAACCATGAGCATGATGGCGAAGCCGATACCTAATCCGATCATCGGGGCGAGTGGAATGAATTGAACGGTTCGCCAAATGATGTCAAAGTGAATAACATCAGTTCCCTTGTAAGCGAGCCCCGCGCCTGCCACGCCACCGATCAACGCGTGTGAGGAACTAGTAGGGAGCCCCAACCACCAGGTAATAAGATCCCACACAATAGCGCCAAGCAATCCCGCAAGGACGACCCAGACATACACGGTATCAGTACCATCGATCCTAACGATCTTGGCCACAGTGTCGGCTACCCGTGGCGCAAACACAAACATGGCAGTGAAATTGAAGAACGCGGCCCAGAGGACGGCGACGCGGGGACTCAGCACTCGAGTGGAAACGACAGTCGCAATGGAATTGGCGGCATCATGAAAGCCATTAATGACATCGAAGATCAGCGCAATGCCGACCGTGATGATAATGACTATTTCAAGAGATGGCATGCTTATGACGCCTCAATTACCACGCCTTGTACAATGTTCGCGACCTCTTCGCATCGGTCGGTAGCGCGTTCGAGGCGCTCAAAGATCTCCTTCCACTTGATAACATGGATGGAGTCGGTTTCGGTCTTGAAAAGACGCTGAAGGGCCGAGCGAAGGATCTGGTCCCCCTGATTTTCGGCATCGTAGATCAGGCGGCAGTGGTTATTGATGGCATCGGAATCACGGTTCAAATGGCGGAAGTGCGCGATGGCGCCATCGATCTCGATGGTCGCCTTGATGAGCACTTCGGTGAATTGCTTCATTTCCGGGCGCGTCTCGGTGATCTCATACAGGACCATGCGCGAGGTAACGGAATCGACGCTGTCAATGATGTCATCGAGACGCTTCATCAGCCGATGAATATCAGCGCGGTCAATCGGAGTTATGAACGTTCGATGCAGCGCTTCGATACACTCGTGAGTGATATCGTCAGCGGCATGCTCCAGTTCTTTGATGCGCTGAGAACGTGTTATCAACTCAGTGGGATTGCCGGCGACAGAGTCAAGTTCGCGGCAGGCCTCGATCGAGAGTTTGGTGTGCTTCTCGAAAAAGTCAAAGAAGCTGGTTTCCTGGGGGAGTAATCGTCTTAGCATTATGGCTCGCGGTGACATGGTTGCACTTCCTGTTCCATGGATCAGAGAAGCTGGTCAAACACAAATCGCGATAACCTTAACACAATCCTTACAGATGGTCAAGCGGGTTTTGCGAGAGATTGTGACGGGGGTAACCTGTTACCTATGAGACAAGTAGAGAGATAGGATTATCCACAAGTGGTTGTAGCGCGCCTAATAACAAAACAGGGCCGCTTGCGCGGCCCTGATGCCCTATGCACTGGAGGTGACCATTCAGTACATATTGAGCAATTCAGCGTGTCATCGTCAGTGTTTCGTCTCTGCCTTCTTCGTTGGTTCCTCTTCGACATTCCCTTCGGCCTTCATCCGTTCATACCAGGCCGGATGGTGATGCTCACAGGATTCGACCGTCATGCGACCGGTGATCCAGGTCAGCGACATCGGATACTGATCCGGATGGAAGATCACAAAGAAGAAGTGGAAGACGGCAATAGCGAGCGTCGCGAGCCAGGCTTCGTAGAGGTGAACGGTCTCCGCGATCTTGACCGTCCAGGCGGGCATGAACTCAGTGAAGAAGGTCGGGAACCAGAGGATGAAGCCGGTGAGAGCCATGATGAACGTACCCCAGACGAGAGCCCAGTACTCGGCTTTTTCGGTGTAATCGTACTGATCGAATTTCGGACGCTCTTTGACCATGCCCATGTAGTACATGAGATTCTGCTTCACGTTGACAATATCCTGCTTGGTCGGCCAGAAGGCGCGCAACTCTTTCTTGCCGCGACGCGTGAAGAGCAGGAAGATCGCGTGATGCAGCGAAATGTAGCAGAGGAAGACGGCCGCGATACGGTGGATCACCGAACGGGTATCCTCCTGGATACCAAGCGAGCCTAATCCCTTCGCCCACCATGCATCCGGGTAACGCAGCGCAAATCCGGTGATGACGAGAGTGATAAACGCGACCGTCAGCACAAGGTGCTGATAGACCA
>JAYRFH010000128.1:0-4525 GCA_041908405.1 Candidatus Zixiibacteriota bacterium
GAAGGTCAGTGCGACACGCTGTTGCTCATCACCGATGGCGTCTTCTCGATGCGCGGGGTCTACTCGCCGCTGGATAAGATATCGGCTATCGTGGCGAAGCATAATCATCTCTTCCCGCGCGGGATCGTGCTGATAGTGGATGATTCGCACGGTGTCGGCGCACTCGGGGAGACTGGTCGCGGCACCGAAGAGATCTGCAAGGCGAATGGCGTAGATATTCTGGTCGCCACGCTCGGTAAAGCGTTTGGCGTGAATGGCGGGTATATCGTTTCAAAGAAGGAAGTGATCCGCTATCTGCGCGAGCGGAATCCGCTCTATATCTTTACCAATCCGATCACGCAGGGGGAAGCATCGGCGGCGCTGGCCTCGATCAACCTGCTCGACTCAGCCGATGGCCGAAAATTGCTCGACCACCTGCACAGACTGGTGGCGATGTTTGAGAAGGGGCTGACTGATCTCGGCTACGAGACGCTCTCCAGCCCGCATCCGGTGACACCATTGATGGTCCGCGACACGGCGAAAACGACCCGCTTGGTCCAATACCTATTTGAGAACGGCATATTGGCGACCGGCCTGAATTATCCGGTAGTGCCTCGTGGCGACGAACTGATACGTTTTCAGGTCAACGCCGACCACACCGAGAGCGATCTGAAGTACGTATTAGACGTGTTGGGGAAATTCAGGAAAGAGCAGTGGTGATCTGATTCCCACCATAAATTGTGGGGTACGGAATAGTACTATTGTGAGTGGTGGGCCAGAAGAGAAACCCTCCATATAGGTTCCGACGCACCATCGGGCTGAGCGTAGTCGAAGCCCGAATCCCGTGAACTACTCAGTCATTAAACAGATCGTCGAACTTCTTCTTCCGGTTGTCTTTCGTTTCCGGGCCCTGGGTTGAGACGCCCCCCGGACGTTTCACCACTTCGCGAACCTGATAGACATCGCAGAAATTCGATTTCTCTTTCTCTACGATATTACTCTCGATCGTCTCCCGGCACTGGAAGCGTCGGGTCGGATCAAAATGGCGGCAACCGCGACAGCATCGCATATCGGCGTTGCATTGCGGGCAGGTGTCGTTGCGGAAGACCTTGCCGGTGATGCCGGTCGGCTTGCCGCAACTCCAGCACATGAGTCCTTCGGTCGGCATGATAGGTGTCATGTCAGGAATATAATGGACCGGGGAAATGGATGCATCGGGAAAGTTGAGGGGGGGAATCCCGCTGACTAACCCGTACCCCACCATTCATGGTGGGGCAACAAAAAGAGGTTTGGCGTTTCCCTAACACCAAACCCCAGAGGCCCCTCCACCGGTCGCGTCCTATGACCGGCTCTTTATTTCCTTGATCAATTCGTCGGTGAATTCAGTGGTCGAACAGGTCCCGCCGAGGTCGCGCGTCAGGTGGTGCCCCATCGCGAGCGACAAGACCATCGCTTTCCATATCCTATCCGCCGCCTCTACCTCGCCAATATGGCGGAGCATGAGAAGCGATGAGAATATCAGCGCGGTCGGGTTGGCGATATTTTTCCCGGCGATATCCGGCGCGGTCCCGTGGACCGCCTCAAATACCGCGTACTCATCACCGATATTCGCGCCCGGCACCACACCCAGTCCGCCGACCAGACCGGCGGCGAGATCCGAAACGATATCACCGAACAGATTCCCCAACAGCAGCATATCGAACCGGGTCGGGTCCATCACCAACTGCATGCAGAGGGCATCGACGATCTTATCTTCCGCTTTGATATCCGGGTACTCTTTGGCGACCTCTTCGAATGTCCTCAGGAAGAGACCATCGGTCATCTTCATGATATTCGCTTTGTGCACCAGCGTGATCTTTTTGCGTTTGTTCTGGCGCGCGTATTCGAATGCCCAGCGGGCGATTTTGGCGGAGGCTTTTTCGGTGACCACCTTCATCGCGGTCATGACGCCCGGCGATACCATGCTCTCTATACCGGTATAGAGATCCTCGGTGTTTTCGCGGAATATCACCAGGTCGACTTTGTCGAAATGGCTCGGCACTCCGCCGATGGATTTCACCGGTCGCAGGTTGACATACAGGTCAAGCTTCTGGCGAAGTGTGACATTGGCCGACTTGAACCCTTTCCCTACCAGGGTCGTGAGCGGGCCTTTGAGGGCGATCTTGTTTTCCTTGATGGAATCGATCAGGGCATCCGGGACTGTCTCGCCATATTTCTGGATACCGGCCATGCCTGCCTCGAAGGAATCCCACTGGATATCAACCCCGGCGGCTTCAATAACGCGGACGGTCGACTCGGTGACTTCGGGGCCGATCCCGTCGCCGGGAATTAGGGTGATCTTGTGTTTTGCCATTCTCTCTTTCGTGCTTTCTGGCCGGAAACAACGTCTCCGGGGGCGGTTCGTCAATAGCTAATTTCCTGCTGTCAGACCCGGAAACCATTGGTCACTCCCGTTTGTTCAGGGAAAAACGAATGAACGAAACAGAAGGAGCCGTGATGCGAAGGACACTTTTGCCGGTGCTGATCATTCTGTTGATATCAGTCGCCGGATTCGCCACAGAAAGGGTATTTGCCATGCCGCAGGTTGGTGACACTATTCCGCAGTTCAAACTGCCCTACGCGACCAAAGACGCAGTCAATTGGGATGGTCTTGGTTCTGCCGATCTGAAAGGGAAGCGCTATCTGCTCGCCTTTTATCCCGCCGATTGGTCGGGTGGATGCACCAAGGAAGTTTGCACTTTCCGCGACGCCATCACGCAGTTTGAGGGATTGAGTGTCGAAGTTCTCCCTATCTCCGCCGATCTGGTCTACAGCCATCAGGAATGGGCGAAACATCACAATCTGCCCTTCCGGCTGTTGTCGGATCATTGGCGGGAGTTTGGGAAGGCGATGGGGGTCTGGAACGAAGAGCGGGGGTATTTCAAGCGGGCGGTCGTTGTGGTCGGCCCGGATGGGATGATCGAGTATGTCGACGAAGCGTACTCTGTCGCGGATGACAACGATTTCAACGATCTGAAGGCGTTTCTGGGGACGAAGAAGTAGGGGATATTCCTTTTGTAGTTTTATTCCCCCAGTTTGAGCAATGGCTTGAGCTGGGGGTTCTTTTCAAGCAGATCTCTCACGGTAGCAGCATCCAGACCTTTATCCCGGGCAATCTGGTAGTAGACCACGGCGCGATCGAGTTTCCCCTGCTTTAGAAAGTGGTCACCGAGTTCACGCGCGATATCAGGAGGAGCGCTTGACAATCTGGCGGCTCTATCCAGATAGGTCTCGTATCTCTTGATATCACCACGAGCTCGTGCGACATTGGCCAAGTTGCATGGCGGCTCGTAGCGGGTTGAGTCAGAGTTCTCCAAATCAAGAAAGATCTGCTCCGCCTTCTCGACCTGGTCAAGTCCCATATATGCTAAACCAATCTGGTTGCGCGTGACAAAATTGTATGGGTTGAGTCCGTCAGCGATCTGCGCCGCCGCCAGCGCGCTATCGTGCTTCAATTCAGCCTCATAACACATCGCCAGACCGAGCCATGCATCGGCGAAGTTCCCGTTCTCGCGGATCGCCATGAGGATGTTCGACTTTGACTCCTGAAATCTCCCCTCTTGACTGGCCTGTCGTGCCCTTTGGAGGTAGTTCTCGGCGGGAAACATGGCGCGACGAGCCATTTCGATCTCGGTCGCTTTGGCATTCTCTCCAACCCTTACGTAGTGATTGGCCAGAATGTACATGCCGGTGCGACTGCGATCCGGGTCAAGCTTCAGGTATGCCTCAAAGGTTTGGGCACTGACCTTCGAATCGGTTTGCATCAACACTCGCGGCGCAAGGCTGAGCAAACCGAGCGCGATGGCCAGAATTGCGATAGAGTACCGTGTGCGTTCCGCCATCGATGAAGAGAGGATAACCCAATACAGAAGTACCGCCAAAGGGATGCCGACAAATGAAAAGAGGTCCCAATCGCGGGGCATCCCCAGTTTTGGGTCGAGAATAGCGATTGCTATCAATGCTCCTGCGGAAGCCAGCAGAAGAAATCCCCGTACTGAAGTAGCCTGCGCTGTCTTACTCTGTTTGACCGGTAAGAACAGAAGGAGTAACAAGATTCCGGGTACAAGCAGGAGCAGAAGATTGAGCAAGTCGGCCAGATGTGCCGGACTAAAGAGCGTATAACCGCCGGTCGTGAACCGGTCAGGGGTCAAGGGAACAAAAGCAAAACGGAAAAAAGCGCTTTGGCTCCGGGCAAAGAGAAACAGCAATATGGAGACAACAGCAATAGTTCCTCCCCATAGCATCTTTCTGCCCGAGGAGATACGAGTCACTTTTTTCCACAAAGGAGTGCCGTAAGTCAGCACCAGAATTGTCGCGGGCAAGAGGAAGAATCCAAGAACATGAAAGAAGATAGCCAGTGCCTGCGGAATCAGAATGGACCACTTACTTGCTCTCCCCTGGAGTGTCAGCACGCCGATGAGAACAAGTCCGAGAACCGACAATGCGAACAGAGCGTAGTTCTCAACATAGCCAAAGAACAGGAGCATATATCCGCCGGTAAGCAGAC
>JAYRFH010000129.1:0-4391 GCA_041908405.1 Candidatus Zixiibacteriota bacterium
GCCATCGGCTTTGTAGGTGACAACATCTTCCCCATTCACGCGGAGATTAATATCAAGCACGCGGCTGGATGGGCCGTTATCCAGAACGATATCATTGAGGGCGGTGGACAATTCGGTCACTTCCTTGCCGTAGACGAGTGCTTTGAGGAGCATTCTCTCGGCGATCTTGTATTCGCCGGCCACGACTGCGTCAAGACTGGGGATAATCTGATCGGGAGTGCGAGGCGTAAGAAAGCCGAGCGAGCCGAGGTTCACGCCGAGAATGGGAGTCCCTGATGCGCCGACTGAGCGGCCAGTGCCAAGGATAGTGCCGTCGCCACCCATCGAAACGATCATATCAACCTGCGCGGCGAGTTCATCCTGCGGGACGAATTTGTAGTCGCCGGTCACCGCCTTCTGCAAGTCAGCTGAGAGGATCAGTTCATGGCCGTGCTGTTTGGCCCATGAGAGGACGGTATTGATCGCCGTGCGGGCGCCGATTCGAGTGAGGTTGGCTATCAGTCCAAAGCGCATAGGTTACCTACGACAAACATAGGATGAATGATGGTGAGAAATCAAGTGAACAAATCGCGGCGAGCGACATGAGCAAACCGGGCGGCGTTCAGCCGACGTTTTTGACCGAGTCTTTGCGGCGGGAGAAGTTGTTCAAGATGAGCCGCTGGAAAAGGCTGGCGTTGGATTTCGCCTGCTGCTGCAAGAACTGCTCCAGTGAATTGGTAATACCTTCAATATCGAGGCCGACATCTTTGAGCAGTTGCGCGCGGCTACCATGCGTAACGAAGCCATCCGGGATCGCCAGCGCTTTGAACTTGCCATCCCATCCTGAGGAGATCAGATGTTCAGCTATTGCCTGGCCGAATCCACCTCGCAGTTGACCCTCTTCTATGGTCACGATCACTTTTGACTCGGCCTTGATCTGGTCGAGCATCGCCTGATCCCACGGTTTGATGAAGCGGGCGTTGACCACGCCGACATCCAGACCACGTTCGGCCAGTTTTTCGGCGGCATGAAGCGACGGCTGGACCATTGAGCCAACCGCCAGGATCATGACTGGCGACTGATTGGTCAGCATTTCCCATTTACCCCAGGCGATCGGCTGCACCTCGTCCTCCATCGGCGTGGGGACGGTGTCTCGCGGGTAACGCACGGCAACGATTCCTTGGACCTTATTGTCCGCCGAATGATGCAGCATGGCGCGAAGTTCATTACCGTCTTTGGGAGCGCAGAGCGTCAAGTTCGGGACGGTGGAAAGATAGGCAATATCAAAGACACCATGGTGAGTGGGGCCATCCTCACCGACCAGCCCCGCGCGATCCATGCAGATAACGACCGGCAATTTTTGGATAGCCAGGTCGTGAATGACCTGATCATAGGCGCGCTGGAGGAATGTTGAATAGATGGTCAGGTACGGCTTGATGCCATCGGCGGCGAGTCCACCCGCGAAAGTAGCGGCGTGACCTTCGGCTATGCCGACATCGAAAAAGCGATCCGGATATTTCTCTGAGTATTCAACCAGTCCGGTACCAGAGCACATCGCCGCGGTGATGGCGACAACCTGTTTATCCTTTTCGGCCAGCTCGCACATGATCTTACCGAAGACATTAGTATAGGCGGGAAGGTTGGCCGATGATGCCGCGGCTTTGCCGGTCACTTTGTCGAACTTGCCGATGCCGTGATATTTGAAGGCGTCATCCTCGGCGGGAAGATACCCTTTCCCCTTCTTGGTCGCGATATGCAGCATCACCGGGCCGTGGATGTGGCGCAAGTCCTCGAGAGTTTTGATAAGCAACGGCAGATCGTGGCCGTCGATGGGGCCGAAATATTTGAAGCCCAGTTTTTCAAAGAGCATTCCAGGGACTAGGAAGCCCTTGATCGAGTTCTCTATCCCTTTGATGGTGTCACGGATCTTATCACGGCGTTTGAATTTACCGGTCAGTTCCCAGACCTCGGTGCGAAGGCGCTGGAACTTTTCGTCGGCCATGATGCCGGTGAGATATTTGGAGATGGAGCCGACATTTTTCGAGATAGACCAGGTGTTGTCGTTCAGAATCACCAGCAGGTTCTTCTTGAGGGAGCCGGCGTTGTTCATTCCTTCGAACGCCAGTCCACCGGTCATGGCGCCATCGCCGATAACCGCGACAACCTTGTGGTCTTTACCCTGCAAATCGCGGGCGAGCGCAAAACCGAGCGCGGCAGAAATAGAGGTTGAGGCATGCCCCGCGCCAAAGTGGTCATACTCGGACTCAGACCGTTTGGCATAGCCAGCCAATCCATGATACTGGCGGATAGTTTTCAACTGGTCGCCACGACCAGTGATTAATTTGTGAGCGTAGGTTTGATGGCTGACATCCCAGACGAGACGATCCTGCTTGAAGTCGAACAGGTAATGGAGCGCCAGGGTCAGTTCGATAGCGCCGAGATTGGAGGCGAGGTGGCCGCCGGTCTCGGAGACTGCCGCGACGATCTCCTGACGCACCTCTTCGGCCAGGAGGACAAGCTCCTCCTGATTCAATTTCTTGAGGTCTTCGGGAGAGTGTATGTTCGGCAGATATTTCATGTGCTCGCTATATACGTCTTACTGCTCACGGTGTCCGATGAACTTGGCAAGAAAGGTCAGCATATTGTCATCATCGAACAGAGCGAGACTTTCATCGATCAGTTTGCCCGCGTCTTTCTTGGCCTGATCCAAACCGACGGCCGCGGGATAGGTCGCTTTCTGGTTTTTACTATCGGACCCGACTTGTTTGCCTAACTTTTTCTGGTCGCCTTCAATATCCAGAATATCATCAATGATCTGAAACGCCAGCCCGATCTTTTCGCCGTACGTGGTCAGCCGTTTGAGGGTCGCGGCGTCGGTATCGGCCAAAAGCGCACCGATCCTGACCGCGCCCCGGATAAGGGCGCCGGTCTTGCGTGTATGAATATATACAACATCAGCTTGGCTGACTTGTTTCCCTTCGGCCTCAACATCGGCGACCTGTCCCCCGATCATGCCGGAAGTTCCGACTGCTTCGGCAAGTTCAAGGACAACCTGCGGATTGCCGGTTTCGGCCATGAGCTGGAAAGCGACAACATGCAGGGCGTCGCCAGCCAGGACGGCAATCGCCTCGCCAAACTGCTTATGGCAGGTCGGCATGCCGCGGCGGAGGTCATCATCATCCATGCACGGGAGGTCGTCATGGATGAGCGAGTAGGTGTGGACCATCTCCAGTCCGGCCATCGCCCGATAGACACGATCCAAATCAGTTACTCTCCCCTGCGCGCAATATTCATACGCGGCAAGACAGAGGATGGGGCGGATCCGTTTTCCTCCGGCCATGAGCGAATAGCTCATCGCGGCGTGAATGGATCTCGGCGGCAAGTCCGCGGAGGGCGTGAAGCGGTCAAGCAGTTGGTCGACCAGAACACGATTCTGTTCGAGATAGCGCTTGCCATCGATGGCCGTGGTGGGGGCCACTACTTCTCTCCCTCAAAATCAGATTCGACCAATTGGCCGTTCTGTTCGGTGATGATCTTGATCTTTTTCTCCGCTTCGGCCAGTTTCTGATCGCAGAACTTGACAATCTCCAGACCCTCAGTATAGAGTTCGATCGCCTCTTCGAGTTTGGCTTCGCCGGACTCGAGCGTGGTGGTCAGTTCCTGCAAGCGGTTCATGGCGGATTCGAAGTCCGCGTATTTCTTTTTGGTCGCCATATGATTCTCTTTCATTCCGACGTTGACTCAACGACGGAGATGATCTTTCCCTTTGCCAAGACTGTCTCGAGTTTATCGCCGGGCGAGATTTCGCTTTGGGCCACCAGCACCGGACCGGAGGGCAACTTGCGCGCCACCGAGTATCCACGCGCCAGGACCTTGAGCGGAGACAGCGCCTCTAGCTGGGAGATGAGCAAAGATAGCCGGTTTTTGTGGGCGTCAAAATGGTATTTTCCGGCGCTGTCGAGTCCTTTGCGCATGAAGTCGAGAGTTTGCTGATGCTGACGAATTCTGTCGAGTGGCCGGCGGAATGTGGGTCGCTCCAGAATGGAAGTCAAGGTCGCACGAGCCTGCTCCACCAAGTACTGGAGTTCTCCGGCAAGAGTTGAGATGGTTCCGCGCAGTAATTCCTGGAAATCTTTCTTGGACCAGACAGCGAGCTCGGCCGCCGCGGAGGGGGTCGGCGCGCGATGGTCCGCCGCCAAATCCGAAAGGGTAACGTCGATCTCATGTCCTACCGCGGAGATTATCGGGATACGTGAGCGCGCGATAGCACGAACCGTGACCTCAGTATTGAAGCACCAGAGGTCCTCGAGCGATCCACCACCACGACCGACGATGAGCAGGTCGATATCGTCACGCGTATTAAAATAGTCGATACCTGCGGCGATAGTCTTCTCCGCGCCATCGCCCTGCAC